>NZ_JAMYQP010000011.1:0-174123 GCF_040320945.1 Mesorhizobium sp. M0587
ATTCGTCAGATCTGGACAACCGTCACGCTCAGTACGGCAGTACGGCTGGAGGGTACTATGGCATTAGGGCAGTAGGGCAGTAGGGCAGTAGGGCAGACCAACTCGGGAGCATCGAAATTTTTCGTGTGCTTTCTTGTGTATCGGCTCCTGATGTCTCCTCCACCTACTGCCCTACTGCCCTACTGCCCTACTCCCCTACTCCCCTACTCCCCTACTGCCTACTGCCCAATTCCTACTCCCCCACCTTCCGCAGCATATACGTGTCCATGATCCAGCCCTTTTTCCGGCGGGCTTCCTCGCGGACCCTTTCGATCTCGGCGCCGACATCGCCGAGGCGGCCGGAGACGATGATTTCGTCCGGCGTGCCGAGATAGGCACCCCATTGGATGAAAAGGTCCCGGTCGGCGAGCGTGTTGAAGGCGCATTTGCCGTCGAGCATGACGACGGCGCTGCCGGCATTTTGCGGCATGCCTTCATCGGTCAGGCGGCGGCCGGTGGTGATCAGGATGGAATCGCCGATGCGGTTCAGCGCCGTCGCATGGCTGGCGGCAAGTGCCTGGATGGCGGTAATGCCCGGGATGACCTCGAGGCCGAACTCGACGTTACCTCTCAGGCGCACGCGCTCGAGAATGCGCAGCGCGCTATCGTAGAGCGACGGATCGCCCCAGATCAGGAAGGCGCCGCAGCCGTCTTCGGCAATCTCGTCGCGGATCAGGCCTTCGTAGATGGCGGCGATCGCTTCGTGCCAGTCGTCGACGGTCGAGCGGTAGCTTGGCGCCGGCTCGGCGCGCACCGGCACGTCGAATTCGACGCGCCGCGACTTCGGGTTGGTGACGAAGCGGTCGCATATATCGCGCCGCAGTTCGGCAAGGTCGTTCTTCTTCGCCCCCTTGTCGGGGATGAACAGCACATCGGCGCGGTTCAGGCCGTCTATTGCCTGGACGGTCATGTGGTTGGGATTGCCGGCGCCGATGCCGATGACGAGGAGCTTGCGCATGGAGCGAACTCCTGCCCGATCGGAGCCTGTTAGTCCAGACGCTGTGGCACGTCCAGGACGCGGAAGGGCTTTGAAGCGCCGCGCCGAAACCGCTAGAGCGGTTCACCGTTTCACGGAAACGCCGAACCGCTCTATCTTTATGTTTTTACGCAATTCCGGACGGAAAACCGTTTCACACTTTTCCTGGAATTGCTCTAGGGTCATGCCGATATCCTCGCCGAGGAGGGCCTTCTATGTTCCGATACGTCTTGACCGCCGCGCTCGCGCTGTGCGCAACACCAGCCCTTGCCAATGACTCGGTTGCCGAACTCGGCACCGGCGGCTTGATCCTGTCGCGCAGCGATGCCGTGGCGATGCAGAGCGAGGACCTCTTCATCTCGCCGGAAAAGGTGACGGTCGACTACGTCTTCCACAACAACACCGACAAGGATGTCGACGCGATCGTCGCCTTCCCGATGCCCGACATTTCGGGCGATCCCGAGGAGATGCCGGCGATCCCCGAAAACCAGAGCGACAATTTTCTCGGTTTCGAGGTGACCATCGACGGGGTCGCGACAAAGCCACAGCTCGAGCAGAAGGTGTTCGCGCTCGGCATCGATATCGGCGCCGACCTGAAGGCCCAGAACGTGCCGTTCAACCCGTTCGGCGACGCGGCCAAGGCGGCGCTGGCGAAGCTGCCGCAAGCGGTGGCCGACGATTGGGTCAACCGCGGCATCATCATCGAGGATACGGTCGACGACGGCAGCGGCATGAAATCCACCTATGCGCCTTTCTGGCAATTGCGTTCGACCTATTGGTGGCGCTCGACCTTTCCGGCCAACAAGGACGTTCATGTATCGCACCGCTACAAGCCGAGCGTCGGCGGCACGTCCTCCGTCAGTTTCTTCTATGACGGAAAGTTCCAGGGCCAGTACGCCGCCTATAAGACCCGGTACTGCATGGACGAGACGTTCGAAAACGCGGTGCGCAAGGCGGCGAAGGACAATCCCGACGGCTACCCCGGATATTATGAAAGCCGGATCGCCTATATCCTGACCACCGGCGGCAACTGGGCGGCGGGCAGCATCGGCAAGTTCAAGCTGACGGTCGACAAGGGCAATCCGAAAGCCCTGGTCTCCTTCTGCGGCGACAATGTCAAAAAGGTCGGGCCGACGAGTTTCGAGATGAGGGCGGACGATTTCTGTCCCGAGCGCGACATCGACATCCTGATCCTCAACCCTTCGGACAGCAATGGCGGGAACGGCGGCTGATGGACGTTGCGGTCTACGTTGCCATCGCCCAGAACGGCGTCATCGGGCGGGATGGCGGGCTGCCCTGGCGGCTGTCCTCAGATCTCAAGCGTTTCAAGGCCGACACGATGGGCAAGCCCATCATTATGGGCCGCAAGACCTATGAAGGCATAGGCCGGCCGCTGCCGGGCAGGTTGAACATCGTCGTCACCCGCGACAGGGCCTGGCGTGCCGAGGGCGTCGAGGTAGCGCATACGCTGGAAGCCGCGATCCAGCTGGCGACGGTGCGCGGGCGCTGCATGGCCGGCGTGGACGAGGTCTGCGTCATCGGTGGTGGCGAGATCTATGCCCAGGCGCTACCGCTGGCCGACCGGCTGCACGTCACCCATGTGTTGGCCACGGTCGACGGCGACGCGCATTTTCCGCCGATCGACCCTGATTCATGGGGCATCGTGAGCTCGCAGGAGGTCCCGGCCGGGGAAAAGGACAGCCACGCGACGCGCTATACGGTTTACGAGCGTCGCCGCGACGTGCATTGAAGGACGACAAAGGGTCGCGACCGGTCCAAAATCGGATCGTGTCGGCAGGGCATCGCGTTGAAAGCGCCTCGTGGCGTCCCTATAGAAGAACAACACTAGGATTTTGCGCCGTAACACCGGTGCATGAGGGAATTCCAAGCGAAAGGACGTTCATGCCCTGGAATGACAAGAGTGGCGGTGGCGGCGGCCCGTGGGGCGGCGGCGGCAACAATCAGGGACCCTGGGGGCAGGGGCCAAAGGGACCGAGCGGCCCGCAGGGGTCGCCTCCCGACCTCGAAGACATTATCCGCCGCGGCCAGGACAGGCTGCGGCGCGCGCTGCCAGGCGGCGGTGGCGCAAGCCCCGCCGTGTTCGGGCTGATCGGCGCGGTACTCGTGGTGCTTTGGGCATTCCAGGCGGTTTATACGGTGCAACCCGACGAGGTCGCGGTCGAACTGCGCTTCGGCAAGCCGAAGGCCGAGCTGTCGCAGCCCGGCCTGCATTTCCACTGGTGGCCGCTTGAGACCGTCGAGACGGCCAAGATTTCCGAGCAGCTCGTCGACATCGGCGGCGGAAACACCAGCGGCAACGGCCTGATGCTTTCGGGCGACCAGAACATCGTCAACGTGCAGTTTTCGGTGGCCTATCAGGTTTCCGATCCCCGGGCCTATCTGTTCGACGTCTCCGATCCGGACGGCATGCTGCGGCAGGTTGCCGAAAGCGCCATGCGCGAAGCCGTCGGCCGCAGGCCGGCGCAGGACATCTTCCGCGACGACCGTCAGGGCATCGCGGCTTCGGTCCGGGAGATCATCCAGACGACGCTGGACGGCTACAAGGCCGGCCTGCAGGTCAACGCCATCTCGATCGAGGACGCGGCCCCGCCGCGCGAAGTGGCCGATGCCTTCGACGAGGTGCAGCGCGCCGAGCAGGACGAGGACAAGTTCGTCGAGCAGGCCAACCAGTATTCCAACCAGAAGCTCGGCCAGGCACGCGGCGCGGCCGCACAGATCCGTGAAGACGCGGCCGCCTACAAGAACCGGGTGGTGCAGGAAGCCGAAGGTGAGGCGCAGCGCTTCATCTCGGTCTACGACGAATATGCCAAGGCGCCCGACGTGACGCGCAAGCGGCTTTATCTCGAAACGATGGAGAGGGTGCTGAAGGATTCGGGCAAGGTGATTGTCGAACAGGGCAACGGGCAGGGGGTCGTCCCCTATCTGCCGTTGCCGGCATTGCAGCAGAAAACGCCGCCTCCGGCGATCCCGGGCGCGACCACGGGAGGTAACCAGTGATGGCCAACCGCCTTCCCGTCTTCGTCGTCATCGCCGCGGTCATCCTGTTCCTGATCTATTCGTCGGTCTTCGTCGTCAATGCGCGCCAGCAGGCGCTCGTGCTGCGGTTCGGCGAGATCGTCGACGTCAAGACCGCGCCCGGCATCTACTTCAAGGCGCCGTTCTCGTTCTTCGACGCCGACACGGTGCAGATCATCGAGAACAGGGTGCTGCGCTTCGACCTCGACAACATCCGCGTCCAGGTTTCGGGCGGCAAGTTCTACGAGGTCGACGCCTTCATCGCCTATCGCATTTCGGACCCGCGCGTGTTCCGGGCGGCGGTCTCCGGCCAGATCGAATTGGCCGAGGCGCGGCTGAGGACACGTCTCGACGCCGCCTTGCGTCGCGTCTACGGTCTGCGTGACTTCGAGGCGGCGCTCTCGGAAGAACGTGCGGTGATGATGCGCGAAGTGCGCGATCAGCTGCGGCCCGACGCCACCTCGCTCGGCCTGCAGATCGAGGACGTCCGTATCCGCCGCACCGACCTTACGGCCGAGGTCTCGCAGCAGACCTTCGATCGCATGAAGGCCGAACGTCTGGCCGAGGCCGAACGGCTGAGGGCACGCGGCAACGAGGCGGCGCAGCGCATCAAGGCTCGCGCCGATCGCGAGGTCGTCGAGATCGTTGCCGAGGCGCAGAAGGAATCCGAGATCCTGCGCGGTGAGGGCGAAGCCCAGCGCAGCGCCACCTTTGCGGGAGCCTATCAACGCGACCCGGCTTTCTTCGACTTCTACCGGTCGATGAATGCTTACGGCACGGCGCTGGACAACACCGGAACGACGATGGTGCTGTCGCCGAGTTCGGAGTTCTTCCGCTTCTTCCGCGATCCCGACGGCAAGCAAGGACCGGCGACGCCGGCCGCGCCGGCACCTGCCGCGCCGGCGACGGCACCTGCCGCGCCGACGGCACCCAGCACCGGCCAGTAACGGCCGGTGCAGGATTTTTTCGCCGCCATCGGCCTGGTCCTCGTCATAGAGGGCCTGGTCTATGGCGGCTTCCCTGGCTTGGCGAGGAAACTTGCCGGCGACATGCTGTCGATGCCGGAGAATGCGTTGCGGATCGCCGGGTTGGCGGCGATCGCGGCTGGCGTCGGCATCGTCTGGCTGGCGCGAGCCGGATAAAGGCAGTGCGGCCGCCGAATAACGCGGGATTTACACTCTGCCGATAGCCATAGCCGCAAACGTGCCGTATTTTTTGCCATCATGGCGCGACGCGGCGTTTTCGCCGAAGCGCTTTTCTCTTTCAGAAACGCCGGGAGGCTTCTCGATGACATCCACACCCCTTTTGCGCGCGGCACGGCGGACGTTCATCGCTGGCGCAGCCATGCTTCTCGTCGGCGCCGCTGCTGTGCCGTCCTTCGTGACGCCGACGTTCGCCGCGGACGGCCCCGCTTCGGTCGCCGATCTGGCGCAGGGCCTGCTCGGCGCCGTGGTCAACATCTCGACCTCGCAGACGGTCAAGGGTACGGAAGGGCCGGGCGCGGTGCCGATGCCGCAGCTGCCCGAGGGCTCGCCCTTCCAGGATTTCTTCGACGACTTCTTCAAGAATCGCGGCGGCGACAAGGACAATAGCGGGCAGAAAGTGCAATCGCTGGGCTCCGGTTTCGTCATCGATGCCGAGCAAGGCATCGTCGTCACCAACAATCACGTGATTGCCGATGCCGACGACATCGAGGTCAATTTCTCCGATGGCGTCACTTTGAAGGCGACGCTGGTCGGCACCGACACCAAGACCGATGTCGCGGTGCTGAAGGTCGATCCGAAAGGCCACAAGCTGACGGCGGTGAAGTTCGGCGATTCCACCAAGATGCGCGTCGGCGACTGGGTGATGGCGATCGGCAATCCGTTCGGCCTCGGCGGCACGGTGACTGTCGGCATCGTCTCGGCGCGCAACCGCGACATCAATTCCGGCCCTTATGACGACTTCATACAGACCGATGCGGCGATCAATCGCGGCAATTCGGGCGGACCGCTGTTCAACAGCGCCGGCGAGGTCATCGGCATCAACACGGCGATCATTTCGCCGTCGGGCGGCTCGATCGGGATCGGCTTCTCCATTCCCTCGCAGCTCGCCTCGGGCGTGGTCGACCAGTTGCGCCAGTTCGGCGAGACGCGGCGCGGCTGGCTCGGCGTGCGCATCCAGCCGGTGACGGACGACATCGCCGAGAGCCTAGGCATGGCGACCGCCAAGGGCGCGCTGGTTGCCGGCGTCATCAAGGGTGGTCCCGTCGACAACGGCACCGTCCAGGCTGGCGACGTCATCCTCAAATTCGACGGCAAGGACATTCACGAAATGCGCGACCTGCCGCGCGTTGTCGCTGAAAGCCCGGTCGGCAAGGCGGTTGACGTGCTGATCGTGCGCAAGGGTGTCGAACAGACGGTGAAGGTGACGCTCGGCCGGCTCGAGGATAGCGAGAAGCTCGCCAGCGGCGAGCAGGGCGGCAACACCGATCAGGACAAGGGCGACAAGGCTCCGGCCGTTTCGACCGCTTCCGTGCTCGGCATGACGATCGGCGAACTCAACGACGAAACCCGCAAGAAGTTCAGCATCGCCGCCGACGTCTCCGGCGTCGTCATCACCGATGTGGCCAAGGATTCCGCCGCTGCCGAACGCGGCATCCAGCCGGGCGAGGTGATCACCGAGATCGCACAGGAATCGGTTGCCGCGCCCAAGGACGTCATGGACCGGATCGGTGCCCTGAAGGAGCAAGGCCGCAAGAACGCGCTGCTGATGCTGGCGTCGAAGACCGGTGAGTTGCGGTTCGTGACAATCCGGATGGATTGATCCTGATAAGGCAACAGCCTGATCTGAGCGAGGGCGGCTAGCAGGCCGCCTTTTCTCTTTTCTGCCAGTCCTCGCGCGAGAGCCTGTAGAACACGTGCCGCTTGAGCGCGGGGTGGCTGTCGGGAATGCTGGGATGGTCGAAATCGGCGGATGGGTCGGCGGTCATGCCGAGGCGTTCCATCACGGCAGTGGAGCGCTTGTTCTTCCCGACGGCAAAGGACACGATTTCGCCAAGGTCAAGCGTTTCGAAGCCGAAGGCCAGCCAGGCTTCCGCCGCCTCGGTGACGTAGCCCTTGCCCCAGAATTCGGGTGCCAGTCGCCAGCCGATCTCGACAGTGCCGGCCGGCAGGAACGGCAGATGGTCAGTACCGAGCAGACCGACAAAGCCGATGCATTCGCCGGTTTCAATGATCTCGGCGGGAGCGAAACCGTAGCCATCCTCGGCGATTCGGCCACGCAACTCGTCCATCTTGACGTCCGCCTGCGCACGGTCGCGGCGGAACGGAAAGAACTCCATGACCTGTTCGTCGGAATTGATCCGGTGGAACAGCTCGCGGTCGCGATCCTCCCAGTTGCGCAGGATCAGGCGCTCGGTACGCATTGGTTTCATTGCACGAACTCTTCCTGACGATAGCCTTGCAGATAGAGCAATGCGGTGAGGTCGCCATGGTCGATGCGCACGCTGGCCTGCGCCGCCACGGCCGGCTTGGCATGCAGCGCGACGCCGGTGCCGGCAAGGCGGATCATGTCGAGATCATTGGCGCCGTCGCCGACGGCGATGGCGTCGGCCGGCGTCAGGCCGAGCCGCGACGCGATTTCGATCAGAGCCTCGGCCTTCGCGGCACGGCCGAGGATCGGCTCGCCGACCAGGCCGCTGAAGCGTCCGTCGTGTTCCAGCAGACGGTTGGCGCGGTTTTCCTGGAAGCCGAGCATTGAGGCGACGCGCATGGTGAAAACCTCGAACCCACCCGACACGAGCGCCGTCCAGGCGCCGTTGGCGCGCATGGTTTGGACCAGTGCGCGGCCGCCGGAGGCCAGTGTCAGGCGATTGGCGACGATGCGGTCGACCACGGCCGCATCGAGACCCTTCAGCAGCGCCACGCGCTCGCGCAAAGCCGGTTCGAACGCGATCTCGCCGTTCATGGATCGCGCGGTGATGGCGGCGACGTGATCCTTGACGCCGATCTCGTCGGCCAGTTCGTCGATACATTCCTGGTCGATCATCGTCGAATCCATGTCGGCGAGGAGGATCTTCTTTCGCCGTGTCTGCGCCTGCTGGACGATCACGTCGACCGGTTCCGCGGCCAGTGCTGCGCGCAGGCTGGCGGTCATGTAAGCAGCGTCGGCGCCGTCCGGCAGCGCAAGATCGCAGGCAATCCCTTCGGCCAGCCAGAGAACGCCGCTTGCGCCCACCGACCTTGAGGCCATATTCGCAAGCGACGGCGACAAAGCGCGGTCAGCAGGACGGGAAACAAGCGTGGCAACGAGCGGCATCGAGAATTCCGGCACGGATGCGGGCGAGGGCCGCGTGAAGAACGCGATCCTGATAGCCGGACCGACCGCCAGCGGCAAGTCGGCGCTGGCGCTCGATCTGGCCGAACGCACCGGCGGCGTCATCGTCAACACCGATTCCATGCAAGGCTACGCGGTGCTCGACGTGCTGACCGCCCGGCCGGAGGCGGCGGACCTCGCCCGCGCGCCGCATTTTCTCTACGGTCACGTTGATCCCGGCACTGCCTATTCGACGGGAGCCTGGCTGCGGGACGTGACCAGGCTCATCGACGATGGAACGCTGTCGCGGCGACCAATCTTCGTCGGCGGCACCGGGCTTTACTTCCGCGCGCTGGCCGAGGGCATTTCGGAAATGCCCGCCATTCCGCAGCGGGTCCGCGACCGCTGGCGTTATGAGTTGAAGGAACAAGGCGCCGTCAAACTGCATGGCATCCTGCTGCGCGAGGATTCGCGGGCCGCCATGCAACTGAGGCCGACCGACAGCCAGCGCATCGTGCGGGCGCTCGAGGTGCTCGATGCCTCGGGCCGTTCGATCCTGGAATGGCAAGCGGAGCGCGGCCAACCGTTGATCGACCGGCAAAGCGCGCGCTTTTTCGTCATCGAGCCGGACCGGGCCGCACTGGTCGGCCGCATCGACAGGCGCTTCGACCAGATGCTGGACAAGGGCGCAGTGGAGGAAGTCAGGCAGCTTGCAGCGCTTGGTCTCGATCCGGACTTGCCGGCGATGAAGGCGATCGGCGTTCGCGAGTTGCAGGCCGCGATAGCCGGGCAGTCAAGCTTTGCCGAGGCGATCGAACGCGCAAAGGTCGCAACCCGGCAATATGCCAAGCGGCAGGCGACCTGGTTCCGCCATCAGCTAGGGCCGGAATGGCAGAGATTGCGCCCCGATAGCGATCTCGAAACCATGATCCAAGCGACTGTTGCTAATGCAACCTGAAAAGTCGATCTTGAGGGAAGGATTCCCGTTGTGGTTGTCTGAATTAACCCTCCGTAAGGCCGGCCGTGCCATAAGACCGGTTGGCACTTTTCGATCGGGGAGCAGATGCGTTTCCACAAGGCGGAATCCGCTTTTTTCGTCTTTATCTTCGTGATCCTGGCCGCCGGCCTGGTGACGCTCCACGCCTATGGGCAGCTGCAATCCTTCGCCATGGAACTCCACACGGCTTCCGGCATGGACAAGGTTATCTACCTCAACAAGCTGTTGTTCGCGACAGGCGTGCTTTTGGCGACCGCGCTGTTTTTCGGCATCTTCTTCATCTACCCTCTGATCCGCAAACAAGCGACGGAGGAAGGTAAGCTGCGCGCCATGACGGTTTCGCTCAGCGCCCGCTCGGAGACGCTCGAGCATGCGGCGCTGACCGACAGCCTGACCGGCATGCAGAACCGGCGCTATTTCGATGACGCGCTGAAGGAATATCTCGAGGAGTTCGGACGCATCGAAAAGCCCGTCGGGCTGATGATCCTCGATCTCGACCACTTCAAGCAGGTCAACGATACGCACGGCCACGATGTCGGCGACGAGGTGCTCAGGGCTGTCGCCAATTGCCTGAAGGACATGACGCGCTTTCACGATGTGGTGGCGCGGCTGGGCGGCGAGGAGTTTGCCGTGGTCACGCCCAATATGGAGGCGGAATTGTTGTCCAAATTCGCCGAGCGCATCCGCAAGGCAATCGCCAACATGTCGGTCCTCTCGGGCAATGTCCGGCTCAAGATCACCACCAGCGTCGGCCTGGCCGTCTGGGACCGCAAGGAAACGGCGGAGGAGTTCTATCGCCGCGCCGACCGGCAGCTGTACGAGGCCAAGAGGCAGGGCCGCAACCGCGTCTGCGCCTAAAATCCCATCATTAAATTCGTGAGGCTGGCCGTCCGATGCCAGCTCCTCGACTTCCGGCCTTCGCCGGCCGAAGCACTCACGATGGTCCTGGCAGTTCAGGCTACGGCCGGCGTAGGCCGGTGCTCACGGACTGAATGTCCGCTCCGCTCCGGCTTCTCGAAGCCGACTCAGCCTGACGAATTTTCTGACGGGATTACCCAGATCGGCCAGCGAGGCAGAACCAAGACGTCGGACACGAGGTTATATAGTTTTCCGTAGAAGACGTGACGCAGTTAGCCTAATCGTTCTGGGGGCGCATGCCGAAGGTGGCGGGCTTGAGGCCGTAGCGCATGTCGAAATCGTCGTCGGATTGCGCGCGGGCGACCGGCGGCTTGCGGTAGTCGGGATCGCCGGGCTGCCGGCCTGAATCGACGATCTCCGCGAAGGCCATGGCCTGCGGCTGCGGTTTCGGCACGTTGCGCAGCCGCTCCACGATCGCTACCAGGTCGACATCGTCGCCGGTTTTCGATGACTCGGCCTCTTCGCGCTTGGCCGTGCCGGGGATCAGTTCCGCCGGCAGTCGTTCGAATTTCAGCCGCATGGTCGTTGCCACGCCCTCGCCGAAGGCAATGGCTTCGCGCTGGCCCATGGACGACAGGAAGGCAAGCGTGGAGGCGGAAGAGTCGGCAATGGCCGAGCGGATGATCGCCTGGTCCTGCTCGTTGGCGAGCCGCATGGCGAAGAAGGTCGAGCATTGCGACAGGATGGTCGGATCGAGCTCGCCCGGACGCTGGGTAACGACCCCGAGATAGCAGCCATATTTGCGGCCTTCCTTGGCTATGCGCGACAGCGCGTGCCTTGTCGGCGCGAAACCGAGACGCGCATCGGCCGGCATGTAGCGGTGCGCTTCTTCGCACAGCAGCAGAAGCTGCAGCTTGCCCTCGCTCCACAGCGCAAGGTCGAAGGCCAGGCGCGCCAGCACCGAACAGACCGAATTGACCACTTCGGAGGGCATGCCGGCCATTTCGAAGCAGGTCACCGGCCGGCCATGATGCGGCACGCGGAAGATGTTGCCGATCGTCTCGTGGATGGTGTCCTCGATCAGGCGCGAGCTGAACATGAAGCGGTAGCGCGGATCGGCGGCCGCGGATTCGATGCGCGTCTTCAGCGATTTGAGCGTCGGGCGCTCGTTCTTGCTTTCGAGCATGCCCGTGCGCTCGTCGATCTGCTTGAGAAGGTCGGCGATGCGGTAAGGCACCGGTGTGTCCGCGGTTAGCGCATCGTTGCCGCGCCGGAGATAGGCGCCTGAATTCGGGTTGCGATAAAGATTCTTGGCGAGCGGAATGAGGTCGCGCAAGGCGTCGATCTCTTCCGGCACCGTTTCACGTCCGCGAAACAGCACCTCGGCGAATTCTTCCAGCCTGAACATCCAGAACGGAAGATCGAGCGTCTTGGAATCGACCTTGACACAATATTCGGGCAGCGACGCCGCAAACTCATTGTGCGGATCGAGGATCAGGATGCGCAGGTCGGGCCGCGCCGCGATCGACTTGCGCAACAGCAGCGAGACGGCGGTGGACTTGCCGACACCGGTGGTGCCGACAATGGCGAAATGGCGCGCCAGCGTGTCGTCGATGGCGATATTGGCGGCGATCGCCTCATCCTGCGACAGCGAGCCGATGGTGATGGAATGACGGCCGGCCAGATCATAGACCGCCTGCAGGTCACGGGTGCGGATGCGATGGGCGACGGCGCCGATATGCGGATAGGTCGTTATGCCACGATCGAAGACCGGCTTGGCGCCGGCCTCGGCTCCGTCACGCACTTCGCCGATCAGCTCGATGCTGATCTCGATGGCATTCGGGCCTTCATTGCTCCAGGCGCGGTCCGATTTGCCGATCGCATAGACCAGGCCGACGGTTCGCGTCGTGCCCAGATTGATGGAGATCATCCTGCCGACCGTCCACAGGCCGGTGACCGCACCGTCGACATCGTCGGCATAGGCGGCGATGGTGGCGCGTGCGCCGTCGCATTGCACGACATTGCCAAGGATGCGCCTGTCATTCTGCTCCGCGTCACGGCGCTCCTGCGATGTCGGTTCTCCGACGGAGGCTTCGCGTTCGACATACATGGACAGCCAATCCCCATTTTCCCTGGTGCGCCGACCCTACAGCAACGGGGTTAAGGTGCGATGAGGTCGGATGGTGTAGAGAGGATTAAGGAGCTCGTGAAAATTGTCGCGAGACGGCTCTTCTCCAGCCCCGATATTTCGTTATAATGGACGAATGGATGGTATAGCGAACGATATTTCTTCGACTATCGGCAGGCGGATACACGCCGAAAGGATCATGCGCGACTGGTCGCTGGCAGAGCTTGCCGAGCGGTCCGGGGTTTCCAAGGCGATGCTGAGCACGATCGAGCGCGGCAAGACCAGTCCGACCGCGGCGCTGCTGGTGCGCATTTCCGCTGCTTTCGGCATGACGCTCTCCACCCTGATCGCACGCGCGGAATTGCAAGGCGGCGGGCTGCTGCGAGACGCCGATCAGCCGGTGTGGCGCGATCCCGACACAGGTTATATCAGGCGGCATTTGTCGCCGGCCAGCGATATGCCGCTGGAACTGATCAGGGTGCATCTGCCGGCGGGCAAAAGGGTCGGTCTTCCGGCCGCTTCCTACGCCTTCATCAAGCAACAGATATGGCTGATTTCCGGCCGCCTGGAATTCACAGAGGGTGATGTGGTGCACAGGCTTGAACCCGGCGATTGCCTGGCGCTGGGCGCGCCGTCGGATTGCGTGTTTCATGCCCTGGAGCCGGGCGCCGACTATCTCGTCGCGCTGGTCAGGAGCTGACGTCATGGCGAGACGGCCAAAGCGCTCCGACAATGGCGGGCCGCCTCTCGACGACTATAAGGGACCGCCATGGGGCAAGGGCGATCCCTACATCTTCCTTGCCTGGCAAGCGGCCCATGCCAAAGCGTGGAAAGCGCCGAGCCACGAGGTCATGCTGATGCGCATGGACAAGGCAGATCGGCTCGGCCTGACCTACGAGGAATACACGCTCGAGATTCTGGAACGCGGACGGCATCTCAGGGAAGAAGACACAGAGCGCATCAGCGCCATCAAGGCCGCGCGCAAGCGGCGCCGCGTGCGCCATCTCTGATTGACGGCCGTGGTAGCTCCGCCGCTCAAGTTGCAGCGGAGAGGCGGGTCAGCAGCGACTTGGCGGAAGTTCTGTTCGGCGCTGCTCAGGCGTGCGGCCGATGGCCCGTCAGAAAGGCCAAGCTGGTGGAAAGTCCGAAATCCGCCGGAGATGCGGCGGTCGCCGCACCTCGCCTGGCATTTGCCCGGCCTTATTATCCTTGGTGGTGGACCTGCTGCAGCCCGTAGACCGGTGTCGGCAGTCCGGCCTGCCTGGCCTTCAATTGCAGCGCCAGGAACTGCGAATAATGGCGCGACTGGTGCAGATTGCCGCCATGGAACCAAAGTGCCTCCTGTTGGGTCGGTTTCCACATGTTGCGCTGCTCGCCTTCCCAGGGGCCGGGATCCTTGGTGGTGTTGGAGCCAAGACCCCAGCATTTGCCAACTTTGTCGGCTACCTCTTTCGAGATCAGCTCCGCCGCCCAGCCATTCATCGAGCCGTAACCGGTGGCGTAGACGATGACATCGGCCGGCAGTTCGGTGCCGTTGCTGAGCAGCACGGAATGCTCCTTGATCTCCTTCACGTCGACGCCGCTCTTGAGCTTGATGTCGCCGTCGATGATCAATTGCGAGGCACCGATGTCGATGTAGTAGCCGGAGCCGCGCCTGAGATATTTCATGAACAGGCCGGAGCCGTCATCGCCCCAATCGAGCATGAACCCAGCTTTCTCCAGCCCTTTGTAGAAGTCGGCATCGCGGTCCTTCATCTTTTGGTAGAGCGGGATCTGGAACTCGTGCAGGATCTTGTAGGGCAGGGAGGCGAAGATCAGGTCGGCCTTGGCCGTGGTCATGCCGTTCTGCACCGCCTGTTCCGAATAGAGCGCGCTAAGGCCGATATCCATCAGCGTGTCGGACTTTACGATATGGGTGGTGGAGCGCTGCACCATCGTGACGTCGACGCCGGCCTCCCAGAGTGCCGCGCAAATGTCGTGGGCGGAGTTGTTCGAGCCGATGACGACGACCTTCTTGCCGGCATATTTGTCGGGGCCCGGATGCTTCGAGGAGTGATGCTGGTCGCCCTTGAAGCTTTCCATGCCCTTGAATTTCGGCAGGTTGGGCCGGCCGGACATGCCGGTGGCCAGGACCAGCTGCTTCGGCTTCAGCGTGATGTCCTTGCCGTCGCGGTGAACGACGACGGTCCATTCCTTGGTCCTATCGTCATAGGAGGCGCTCTTGGCCTCGGTCGAGGACCAGTAGTTCAGCTCCATCACCTTGGTGTACATTTCCAGCCAGTCGCCGATCTTGTCCTTGGGCGAGAAGACCGGCCAGTTCTTCGGGAAATCGATGTAAGGCAGATGGTCGTACCAGACCGGGTCGTGCAGGCAGAGCGATTTGTAACGCTTGCGCCAGCTGTCGCCGGCGCGTTCGTTCTTCTCGATGATAATGGTCGGCACGCCGAGCTGCCGCAGCCGGGCACCGAGCGCGATGCCGCCCTGGCCACCGCCGATGATCACGGTGTAGGGCTGCGTCTTGAAGCCGAGCTCGGCCGCTTCAGTCTCGCGCTCTTCCTTCCATGTCGGACGGTTCTTGCCCGCGCCATGCTTGGCGCCCATCGGCCGCGCGAAGCCCGCGGGCTCCTCGTGGCCCTTCAGTTCGGCCATGGTGGTCAGCAGCGTCCAGATCTTGCCGTCCTTCAACCTGATCTGGCCGAAGCCGCGCGCCACCTCGGTCTCGAAACTGATCCAGCCTTCGATCAGCCCGGCGCTCTCGGTCGCGTCCTCGCCCTTGGCGATGGCAAAGTGCGACGGCCTGGCCTTCGACAGCTGGCTTTTCAGCATGTCGCGGACCTGGTCGCGACCTTCCATGGTCTTGATGTTCCAGGTGAAGGTGACGAGATCGCGCCAGTAGCAATCCTCCTGAAAGCAGTCGACCGCTTTCTCGATGTCGTTGGCGGCAAGGGCGGCGCCGAATTGGTCGAGCAGGTCGGACAGTTTCTTGTTGGGGGTCTTATCGAGCATCAGGGTTCCTCCCGTGAAATCCAGATTCGTCATGTGGCTCCTCCCGACTTGCAGGCCGGACGATCAAGTATCGGCAGAGATGGCAGCCTTCGTCACGCCCCACCATAGTCTCACCTGCGTTCAATGGCTTACCTGTGAGGTCACCAAGCCGGCTTCAATGGCTGACGGAGAGCGTCGGGAGCGTGCGTCCCGACTCCAAGACGCCGGGACAGCAAGCGAAGAAGGCAACCAGATGCGATCCGCGCGTTTCCCGCTGCAAGGCGCCGGGCTGATCCCCCAGGGGTGCGCCGGCATGCTGTGCGTGCCGGCACGATTTTTGCCGTTGACAGGCTGCCTTGCCCGCCCTTAGTGTCCGCCACCATGAAAACGGCACTCATTCTCGTAGGAAAGCGCGTGGGCAAGGCGGTGTAACCGCCGGGCGAAAACCTCCCATGCGCAACACACAGGCTCCCTCGGGGGCCTTTTTTATTGCCCGAAACACGACTAAACGACCAGCAATCGCCAGATGGCGGACAGTACGGGACCAGACCGATGAGCAATGGACAGAGCGAGCGGCGCGAAATGACGGGCGCCGAAATGGTGGTGCAGGCGCTGAAGGACAATGGCGTCAAGCACGTCTTCGGCTATCCGGGCGGCGCGGTACTCCCGATCTATGACGAGATATTCCAGCAGGACGAGGTCGAGCACATCCTGGTGCGGCACGAGCAGGGCGCCGGCCACGCGGCCGAAGGCTATGCGCGGTCGACCGGCAAGGCCGGCGTCATGCTGGTGACCTCCGGCCCCGGCGCCACCAACGCGGTGACGCCATTGCAGGACGCGCTGATGGATTCGATCCCGCTCGTCTGCCTGACGGGGCAGGTGCCGACTTCGCTGATCGGCTCCGATGCGTTCCAGGAATGCGACACGGTCGGCATCACGCGTCCCTGCACCAAGCACAATTGGCTGGTGAAGGACGTCAACGAGCTTGCCGCGACCATCCACGAAGCCTTCCATGTCGCCACGACGGGCCGTCCCGGTCCCGTGGTGGTCGATATCCCGAAGGACGTGCAGTTCGCGCGCGGCTTCTATGTCCCGCCGCAGATCGCGCCGCGCACCAGCTATCAGCCCAAGGTCCAGGGCGACCTGGAGAAGATCAAGGCGGCGGTCGAGTTGATGGCCAGCGCAAGGAAGCCGGTCATCTACTCTGGCGGCGGCGTCATCAATTCCGGTCCGGAAGCCAGCCATCTCTTGCGCGAACTGGTCGACCTCACCGGTTTCCCGATCACCTCGACGCTGATGGGGCTCGGCGCCTATCCGGCATCGGGCAAGAACTGGCTCGGCATGCTCGGCATGCACGGCACCTATGAAGCCAACATGGCCATGCATGACTGCGACGTGATGATCTGCATCGGCGCACGCTTCGATGACCGCATCACCGGCCGGCTGACCGCGTTTTCGCCGAATTCGAAGAAGATCCACATCGACATCGATCCATCGTCGATCAACAAGAACGTCCATACCGACGTTCCTGTCATTGGTGATGTCGGCCGGGTGCTGGAGGATATGGTGCGGCTGTGGCGGGCGACCGCCAAGGCCGACAAGAAGGCGCTCCACCCCTGGTGGGAGCAGATCGCCAAATGGCGTGCGCGCGACTCGCTCGCCTTCAAGATGAACCACGACGTGATCATGCCGCAATATGCCATCCAGCGGCTCTACGAACTGACCAAGAACATGGACACCTACATTACCACCGAGGTCGGCCAGCACCAGATGTGGGCGGCGCAGCATTATCATTTCGAGAAGCCGAACCGCTGGATGACGTCGGGCGGGCTGGGCACGATGGGCTATGGCCTGCCGGCGGCGCTCGGCGTGCAGATCGCGCATCCCGACGCGCTGGTCGTCGACATCGCAGGCGACGCTTCGGTGCAGATGACCATGCAGGAGATGAGCGCGGCCGTGCAGCACGATGCGCCGATCAAGATCTTCATCTTGAACAACCAATATATGGGCATGGTGCGGCAGTGGCAGCAGCTGCTGCACGGCAACCGGCTGTCGCATTCCTACACCGAGGCGATGCCGGACTTCGTCAAGCTGGCCGAGGCCTATGGTGGCCACGGCATACGCTGCGAGAAGCCGGACGAGCTGGACGACGCCATCAAGGAGATGATCTCGGTCAGGAAGCCGGTGCTGTTCGACTGCCGCGTGGCGACGCTCGCCAACTGCTTCCCGATGATCCCGTCGGGCAAGGCGCACAACGAGATGCTGCTGCCGGATGAGGCGACGGATGAAGCGGTGGCCAACGCCATCGACGCCAAGGGCAGGGAACTGGTGTAGCTGAAGGCCAAGGCAGGGCTGTCGCGAGAAGCCGTGCGTAAACAGAGATTTAGATCAAGAGTTTGAAATCGAGATTCATGTCATGAACGCACAGCTACAACCGACCGGGTCGGCCTACTTCATCGCCAAGGAAACGGAAAAGCCGGAGAACCACACGCTCTCCGTGCTGGTCGACAACGAGCCGGGCGTGCTTGCCCGGGTAATCGGCCTGTTTTCCGGGCGCGGCTACAACATCGAGAGCCTGACGGTCTCCGAGACCGAGCATGAAAAGCACCTGTCGCGCATCACCATCGTGACGCGCGGCACGCCGCACGTGCTGGAGCAGATCAAGCATCAACTCGAGCGCATCGTGCCGGTCCACCGCGTGGTCGACCTGACCGTGCGCTCGCATGAATCCGGCCAGGAGCGGCCGCTGGAGCGGGAACTGGCGCTGGTCAAGGTTGCCGGCACCGGCGAGGCCCGTGTCGAGGCGCTGCGCTTGGCCGACGCGTTCCGTGCCAGCGTCATCGACGCCAACACCGAGCATTTCATCTTCGAGATCACCGGCAAGGGCTCCAAGATCGACCAGTTCATCGCCATCATGAAGCCGCTCGGCCTGGTCGAAATCTGCCGCACCGGCGTGGCGGCGTTGAACCGCGGCCCACAGGCGATGTAGGGCCGGCGAAGCCGATCCAATCTCCACAAGCGCAAAGTCTGGCCCGGCCACAGACCGGCCGCTGGCCTTTGTGCGGCCGCCTAAAAAGAGACAAGGACGCTGCCTTATCTGGGAGGATATCATGTCGCTCGACGCATTCCTCGCCTTGCTCGTCTACGCCTTGGTGACCTCGATCACGCCGGGACCGAACAATCTCATGCTTCTGGCATCGGGGGTGAATTTCGGCATCGCCAGGACGGTTCCGCACATGCTGGGTATCAGCATGGGTTTCCTGGTGTTGCTGGTGGCGGTCGGGCTTGGCCTGGGGGCGGTGCTGACGGCCTTTCCGGCGCTGCACACCGCTCTGAAAATCGCCGGCGGGGTCTATCTCATGTATCTTGCCTGGAAGATCGCCATGTCGCGTTCGCTGAGCGGCAAGGGTGAGGCGAGGGGCAAGCCGATGCGTTTCATCGACGCGGCGGCGTTCCAGTGGGTCAATCCGAAGGCTTGGGTGATGGCGATCACCGCCATGGCCGTCTACGCCAATCCGGAGCATCCTTTCCTGTCGGTGGTGTTGATCTCGGTCGCCTTCACCGTCGTCAACCTGCCGAGCGTCTCGATCTGGGCGGGGTTCGGCACCGCGCTGCGCGGCTTCCTGTCGGACCCGGTTCGGCTGAAATGGTTCAACGTCGGCATGGGCGTGCTGCTGGCGGCGACGCTGTGGCCGATGCTGCGGTAAAGCTAAGGGCCTCGAAGCGCTGGCACGCGAAAAGCGTGAGCATTCTGTAAACTCCGGTTCACATTGTATTTTGACTAAATGTGAACTGTGGATTACAAATCAACCATGATCGAAGTGCGCAAAACCGCTGAATTCGTCGGTTGGTTCAAGTCCCTCAAGGATATCCGCGCCAAGGCTCGCATTCAGGTTCGGATCGATCGTGTCGAGCTTGGCAATCTTGGCGATGCCAAGTTTTTCGAGGGCATCGGCGAATTGCGGGTCGACTATGGTCCAGGCTATCGCGTCTATTTCGTCAAGGTGGGCAACACAATCATCATTCTGCTCTGCGGTGGGGACAAATCATCGCAAAAGACCGACATCAAGAAAGCCATCGGCATGGCGAAGGAGGTCAAATGACCATCGAAACCACCAAATGGGATGCTTCCGAATTCCTCGACAGCGAGGAGGCAATCGTCGCCTATATCGAAGCGGCCTTCGAAGACGGCGACGCTGCCATTATCACCCATGCGCTCGGCAACGTGGCTAGGGCTCGGGGCATGACGTCCATTGCCAAAGACGCTGGCGTCACACGTGAGGCGCTATACAAGGCCTTGAGCGACAAGGGCGATCCCAAGCTTTCAACCCTGCTCGGCGTCATGAAGGCGCTCGGGATCAGATTGACGGCTGAGGCCGCACCAAAGGATAATGATGCCGAGGCGCGCCTCGCCGGCTAACTCGCCACAAAAGCGATGTATGCAACCGTGGTTGCTGCTCGCTTCGATGTAGACGGTTTTGTCGCCCCTCACTCAGGGCACGACGCGTCTAAGCTGGTCTGGTTGAGGGCTTGGCCAAGCGCGGGATCGCCTTTCACGACGCCGCAACGTGTCTTGTCGGCAGGTGTTGCCCATCCATTGTGCAGTGCACATTAAATCTTCGTAATGCCGTGTTTTGGCCCTTTTCCGCCCAAGGCGTGTTCTATCTATTCGGCGAAATCGCGGCCGGGCGCCCCGGAACGAGCTAGAATGCGACCACCTGGCTACGGCGTGTCGATGGAGAGGATCCTTGACGATGCGTGGAAAAGTCATTCTTTCATTGCTTGGGGTCGCCTGCCTGGGCGCGGCCTGGCTCTATCTGTCACCCGACGCCCTGAACAAGGTTCAGCAGATCATCGGCGCAAGACAGGTCGCGGCGTCGGATAAACCGGCGTCGGGCACGCCGGCGGCGGGCAAGCAGGCGGGCGGCGGCAATGGCGCCCGCTCGGCCTCGATCGTCTCCGCTACCGCGACGACGGCCGACTTCCCGATCCGGCGCTATGCCATCGGCTTCGTTTCCTCACCGGCGGTGGTCAACATCAACGCGCGGGTCTCCAGCCAGATCATGTCGATCGACGTCAAGGACGGGCAGATGGTGAAGGCCGGGGATATCCTGTTCTCGCTCGACGACCGCGCGCTGAAGGCACAACTTGCCAAGGACCAGGCGACGCTGGCCAAGGACCAGGCCTTGCTGGCAAGTGCGGCGGCGGATCTTCAGCGCGCCAAGGATCTCGTGGCCAAGCAGGCCGGCACGCAGCAGACCTACGATCAGGCGGTCGCCGCGCAGAAGGCGGCCGCGGCAACGGCCGATGCCGACAGGGCGACGATCGATGCCGACACGGTCCAGCTGAGCTACGCCACCATCAAGGCGCCGATTGCCGGCAGGCTGGGCGCCGTCAGCGTCGCGGTCGGCGATCTCGTCACCACCAGCAACGGCAGCAGCACGTCGACGCCGCTGGTCACCATCACCCAGGTGGATCCGCTGCAGGTGAACTTCAACCTGCCGGAAAGCAATCTTGCGCTGCTGCACAAGGCGCTTGCAAATCCGCAGCAAGGGGCGGTGACGCTGACCAAGGATGGCGACCCGACGCCGATCGGCAAGGGCACGCTCGATTTCGTCGATTCCAGCGTCGACACCGCTTCCGGCACCATCGCCACCAGAGCCAGCATACCGAACGCCGATCTTTCGCTGTGGCCGGGCCAGTATGTGAATGTGGTGCTCGACGCCGGCATCATGCCGCAGATGACTTCGGTTCCCACGGTCGCGGTGCAGCCCAGCCAGAAGGGGCCGTTCGTCTACGTGGTCAAGCCGGACAATACGGTCGAGATGCGGCCGGTGCAGGTGGCGGTCACCGAGGGTGAAAACAGCGCCATCAGCGACGGTCTGAAAAGCGGCGAAAAGGTCGTCGTCGAAGGCCAGACACGGCTGAAGAACGGCGCCGCGGTGCATGAAGGCAAGGCGGCGGCCGGCTCCGGCGAACAGGCCTCGCCCAAGGTCGCGCAAGCCGACAGGGCCGGCGAGGCGAGCCGATGATCTCCGAGTTCTGCATCCGCAGGCCCGTCGCCACCCTTCTGATGTCGTTCGCCCTCGTGCTGGGCGGGCTGTTCGCATACAAGTTCCTGCCGGTGGCGGCGCTGCCGAGCGCCGAATTTCCTGTGGTCAACGTGTCGGCGCAACTGGCCGGCGCTTCGCCCGAAACCATGGCGACCTCGGTGGCGACGCCGCTGATCAAGCAGTTCGCCACCATCGCCGGCATCGATTCGATCTCGACCACCAACTCGCTCGGCTCGACGTCGATCGCCATCCAGTTCGTGCTCAACCGCGATATCGACGCGGCCGCGGCGGATGTGCAGGCCGCCATCGCGCGAACGCAGAGATCGCTGCCGCCGGAGATGACGAGCCCGCCAAGCTACCGCAAGGTCAATCCCGCCGACGCGCCGATCCTGTTGATGTCGCTGGTCAGCGACACGGTTCCGCTGACCGATCTCGACGCCTTTGCCGAGAACGTGATCTCGCCGTCGCTGTCGACGATCGACGGCGTCGCGCAAGTATCGATCTTCGGCCAGCAGAAATACGCCGTGCGCATCCAGATCGACCCGACGGCGCTGGCCGCGCGCGGCATCTCTATCGACCAGCTGCAGGCGGCGATCGCGTCCGCCAACAGCAATACGCCGCTCGGCGTGCTGCAGAACAGCCGCCAGCAGCTGACCATCACCGCCAACACGCAGCTAACCGACGCCGCCGGATTTTCCAATCTCATCATCGCCACCAAGAACGGCCATCCGGTGCGGCTTGGCGAGGTCACGCGCGTCATCAATTCGGTGCAAACGACCACGACCGCAAGCTGGTACGATGGTACCCGCGCGATCATCATGGCGGTGCAGCGCCAACCCGACGCCAACACGGTCGACGTCGTCGACAAGGTCAAGGCGATGCTGCCGTCCTTCCAGGACCAGATGCCCGCCGCCGCCAGCATCAAGCTGCTCAACGACCGCTCGACCTCGATCCGCGCCGCCGTCGACGACGTGCAGTTCACGCTGCTGTTGACCATTGCGCTGGTGGTGATGGTGATCTTCGTGTTCCTGCGCCGTGTCACGGCAACGATCATCCCGGCCGTGGCCGTGCCGATCTCGCTGATCGCCACGCTCGGCGCCATGTTCCTGTTCGGCTTTTCCATCGACAACATCTCCCTGATGGGATTGACGCTGGCGGTCGGCCTGGTCGTCGACGACGCCATCGTCATGCTCGAAAACATCTTCCGTCACATGGAAGAAGAGGGGCTGCCGGCCTTCGATGCGTCGCTCAAGGGCGCGCGCGAAATCGGCTTCACCATCATCTCGATCTCGATCTCGCTGGTGGCGGTGTTCATCCCGGTGCTTTTGATGGGCGGCGTGATCGGACGCATCTTCAACGAGTTCGCTGTCGTGGTGACGGTCGCCATCCTGGCGTCGATGTTCGTCTCGCTGACACTGACGCCGATGCTGTGCTCGCGGCTGCTGTCGGTGTCGAAGGCGGACCGCGAGGCTCACGGCGAAAGCCGCAAGCACGATCTCTTCACGCGCGGCTATGACTGGATCTTGAGCTTCTGCCTGCGGCACACATTCCTGGTGTTCCTCGTCTTCGTCGGGACCGCGGCAGCGTCGGTCTGGCTGATCCAGGTCTCGCCGAAGGGCTTCTTCCCGCAGGAGGATATCGGCCAGATCTCGGTGACGACGATCGCCCGCCAGGACATCTCGTTCGACGCCATGGCGAAGCTGCAAGGGCAGGTGGCCAATGTCTTCTCCCATTCGCCCTATGTGGACCATGTGGCGTGGTCGGCGGGCAGCGGCAACAACGCGCTCAACCAGGGGCAGCTCTTCGTCCAGCTGAAGGGCAAGGACCAGCGGCCCGACATCGAGAAGGTGCTTTCGGATCTGAGGCGGCAACTGGCCGGCGTCGCGGGGATCGAGACCTACATGCAGCCGGTGCAGAACCTGCGCCTCGGCGCCCGGTCGTCGGCCAGCGCCTACCAGCTGGTGGTGCAGGGGCTGGACACCGGGCAGACCGATATCTGGGCGCAGAAGCTTAACGACGAAATGGCGACCGACCACGCGTTCTTCACCGACGTCACCAGCGACCTGCAGAACAATGCCTTGCAGGCGACGCTGGTCGTCGACCGCGACAAGGCGGCGACGCTCGGCATCGATACCGATACGTTGCGCTCCAGCCTCTATGGCGGGTTTGGCACCGAGCAGGTTTCGACGATCTTCGGCTCCGCCGACAGCTACCAGGTTGTCATGGAGCTCGATCCCAAGGTCGCCTGGTCGCCGGAACGGATGCTGGCCATCCAGGTGCGGACCGCCAGCGGCAGCCTGGTACCGCTCGGCGCCTTTGCCCATGTCGATCGGACCGCCGGCGCGCTGACCATCAACCAGCTCGGACAGCTGCCGGCGGTGACCATCTCGTACAATTTGCCGCAAGGTGTCGCGCTGGGCGACAGCGTGACGGAGATCAACGCGCTGAAGGACAAGATCGGCATGCCGACGGCGATCTCGACCACCTTCGCCGGCACCGCCAAGACATTCCAGGATTCGCTGGCCAACCAGGGCCTGCTGATCGGTGGCGCGATCCTGACCATCTATATCGTGCTCGGCATCCTCTATGAGAGCTTCATCCATCCGCTCACCATCCTGACCGGCCTGCCTTCGGCGGTGCTCGGCGCGCTGGTGGCCTTGCGGCTGGCGGGAATGGACCTGTCGGTAATCGCCGTCATCGGCATCCTGATGCTGATCGGCATCGTCAAGAAGAACGGCATCATGATGATCGACGTCGCGCTCGAATTGCGACGAGAGGGCATGTCGCCGATCGAGTCCATCCACAAGGCCTGCATCATGCGTTTCCGCCCGATCATGATGACGACGCTGGCGGCGCTGATGGGGACGATCCCGATCGCGCTCGGCACCGGCGCCAGCGCCGAATTGCGCCAACCTCTGGGCGTGGCCGTGGTCGGCGGCCTCGTCGCCTCGCAGGCACTGACCCTGTTCGTCACGCCGGTGATCTATGTCTACATGGAGCATTTCTCCGGCTGGCTGCTCGGGCTGTTGCCGAAACGAAAGGGCGAGCTGCACCTGGTCGAAGCCGGGGACCAGCCCTCGCTGTTCGATGCCGGCGACGACATGCCGGGTGAACCGCAAAAAGCGGCCGCCGAGTAAGCGGCGGGCGACGGCCAACTGGCCCAAGCCGTGATGCTTGCGGCCGGCGGGTTGGAACCGTAGTTTGCAGTCATGTCCCACGATCATGACCACGACAACGAGCTCGATCCGTTTGCCGCACGCGTGCGCGCGCTGGAGACCATCCTCACCCAGAAGGGTTTGATCGACCCGGCCGCGATCGACGTCATCGTCGACACCTACGAAACCAAGATCGGTCCGCGCAACGGCGCCAGGGTGGTGGCGAAAGCGTGGGCCGACCCGGTATTCGCCGACTGGCTGAAAAGCGATGCGACGTCGGCGCTCGGCTCGCTCGGCTACGCGGGTCGTCAAGGCGAGCACATGCAGGCGGTTTTCAACACCAGGGACACCCACAATCTCGTCGTCTGTACGCTGTGCTCCTGCTATCCATGGTCCGTGCTCGGCCTGCCGCCGGTCTGGTACAAGGCGCCGCCCTATCGGTCGCGCGCGGTGATCGATCCGCGTGGGGTACTGGAAGAGTTCGGGCTGACGCTGCCGGCCGGCACGAAAATACGCGTATGGGATTCGACCGCGGAACTGCGCTATCTCGTCGTGCCGATGCGGCCGGACGGCACCGAAGGCTGGAGCGAGGAGCGGCTGGCCGAACTGGTGAGCCGCGATGCGATGATCGGCACGGCGCTGGCCAAAGTACCGGAATAGGGGAACCGGCATGAACGGGCCGCAGGATCTCGGCGGGCAGATGGGCTTCGGCCCGGTGGCGCCCGAAAAGGACGAGCCGTATTTCCATGCCGCATGGGAACGACGCGCGCTTGGCGTGACGCTCTGCGCCGGCGCCATGGGAGCATGGAACATCGATGAAAGCCGGCATGCGCGGGAATCGCTGCATCCGGCCGACTATTATGGCTCCAGCTATTACGAAATCTGGATCAAGGCGCTGGAGGTGCTGCTCACGCGGCATGACTTCGTCAGCGAGCGCGATCTCAGGGCAGGCGAGGCGATCGATCCAGCGGCAACGCCAAAGCGGGTGCTGACGGCGGAAAACGTGCCGGCGGTGCTGGCCAAAGGCGGGCCTTGCGACAGGCCCATTTCGACGCCGGCGCGATTCAAGGCCGGCGATTGCGTAAGGACCAAGAACTTCAACCCGACCGGCCACACCAGGCTGCCACGCTATGCGCGCGGCAAGCATGGAAAGATCGAGGCGGTGCGCGACGGCTTCGTCTTTCCCGACAGCAACGCGCATGGACAAGGCGAGAATCCGCAATGGGTCTACACCGTGGTGTTCGACGGGGCGGAGATCTGGGGCGAGGGCGCCGACCCGACGCTGACCGTGTCGATCGACGCCTGGGAGAGCTATCTTGCGCCCGCATGAGGTGAACGGCGCCGCCGAATTGCCGGCGGGTGTCGATGCGCCTGTCTTCGCCGAGCCCTGGCAGGCCGAAGCCTTCGCCATGACCGTGGCGCTGCACGACAAGGGCCTGTTTTCCTGGAGCGAGTGGGCACAGGCGCTCTCGGCGCAGGTGACGAAGCCGGGCGCCGCTTCCGACGGCCATGACTATTACGAGCACTGGCTGGCGGCGCTGGAAGGCCTGCTTGCCTCCAAGGGGCTGGCCGCCAGACCTGACGTCGATGCCATGGCGGCGGCCTGGGAGCGGGCGGCGCATGCCACGCCGCATGGCAAGCCGATCCTGCTGGAGAACGATCCCGGGCCGACCGGTCAGGGCCATGACCAGATGACTTGATCTCATTTTTGGCAATCCGGCCATCTAGCCGGAGGGCATCATGCCTTCCAAAGCAATGATCCTCGTCTTGGCGCAGCGTTCGCGGATAGCTTTGAGCCGTCCGTATTCCGGAGAGTCGTACCATGCCAAGAGGGAAGCCATGTCTGGGAACTCGACAATGACCAGGCGATGAGGTTCCCAATCGCCCTCCAACACCTTGGTGGCTCCACCTCGAGCGATGTACCTTCCCCCGTAGCGCGCTTCGGTCGCGGGCACATCCCGGCGGTATTCCTCGAAAACGGCGGCGTCGGTTATGTCTACATCGGCAATAAGGTATGCTGCCATGCCCTTACCTCCATGAAGAGAGGCATTGAAGCACGCACATTAGCGATCATGCAATTAAGCAAGAGGTATTATCCAGGCGTAGGGGAAATAGCGACGTGACCTATGACAGCTCACTCTTTCATCCGGCGGGCCGGTGTCATTTCAGCTTGACGCCTGTCGGGTTTTTCGTCCCGTCAGATCACTCGTTTTGTTCCTCATCGGCTCGGCATTGCCTATCTGATAGCCTGACCTGCCGGCGGCAGCGAGGCACCTCCGACTGGTCGATGGTGGCACCTATCTTGTCTTTCTCTTGCGAATCCGGTTTCTCGCGCTGATGGAATTCTCTCCCCAACAGGACGAGGCGCTGCAAGCGGTCGCCCGCTGGCTCAAGACCGGCAAGCCGCAGTTGTTCCGGCTGTTCGGTTATGCCGGCACGGGCAAGACGACGCTGGCGCGCTATTTCGCCGAACATGTCGACGGCCAGGTGCAGTTCGCCGCCTTCACCGGCAAAGCGGCACAGGTGCTGCGCTCCAAGGGCGCGGTCAATGCCCGCACCATCCATTCACTGATCTACCGGCCGAAGGGCGAGGAATCAGTATCGGACGAGGTGACCGGCAAGACTTCGATGTCGCCGACCTTTTCGCTCAACCGGCAGAGCCCGATATCGCGTGCGAAACTGGTCGTCATCGACGAGTGCTCGATGGTCGACGAGCAACTCGGCCGCGACCTGATGAGTTTCGGCACACCGATCCTGGTTCTGGGCGACCCCGGCCAGTTGCCGCCGATCTCGGGCGGCGGCTTCTTCACCGACCACGAGCCGGACTTCCTGCTGACCGAAATCCACCGCCAGGCGCGCGACAATCCGATCCTGCGGCTGGCGCTCGATGTGCGCGAGGGACGCGAATTCATGCGCGGCGACTATGGCACGGCGCAGGTGATCGGCAAGGAAGACGTCACCCAGGAACTGGTTTTGAAGGCCGACCAGGTGCTGGTCGGCACCAACCGCACGCGCCGCCGCTACAATCAGCGCCTGCGCGAGCTCAAAGGGTTCAACGCCGACTATCCGCAAGCCGGCGACAAGCTGGTCTGCCTGCGCAACGATCCGGCCAAGGGTCTGCTCAACGGCTCGCTGTGGAAGGTGATGACCTCGTCGCGCGAGACGGTCAAGCCCGGCATCAATCTTCTGGTGTCGCCCGAGGAGGACGATCCGGACCGCGGCGTCGCCAAGATCAAGCTGCTCAAGGCCGCCTTCGAGGATCCGGACGCCGACATCCCCTGGCAGCAGAAGAAACGCTTCGACGATTTCGACTATGGCTACGCACTGACCGTGCACAAGGCGCAGGGCTCGCAGTGGAACGAGATCGTTCTGTTCGATGAAAGCTGGGCCTTCAAGGAAACCCGCCAGCGCTGGCTTTACACCGCGATCACCCGTGCCGCCGAGCGGCTGACGATTGTCAGATAAGGGCAGGCAGGGGCGCTAATCTTGGCACCAAGGCCTGGCCGTCATCGCGCTTCGGCCGGTCGGGCGCCGAGCCATTTCCAGGCGGCGGCTTCATCTTCGATGGTGAAATGCCTGAATTCGACAGGCGATGAAGGGGACAGGGTCTGCCGTGCCTCCACCGTCCAGTCCGGAGAACCGATCGCCGCGCAGCGGCCTATATGTTTCAGCGCATGGACCACACCTTGTCTCAGGGTCTCGTCTCGGATGTCGGCCCAGTCGACGCCGTCATGGTCGACAAGGCGCACGGCCATATCGATTCGCGGATGGAGCGCATAGGCCGCCTCGAGCAGGCCGAACAGGTTCTCCGCATCGGCCGCCGAGACATGACCAACCACTTCGATGGCGAAAAGATCGTCGCGATCAGTGTCGATGCGGCGGATCGCCGGCACGGATTGGAGGAAATTCACGGTGGATGCCTCCTCTCGCGGAACACCTCTGCCCTTCTGGAACACCGGAAACCCCCTATCTGTTCCCGTCAAAGACGCTATAGATGCCCGGTCTCACGCGCGCCGCGTCCCAACCAATGGCGTGGCGCGGCTCGAATCCCTGATTTCACGGACACCAGGCCATGCCCGCAAAGCTTTCCGTCAATCTCAACGCCATCGCCATGCTGCGCAACCGGCGCGACCTGCCGTGGCCGAGCGTGACCGGGATTGGACGGCTTGCCCTGGCGGCTGGAGCCCATGGGCTGACGGTCCATCCGCGCCCGGACGAGCGCCACACGCGCCATTCCGATCTGCCCGAGATCAGGGCGCTGATCGATGATGAGTTCCCGCAGGCGGAGTTCAACATCGAGGGTTACCCGACCGAGGCGTTCCTGGCGCTTGTGGAAAAAAACCAGCCGGAACAGGTGACGCTGGTGCCCGACGATCCTGCGCAAGCAACCTCAGACCACGGCTGGAACTTTGTCGCCGACGCCGCGTTTCTGACACCGGTCGTCAGGCGGCTGAAGAAGGGTGGTTTCAGGGTGTCGCTGTTTTCCGACGCGGATCCCGCCGGAATTGCCGCCGCGCGCGACATCGGCGCCGACCGCGTAGAGCTCTACACCGGCCCCTATGGCAGTTATCATTCCGATTCCGCCAAGGCGGCCAAGGAGCTGGAAAGACTGGGAAAAACCGCAGACGCGGCACTGGCCGCCGGCCTTGGGGTCAATGCCGGGCACGATCTGACGGTGGGCAATCTGCCCGCGCTGGCAAAGCGCATTCCGGCATTGGCCGAAGTGTCGATCGGACACGGGTTGACAGCCGACGCGTTGGAGTATGGCATGGCGGGCACGGTGGGTCGGTTTCTCAGGGCCTGCGGATGGTGATGGTGGCAGCCAAGCTTGGCAAGCATGGCAGCCATAACGTGACGGTACTTGATATTGCATCGCAGCAAGCGTAGAGCACCGCGCGCTTATCGGAGTGTCGTTCATGGCCCTTACCAATGCTGGTAGTGAGGCAGAAACCGTAGATCAATCGAGCCACCCTGAAATCGAGCAGCACAGCACCAAGGTGCTGATGCTGGGGGCGCTCGGCGTCGTCTATGGTGATATCGGCACCAGCCCGATCTACGCCTTCCGCGAGGCATTGCACGCCTCGTCTGGCGGCAATGTCGCCGATCGTGGCGACATCCTCGGCGTGCTGTCGCTGATCATCTGGTCGCTGACGATCACGGTTACTGTAAAATATATCATGTTCGTGCTGCGCGCGGATAACCGCGGCGAGGGTGGCGTGCTGTCGCTGATGGCGCTGGCGCGCGGCAGCTTCGCAAAGCGGTCGGCGATCATTCTCGCCATCGGCATCGTCGGTGCCTCGCTGTTTTTCGGCGACGCCGTCATCACGCCGGCCATTTCGGTGCTGTCGGCGGTCGAGGGCATGAATGTCGTCACGCCCACCTTCCAGCCTTATGTGGTACCGCTGACATTGGTTATTCTTGCCATATTGTTCGCGGTGCAGCGGTTCGGTACGGGTGGCGTCGGCTTGGTATTCGGCCCGGTGACCGCGGTGTGGTTCCTCGCCATTGGTCTTTCCGGCCTCAACCACATCATCGCCGACCCGGAAATCTTGTGGGCGATCAGCCCGCACTACATCGCCGCCTTTCTGATCAATTCGCCTGACGTGGCTTTCGTTACGGTCGGCGCGGTCTTCCTCGCCGTCACCGGCGCAGAAGCACTCTATGCCGATCTCGGCCATTTCGGCCGCAAGCCGATCGTGCTCGCCTGGCTGGCGATCGTGTTCCCTTGCCTGCTGCTCAATTATGCCGGGCAGGGCGCCTTCGTGCTGGCCAATGGCGGGGTCGTCGGCCATCCGTTCTTCGAGATGAACGGGGGCTGGGCTCTGATTCCCATGGTCGTGCTGGCGACTGCTGCGACGGTCATCGCCAGCCAGGCGGTGATATCGGGTGCCTTCTCGCTGACAAGGCAGGCGGTGCAGCTCAACATGCTGCCGCGGCTCGAAATCCTGCATACGTCGGAAAAACAGTCCGGCCAGATCTACATGCCGCGCGTCAACCTGTTGCTGGCGTTGGTGGTGATGCTGCTGGTGGTCGGCTTCGGCGAGTCCAGCAGGCTGGCCTCGGCCTATGGCATCTCGGTGACCGGCAACATGTTGGTAACGACGACCCTGCTCTTCGTCATCATGACGCGCATCTGGAAATGGAATCTCTGGCCGGCAATCGCGCTGACGGCGCTGTTCCTGTTCATCGATATCGGCTTCTTTGCCTCCAACATCGTCAAGGTGTTCGAGGGCGGCTGGGCCTCGCTGGCGGTGGCCGTCACCATCGTGCTGGCCATGTGGACCTGGGTGCGCGGCAGCCGCTATCTGTTCGACAAGACCCGCCGCAATGAGATCCCGCTCGATTTCCTCGCCGGCAATTTGCTGAAGAAGAAGCCGCAGCTGGTGTCCGGAACCGCCGTGTTCCTGACCAGCGATCCGCTCAGCGCGCCGACCGCGCTGATGCACAGCCTGAAGCACTACAAGGTGCTGCACGAGCAGAACGTAATCCTTTCGGTGGTGACCGCGCCGCAGCCGGTGGTGCCCGACAGCGACCGCGTCAAGATGGAGACGGTCAACGAGCTGTTCATGCGGGTGACGCTGACCTTCGGCTATATGGAGCAGCCCAACATTCCGCGCGCGCTGGCGATCTGCCGCAAGCAGGGCTGGAAGTTCGACATCATGACGACGTCCTTCTTCCTGTCGCGGCGCTCGCTCAAGGCCTCGCCCAATTCCGGCATGCCGGTGTGGCAGGACCGGTTGTTCATCGGCCTGGCGCGCACGGCGGCGGATGCGACCGAATATTTCCAGATCCCGACCGGCCGTGTGGTAGAGATCGGTACGCAGGTGGCCATTTAACAGCGGGCGGAACAAAGGCTGTTCGGCCGCGTTCCTTCGCGCCCCCCTCTGTCCTGCCGGACATCTCCCCACAAGGGGGAGATTGGCAGTTTCGCCGGTGGCGCTCTGTCACACCGGAAAGTCGCCTCAACCGGCCAGGGCGGCCTTGTTGGCCTCCAGGAACTGCTTCAGGGTTTTTGACTTTCGGCCGGAAAGCGTCTCGACCGCGTCGGTAACCATGCCGATCCGGCCGGAACGCGTGTTGGCGTCGAAGGAAACGATGATGCGGGCGAAGTCCTCGGGGATGCCAGCCGCCTTCACCCCTTCGGTCAGGGCTTCGTCCGGAACTTGCACGACATCGAGCGGCTTGCCCGTGACTTCGCTGACGAGGGCCGCGATCTCGGCCGTCGTATACGCTTGCGGGCCAGTCAGCGTGTAGGTTTTGCTGTCGGTCGAGCCGGAAGCGAGGCCGGCGGCGATCGCGGCGGCCATGTCGTCGCGCGCGCCATGGGCAACGCGGCCGTCGCCGGCGGACGTGTACCACTGTCCCGAGGCGATCGCATGGGGCAGCGCCATGAACAGGTTCTCCTGATACCAGCCGTTGCGGAAGATCGTATAGGGGATGCCGCTCGCCTCGATCGCCTGCTCGGTGCCGTAATGATCGTTGGCGAACAGCACCGGTGAAACCGGTTCGGGGTTGGGCATCGAGGTATAGAGAAGATGGCCGACGCCGGCCTTCTTCGCGGCGGCGACCGCGTTCTCATGCTGCCTCAGGCGCTTGCCGTGAAGCAGGTCAATCTCTCCAGTCGAGATGATCAGCACCCTGTCGGCGCCCTTGAATGCAGCCTCCAGCGATGCGGTGTCGTCGAAGTCGGCGGCCCTGATGGTAACGCCGCGCGCCGCCAGCTCGGCAAGGTTTTCCGGATTGCGGGTGGTGGCGATGATTCGTTGAGGCGGAACCTCGAGTGAGTCCAGCAAATGATGAATGACGCCGCGGCCGAGCTGGCCGGAAGCGCCGGTGACGAGAAGGGTTGCGGTCATGGAGAATCCCAACATTGCGCCGGAAGCGCGGTTCGAGTGCCGGTCTCAAAAAGAGACCAGCACTAAAATAGGATTTGACCCATGGCCGTAAAGAAGGCAGTTTTTCGGGAGGTAGGCACAGCCAGGGAACCAGCCGTGGACAGCAAGATCGTCAATCTCAGAACGAAGATGGAGGTCTACAAGGCCATTTCAGGCGGCGGCAATTTTTCCAATTGCCCGGTCCGCGACGTCATCCAGGGGGTGAGCGGCAAATGGAGTTCGCTGCTGATGATGGCGCTGGCCGAAAGGCCTTACCGCTTCGGAGAATTGCGCAGGCTGGTGCCGGACATCTCACAACGCATGCTGACGCAAACGCTCTATGATTTGCAGCGCGACGGTTATGTGCATCGCGAAGTGTTCCCGACCAAGCCGCCGAGCGTCGAATACAGCCTGACCGATCTCGGACATTCGATGTTCGGTGCCTTGCACCAGCTGATCTTGTGGGCCGAGCTCAATCATGACGCGGTGCGCGAGGCGCGCGCCGGTTTCGATGCCGCCCAGGCTTGAGCCTGACAAGGCCGGGAGGCGTGGCTTGATTTCACCGGGCGGCTGAAGGATTGTCCCGGCCAGTTCGGCTTGGGGGCATCCGCATTTCCTACGATATCGCAATTGCGGGCGCCGGCCCGGCGGGGCTTGCCATGGCGCTCTATCTCAAGCGCGCCGGGCATCGGGTGACCGTGTTCGAGCGCTTCGAGGAGCCGAGGCCGGTCGGCTCCGGCCTGATCCTGCAGCCGACCGGGTTGACGGTGCTGGCCGATCTTGGCCTGCTCGACGACGTGCTGGCGCTGGGCAGCCGCATCGACCGATTGCATGGCGCCGACGCCTCGACCGGCCGCACCGTTCTCGATGTCCGCTATGACGCCCAGCGCGACGGCCGTTTCGGCCTGGCGGTGCACCGGGCGGCCCTGTTCGGCGTGCTCTTTCGCGCCGCGCAGCGCGAGGCGATCCCCATCGAGACCGGCGTCGAAATCGACACCGTGGAGGGGGGCGAGCGGGCCACGTTGATCCGTGGCAATGGCCGAAGGGCGGGGCCATTCGATCTCGTCGTCGACGCCAGCGGCTCGCGCTCGAAACTGCGGCAATGCGCCGGCAATCCAGCCGCGCCCCGCCCACTCGCCTATGGCGCGTTCTGGGCGTCGCTTGGCTGGCGCGGCGAAGGCTTCGACGAGCACGCGCTCTCACAGCGCTACGACAAGGCCAGCGTGATGATCGGCGTGCTGCCGATCGGCCGGCCGGAGCCAGGTGCCGAAAAGATGGCGGCCTTCTTCTGGAGCCTCAAGCCAGCAGATGCCGACGCAGTGCGCGCCCAGGGCCTCGACGCCTGGAAGGAGAGGCTGGTCCGGCTATGGCCGCAGAGCGAGGCGTTCACCAGCCAGATCGACAGTTTCGACCAGCTTTCGCTGGCGCGCTATGGCCATCACACGATGAAGCTTCCGGTTGGAAGGCGGCTGGCGATCATCGGCGACGCGGCGCATTCGACCAGTCCGCAGCTCGGGCAGGAGGCGAACATGGCGCTGCTGGATGCGGCGGCACTCAGCCACGCCCTGGCCCGCACGAAGAGCGTGGAAGCGGCGCTTGAAACCTACGCAAAGGCGCGGCGCTGGCATGTGGGTGTCTTCCAGGCGCTGTCGCTGGCGTTCACGCCGTTCTACCAGTCGGATTCCGTGGCGCTGCCCTTCATCCGCGACAGGCTGGTGGCTACGGTGGCAAAAATCCCGCCGGCGCCGCAGTTCCTGGCCTCGATGGTGGCAGGCACGGTGATCGATCCATTCAGACGGATCGGGCTGACCGAGGCGCGTTGGCCAGCTCGTATTGGCCAATGACCGTCGAAAGATACGATCCCTTCGCCCGCAGGAAGGCATGCAGGCGCTGTGGATAGTCCTGCGCCACCGCGTGCTTGATCGAGGGGCGTTCACTCAATGCCTGGCGCCATGCCCGGACGAGCGGCTTACCGTCCAGGATGCCGAAATCGCCAATCCGGTCGAAGGTATCGAAGTAACGGAAGATCGGGCCGTAGACTGCGTCGACGAGCGAGAAGCGCTCGCCTGCGAACCACGGTCCAGTCCGGCCAGTTTCGCACGCCAATTCGGTCTCAAGACGATCGAACATTTCCGACAGCGCGCCGGATTCGGCAAGGAAGCCGGCTTCGGTCGAGGCTGAATAAAACCGGCCGATGGCGTTGAGGGTGGCCGAGCCGTACTCGATCCAGGCACGATGCCGGGCGCGGGCATAAGGGTCGGCAGGATGGAGAGGATTGGTCTCGGTCTCTTCGAGGAATTCGAGGATGACGGCGGATTCGAAGATCACCGTTTCCTCGCCATTTCGTTGGACGCGCAGCAGCGGCACCTTGCCGAGCGGCGAGATCGCCTTGAACCAGTCCGGCTTGTTGGCGAGGTCGATGTCGACGCGTTCGAACGGCACGCCCTTCTCGGCCAGCGAAATCGCCGCGCGCTGGACGTAGGGGCACAGATGATGGCTGACGAGAACGAGTTTGCCGGCCATCTCACTCTCCCCAGACATAGTTCAAGGCGTCGTTCTCGACGCGCGTCGACAGGAACATCAGGCGAGAGCCCTTTGGCGCCGGCCCATCGAGGCGATCGCCTGATGACATGTCGAAGGAGGCGCCGTGCCACTGGCAGACCAGCCTGCCGTCCTTGCAGTCGAGCGGCCCGCCGAAATGCAGGCAGACATTGGCGGCGGCGCGGATTCGCTCGCCGCTGCGCCAGACATGGACCTCACGGCCGAAAAACGGTGCGATCAGGCTGCCCGTCTGGGGAATGTCGGCGAGTTTGCATATTTCGTGTTTCATCGGATTGCCTAAGAGATTGATGCAGCTGCATATATGTAGATGCAATTGCATTTATCGTCAAGCTTGATGCAACTGCATCTATTGCCTATGCTCGTCGGCATGATGAACAAGGCAGCCCCTTCACCCGAAGCGATCCAGGCCTGGGCCCGCCTGATGCGGGTTTCGCGGGAGTTCGTCGAACAGGCCGAAGACGCGCTGAAGGAAGCTGGCCTGCCGCCGCTCGCCTGGTACGATGTGCTGCATGAAATCGCCGAGGCGGGCGAGGGCGGGCTGCGGCCGTTTCAATTGATCGAGCGCACTCTGTTCGCGCAGTACAACATCTCGCGGCTGCTGGCCCGGCTCGAGGCCGACGGCCTGGTCGAGAAGCTGCCGGTAGCCGATGACGGGCGCGGGCAAACCATTCGCATAACAGCTAAGGGGCGTGAGACGCGCCGCCGGATGTGGGCCGTCTATGGGCGCTCGATCGCCGAACTGGTCGGGGCCAGGCTTTCGTTCGCGGAGTTGAGCGTGATCTCGTCGCTGCTCGACCGGCTGCGTCATCCGCGAGTCGACGACTGAGACTACGGGCTTCATGCCGATGCATGCAGATTTTCCGGCACGGGCTCTTGCGCTGGTCCCCGGATTGCGCAATATGCCGAACCGTAACGTACGGTACGGCTCTGGGCTAGCCAGTCAGCCGTCATCGACCGGGAAAACAGCGTGTTGCAGGCAAACGCCGAAATCGACAACAGCGAAGCGCTGACGGAGCGGCAGAAGGCCGTTCTGGATGCAGCACTGCGCCTGCTGGTCGAGGAGGGCGATCAGCTGACCATGACCGCGGTGGCGCGGCGGGCGAGCTGTTCCAAGGAAACGCTCTACAAATGGTTTGGTGGCCGCGACGGGCTGCTGACGGCGACGGTGCAGTGGCAGGCCTCGAAGGTGCGGGTGACGTCGGTCTACGGCAAGGGGCTCGATCTTGCCTCGTTGAAGGCAAGCCTTGAACGGTTCGCCTCCGACTGGCTCCAGGTGATTTCGAGCGACACCTCGATCGCGCTCAACCGCGTGGCGGTCGGCCATGCCGGTTCCGGCAAGGATAACCTCGGCGCCGTGGTGCTCGAAAACGGCCGCTTCGCGCTGGCCAAGCGGTTGAAGCCGGTGCTGGAAGCTGGCAGGCGGGCCGGGCTGCTCGACTTTTCGGACGCCGAGACGGCGTTCCGCACCTTTTTCGGGCTGGTCGCCCGCGACGTGCAGATCCGTCTGCTGCTCGGCGACCGGCTGGAATTGACTGATGCGGCGATCGGCGGCGATGCCGCCCGGGCGACGCAGCAGTTTCTCGCTCTTTTCGGAGCAACAACCGGACCGCAAGGCCCTTAGAGCCGGATGATTTCAGGTCAAGTGGACCTGAAATCTGAATCCGGCTCTAAATCAAAGAGATAGAGCATGATGTCGTCCGAAAACCGCTTCACACTTTTCGGCATCGTGCTCTGATCATAAACGGGAAGGAAGACGAAATGCGTGTCTATTACGATCGTGATGCCGATCTCAATCTGATCAAGGGCAAGAAGGTCGCCATCATCGGCTATGGCAGCCAGGGCAGGGCGCATGCGCTCAACCTCAAGGATTCGGGCGCCAAGGAGATCGCCATCGGCCTCAAGGCCGGCTCGGCGACCGCCCAGAAGGTCGAGGCCGACGGCCTCAAGGTGATGAGCGTGGCGGATGCCGCCAAGTGGGCCGACCTGATGATGATGGCGACGCCCGACGAATTGCAGGCCGACATCTATAAGAACGAGATTGCGCCGAACATTCGCGACGGCGCCGCGATCGCCTTCGCGCACGGCCTCAACGTGCATTTCGGCCTGATCGAGCCGAAGTCGACTGTCGACGTCGTCATGATCGCGCCGAAGGGCCCCGGCCATACGGTGCGCGGCGAATACCAGAAGGGCGGCGGCGTGCCGTGCCTGGTCGCCGTCAACCAGGACGCCTCGGGCAACGCGCTGGATCTCGCGCTCTCCTACGCCTGCGGCGTCGGCGGTGGCCGGTCGGGCATCATCGAGACCAATTTCCGCGAGGAATGCGAGACCGACCTGTTCGGCGAGCAGGTCGTGCTGTGCGGCGGTCTGGTCGAGCTGATCCGCGCCGGCTTCGAGACGCTGGTGGAAGCCGGTTATGCGCCTGAGATGGCTTATTTCGAGTGCCTGCACGAGGTCAAGCTGATCGTCGACCTGATCTATGAAGGCGGCATCGCCAACATGAACTATTCGATCTCGAACACCGCCGAATGGGGCGAATATGTCTCGGGCCCGCGCATCATCACCGCCGAGACCAAGGCCGAGATGAAGCGCGTGCTGAAGGACATCCAGACCGGAAAATTCACCTCGGAATGGATGCAGGAATACCGCGCCGGCATGTCGCGCTTCAAGGGCATCCGCCGCAACAATGACAGCCACCAGATCGAGGAAGTCGGCGCCAAGCTGCGCGCCATGATGCCGTGGATTTCCAAGAACAAGCTGGTCGACAAGGCCAAGAACTGAGCGAGGCTCACAGCTTCAAGGACCTACTTCAAACGGCAAAATCAAAACGGCGCCACGTGGCGCCGTTTTTTCTGAGTTCTGGCCGGTCCGGCTCAGCTATAGGGCGACCAGCACTGCTGGCGCGGACCGTTGTAGGGCTGGAACGTGTTGTCGTAGGCGCGATAGGACCGGTAACGGTTGTAGCACCATTGGACATGGGCGCTCGAAAGCCGGCCGGCACGGTAGTGCCGGTAGTAGCGACGGGGCGGCGCTTCATAGTAATTGTAGTTGTTGTACATGCTGCCGAGGCCGAGCCCCAGGCCGAGGCCGAGGATCGCGGCGCCCGCAGCGTCATCGTAATAGCGGCCGCGATAATGATGGCGGCGCCAACGCCAATTGTCTCCACCGTTCCAGTCGCCACGATCCCAGCTGCGGTGATGCCAATTCCCACGATTCCAGTCACCGCGATCCCAATTGCCGCGGTGCCAGTTGCCCGACCGGCGCCATCTCCAGTCGTTGCTGAAACTCCGGTCGTTGCCGCCGGCCCAGTCCTCGCGCACCGGCGTGACCGCCGGCGCTGCGGTGCTGGTCGGGAGCGACAGATCGGGCTGCAGGATCGGCCCGGCGGCGGATGGCGCCGTAATGCCGGAGAAGATGCCCAAAGCTATGAGTCCGGATTTGACGGAGGAAGAAAAGAGCGAATTCATTGCACTCTCCCAAGAGATACCGGCCCCACGCCCTACCCTAGGAATGGGCCAGAGTGGATCTTTGTGTCTGAACGGCGGATGAACGGAAAGGTTCCGATGGCGCGAACGCCGTCAGGACCAAACGCTCGCAGCTTGTGATCCTGCGATCTTGTTTTCTCCCGCACTTGCGGGCAAAGGTCAGGACATGTCGCTGCGCCTTGCCACCTTCAACGTCGAGAACCTGATGAACAGGTTCGATTTTTCCGGATACCGCAACCAGCTCAACGAGGATCGAACGCTGGCGCTGTTCGATATCCAGAGCGAAGCCGAATACAAGATGCTGGAACAGGCCCGGGCCATCGCGCAGTCCGACGATACGCGCCAGTTGACGGCGCTGGCGATCGCGGCGACCCGCGCCGACATCATCTGCATGCAGGAGGTCGACAACATCGAGGCGCTGAAGGCCTTCGAATACGGCTATCTGTTCAAAATGGTGGGGCAGGGCTACCGGCAGAAATACACCACCGCGGGCAATGATTCACGCGGCATCGACGTCGCCGTCATGATGCGCAACGAAACCGCCCAGGGACAGCCGATCGAATTCGTGCGCATGACCGGCCATGCCTATGTCACCTACGAGCAGTTCGGGCTGCACACGCCGGAACTGGCGGCCCTCGGCAACCAGGCCAATGAGCGCATCTTCCGGCGCGACTGCCTGGAGATCGACCTGACCGTCGGCGGCGTGCCGCTGACGCTCTATCTCGTGCATTTCAAGTCGATGGGTTCGCCTCGCAACGGGCTCGACGGGCGCGAGGCGACGATGCCGATCCGCATCGCCGAGGCGCAAGCCGTGCGCCGCATCATCGAGGACCGTTTCGGCGGGGATCATGCCGCCGACAAGCGCTGGGCGATCTGCGGCGACATGAACGACTACCGGCAGCGGGTGAAGATCGCCGGCGACGAGTTCGACGGCTATCGCTTCGAGGTTGCGAACGAAGACCGGTCCTGCATCAACGTGCTGACATCGGGCGGCTTCTGCGAAAACGTCGTCGAGCGGCGGCCGGAAATGAACCGCTGGACCTTTTACCACACGCGCGGGCCCGAAGAGCGGCATCTGTGCCAGCTCGACTACATCCTGCTGTCCAGGGGATTGGCGGCGAAAAACGCTACGGCCGTTCCCGACATCATCCGCAAGGGCCAGCCCTGGCGCACCATCTTCCCGGCCGGGCAGCAGGTCGAGCGCTTTCCGCGCGCCGGCTGGGACCGGCCCAAGGCGTCGGATCATTGCCCGGTGGCGATCACGCTGGACATGGCCTGACAGGCATGAGTTTCGACCTGCCGCGCAATGTCATCCTGCCAGTCGATGCCGTCGACGTCCGGCTCGACCCCGGCCCGCATCCTTTCGCGCTGGATAATGCCGAGGCGATCGCCGCGAACTGGCAGCTCGAGATCGCGGCCAACCCCGCGCTGTTCGACGGCCCGGTGGTGCTGCTCTCGCGACTTGCCTGGCGCGACAATCGGCTCGTCGGCCGGTGCCACGCGGTCAACTACTCCACCTTCATGCTTTGGCGTAAGCGGCGCGAGAATTCCGGCGCGGAGCACGCCTATGCCCACGCCATGCTTGTGGCCGGCGACAATGCGCTGGTGGCGATTCGCATGGCAGCCCACACCGTCACTGCCGGCCGTGTCTATTTCGCCGCCGGCTCGTTCGAGCCGGCCGATTTTCGCGACGGCCTCGTCGATGTCGATTTCAACATGATCCGCGAGGTGCGGGAAGAAACGGGCCTCGACATTTCAGACGCCGTACGCGGCCTGCACTACCATGCCCTGTCGACGGCAAGCGGCACGGTGATCTTCCGCCGCTACCGGGTTGCCGAGCCCGCCGAAGAGATCGCGCAGCGCATCTCGGCCTTCGTAGCGACCGAAGCCGAACCGGAGATCGTGGGCCCGGTCATCATCCGCCATGCCGCCGACCTGCCGCACGGGCTGATGCCGCACATGAAGCCGCTGATCGAGTGGCATTTTGCGAACGGGGACTAGAATTTTAGTACCCTTCCGTGCGGATCGCCAATGGCTGGCATATGATGGCCTGAGTGGCTGTGATAGCAAATTTGCTATATTGCTATCAATGACATCACTGTAGCTTTGGATGATATCGATGAGTGCTGTCACTATCCGCAATTTGCCAGAGGAAACGCTCCGCGCCTTGAAGGTGCGGGCAGCGCACCACGGCCGCAGCACCGAAGCTGAAATGCGTGAAATCCTGGAAACGGCCGTGCGGCCATCCAATCGGGTCAAACTCGGCTCGCTGCTCGCCGCCATCGGCCGAAGCCGGATTGTCGCAAGAGGATGTCGATGCCTTGCAGCAGCTCCGCGACAAAACACCGGGCGAGCCAGTGAGGTTCGAATGATCCACACCAAGCCTTGTGCCGACACCAAATAGCGATCGCGATTGACTGCGGCTGGCGCGCCGTCACCTTGTGGTCGCGTGCCAGAGCTGCCCATCGCGCGGGCAGCGTGCCCCATTTAGCTCAGCTCGGATCGTATTCGGCGAATATTCCACGTCCCATCTCGATAAATTCGACGATGTTGTCGTCTGGATCCTCGACAAAGATGGTGCCGATACCAAAGTCGAGCGGCTGTTCGATCGACCTGACCGGGCAGTGCTTCCTTTGCTGGACGTCGGACTGGAACGGCTTAAAACCGTTCCGGAGTAGCAGCGCGACGACATCTTCGAGTCTCGAAACCTGAAGCGCGAAATGGCGCGCAGGCTCGTGTGGCAGCTCGGCAGGCGCGATCGTCTGCTCTATCAGATGAACTGGGCAAGCCTGTCCGATACCGAGCCAGTTTGATTTCTCAGGATGCGGTTCGAGTCCGAGCACATCGCAATAGAAGTGGCGGGCGCGCGTGAAGTCCTTCACCGGAATGCTGACGTGCTGAATACCCCGGAAGTGCATCGGTCTCACTCACGTCAGTTGAGCTGACGAGCCTGGCGGCCGAAGAAGTCAAGAAGCTGTCCCGTCAGAAAATCCGGGTTCTCATCGGGCAGCCAATGGCCGGTATTTGGGGCGACTCCGCCTCGCACGTCCGATCCGATTTCTCGCGCCATGGACAGCTCGGTCGCGCCGTTGCTCTTGTCGCCGGCCAGCGCGAGAATCGGGACCTGCAGCTTGGTTTTCTCGAACTCCGCGAATCTGCGTTCGTCCTCGGGGAAGGCCCGATAGAGTTCAAACCCAGCACGCAGACCGCCCGGCGCGGCGTAAGCCTTGGCATACACAGCGACGTCTTGATCGGCGATGGGCCTGTAACTGCGCGACGAGATGAAGTCACGGATGAACGGATATTCGTGGCCGGTCACGAGCATCTCGGCGATGTCGCGCTGCTGAAATAAACCGAAATGCCAGAGCTCGGGATCAGGCTTATGCTTGGCTTCATTCCAAGCTCTGGTCGCAGGAATCGGCACGTCAAGCATGACGAGCTTGCCCACCTCGCCCGGCCATTGGCGGGCGTAGGCGTAGGCGACCATTACGCCAATGTCGCGGCCGACCAAATTGATTTTGCGCGCGCCGATTTGGGTAACCAGGGCATGAATATCGGCGGCCATAGTTGCCTTGTCGTAGCCGTCTTGCGGCTTTTCCGAATCGCCGGCGCCCCGATAGTCGATCGCGACAACATTGTAGCCAGCCTTTGCCAAAGCCGGCATTACGTTGCGCCACGTGTACCACGTTTGCGGCCAACCGTGGAGCAACACCACCATCGGCCCATCAGCTGGCCCGCCGATCACATAATGGAGGCGGACGCCATTGGCCTCGCCGTAGCGGTGGGCGAACTGCGCATCGAAGCCTGCGGGAAGACCAGACCGCTCGGCTAGCGTTTGTGTTTGCTGTGACGCAGCAGGCGTTGCTTGCATCGAAAAGCTGAGGCTCGCGGCGCTCAACGCCAGCGCGGTAATAAACCCCTTCATTGCTTCTCCTTCAGAAATGCGATCTCACCATTGGGCGAATGCTGTGAATCGTCTCCTCTTTCGCGAACTCAACGGCTCTCGCGCCAAAAACGGCGCTCCACTCACGGCAACTTCGCGCTACCGCTCGCCGTTCCGGCCCAATCGCCAACCGCCACTCGGGGTTCCGCTACAGAGCGAGGGTCAACATCTTGCTGGAGTCGGCCACTCCAAACACGCGGCCTGCAGCCCGAACGGCTGGGTTTCCAGCATTTCGTGCATGGCGGTTTTCGTGTCCGGCATGCCGTCCTACTGCCCCACACCCGGGATGTGCAGGATGCCGATAAAGGCAGCCGCGAAACCGTGATGCAAGGGCGCATGCGGGCAACTATCCCCCGTGTCTGCGGCGGGGTCATAGGCCTGAACCGCCCAAGTCCGTAGTAGCCGATCCACTCTTTTCCAGAACGGCCGTAGCATGGTTCGGTTCCCGCGCACGGAAATCCTGGGTGCCGCCATAGAGGTGTTTCTCGGTTGGCCGTTGACCCCACGCTCCGATCCAGCGCTAATGACACTATCGGCACGGTGACGATCGCGATGGTGGTTTTGCGAGGGGCTATGATGCCCTGCCTTGGCTAGAGCGCCTTGCGGCGGTCATTGCGGGCAGCGACAACGAACAATACCCCGCCGATACCCAGCAATCCGCCCATCGCCATGCCCATCGTCTGGCCGACGACCACCTGGAAATCCGGTGTGACGCGGTCCGGATTGGCCATGCCGTAACGGGCGAGATACCACCAGATGCCGGCCAGGGCTGCCTCGATGACCACCATCACCAGGACCAGTCGCGCCTTCTTGCTCATCGCCATTCCTCGACCAGAAATGCCTTCGGCGTAGCATGGTGGATCGAACGGCGACAACATTCAGGGCCGCGGCAAACATCCCAAGGTTGTGGATAGCCGCTGATTGCCGTGGAGTTGTCTATTCGTGCCTTAGCGCGTCGATCGGATCCAGCCTGGCGCCGCGCAGGGCCGGGAAGAAGCCGAACACCATGCCGATCAGCGCGGAAAAACCGACGGCGAGCAGGATGACCGCCGGGCTTGGCGCGAAGGGGATGATCAGCGTCACCGCGGCGAGGCCGGCCAGCGCCAGGCCGATCAGGATGCCGATGATGCCGCCGAGCAGCGACAGTACCGTCGCCTCGACCAGGAACTGGATGAGGATGTGCTTCTCATGCGCGCCGATGGCGAGCCTGATGCCGATCTCGCGGGTGCGTTCGGTGACCGAGACCAGCATGATGTTCATGATGCCAATGCCGCCGACCAGCAGGCTGACGCCGGCGACCGCGCCGAGCATGCCGGTCATGGTGGTGGTGGCGCTGGCCATGGCGTCGGCGATCTGGGTCATGTCGCGGATGGCGAAATCGCTCTCGCGGTCGGGTGTGATACGGCGCGCATCGCGCAAGATGTCCTCGACGCGCGGCTGCAACTCGCTGGTCGGCGTGCTGTCGTCGGCGGCGATGTAGATGTTGTCGATGTCGCGGTTGCCGGCGATGCGGCGTTGATAGGCATGCAGCGGCATCAACACGACATTGTCCTGGTCCTGGCCGAAGCCGGTATAGCCCTTGGGCTCGAGCAAGCCGATGATCTTGCAGGAGGTGCGGTTGACGCGGATGATCTCGCCTTCGGGATCGCCGGCGCCGAAGAACTGCTGGCGCACCGTCTCGCCGATCAGGCACACGCCGGTGCCCGAGCGGGTTTCGGAATCGCTGAACGGGCGGCCCGACACCAGCTTCCAGTCGCGTGCATCGAGATAGGCGCTGTCGGTGCCGGTAACGCCAGAGGTCAGGCTCTCGGTGCCGAAGATGACGCGAACCTGCTTTTGCGAGGCCGGCGAAATGGCGCGCGCGCCGGTCAAATGCGCGACCAGCGCCGCAAGGTCCTTTTCGGCCAGCGGGCGCACCACCTGGTCGAGCCCTCCGGGACCGCCAGGACCGGCGGGGCGGCCGGAACGGACGACCAGCAGATTGCTGCCGAGCTTGGAGATGTCGGCCTTGACCTTTTGCGTGGTGCCGGAGCCGATGGTGAGCATGGCAATGACGGCGGCAACGCCGATGACGATGCCGAGCAATGTCAGGAACGAGCGCAGCACGTTGCGGCGAATCGAGCGGAGCGAGAGGCGGACGGTTTCCCAGATCATGCCGGTTCCAGACTCATGGTGTCCGAGGCGACGTGGCCGTCGAGGAAGCGGATGGTGCGTTCGGCATATTCGGCGACGTCGGCCTCGTGCGTAACCATGGCGATGGTCAAGCCAAGTTCCCTGTTCAGCCGCGTCAGCAGGTCCATGATCTCATGCGTGCGGGCGGTGTCGAGATTGCCGGTCGGTTCGTCGGCGACGAGCAGCGTCGGCCGGGTGACGATGGCGCGCGCGATCGCCACGCGCTGCTGCTGGCCGCCGGAAAGCTCGGCCGGCGTGTGGTGTTCGCGGCCGACAAGGCCGACTTCAGCCAGTGCCTGCATGGCAAGCTCGCGGCGCTCGCGGCTAGCCACGCCGCGATAGATCAGCGGCAGTTCGACATTTTCCGCCGCCGTGGTGCGGGCGAGCAGATTGTAGCCCTGGAAGACGAAGCCGACATAGAGGTTGCGCAGCATGGCGCGGCGGTTGCGGTCGAGCCGGCCGGCGTCGACGCCCATGAAGGAATAGGTTCCGGCCGTCGGCGTGTCGAGGCAGCCGATGATGTTCATCGCCGTCGACTTGCCGGACCCGGACGGGCCCATGATGGCGACGAATTCGCCACGCTTTATTGCAAGGTCGACGCCGGCCAGCGCGTGCACCTTGGCTTCGCCCTGGCCGTAGCTTTTCCAGACCTTGTCGAAGGTGATGAGGGGCGCGCCCGCGGCCACGGCCTCAACTCCGCTGCTGCGACGCGGTGATGACCTGCGCGCCTTCATCCAGGCCGGAAATGATCTCGGTCAGTTCGCCGTCGGTCGAGCCGATCTTGACGTTGACCGGATGCGGCCGCCCATTCTCCAGCACGTAGAGCGTGCGCGAGCCGTCCGTGGGCGGCGTCGCTGCCTGGCGCTGGCGATTGCCGCCAGGCCGGCCCATGCGGCCGGTGAACAGGTCGCTCAGGCTCCAGCCACGTGCCGCCTGCTGCGCCGGACGATAGCGGAAGGCGCCGGCGGGCACGGTGAGCACATCCTTGGCCTGCCTCGTGACGACCGAAACCGTCGCAGTCATGCCGGGCCGCAGCAAAAGCTCATTGTTGTCGACCTCGAGCCGCGCATTGTAGGTGACGACGCCGTCTGTCGTGACCGAGGCATAGGAGATGTCGCGGATCTCGGCATCGAACGGCCGCTCCGGGAAGGCGTCGACGGTGAAGCGGGCATGCTGGCCGGTCTTGACCGCGCCGATATCGGCCTCGTCGACCGCCGCCACCAGTTCCATGTTCCTCAAATCGGCGGCGATGATGAACAGCACCGGCGCCTGGAGCGAGGAGGCGACCGTCTGGCCGGGATCGACCGAGCGCGTCAGCACGATGCCGTCGATCGGCGCATATATGGTGCTGTTGGCGAGGTCGGTCTGCTGCGACTTCAGATCGGCATTGGCGATGGCGAGATTGGCCTGGGCGCTGTCGAGCGCCGCCCTGGAGCGGTCGCGCGTCGCGGTCGCCGCCTCGAGCGATTGATCGGTCGCCATGCCGCGCTTGGTCAGGGCCGCCGCGCGCACAGCGTGCTTTCGTTCTCGGCGAGCGTGACGGTGGCGTCCTCGACCTTGGCGGCCGCCGCCTTGGCGGACGCCTGCGCCCGCTCGATCTGGACTTCGAGCTTGGCGGTGTCGAGTGCCGCCAGCACGTCGCCCTTCTTCACCTGCTGGTTCTCTTCGACCGAGACCGAGTGTATGATGCCGGAGAGCTGGCTGGAAATATCGACCTGGGTGAGCGGCTGCAGCGTGCCGGTCGCCGATACCTGGATGGTCAGGTCGGCCTTGGCGGCCGGCACGGTGGTGTAATCGACGCTGGCCGGCGTGCCGGCATACCACTGATAGAGGCCAAGCCCGGCGGCAAGCACGATCAGGGTCAGCAGCGCATAGAGCCAGCCACGACGGCGCGTCTTGCGCAGACCTTTTTGGTCAAGCCCGAGCGCCGTTTCGATGGCGGAATCCGATTCCGTCTTTGGCAGATTGACAATCTGGTCCACGCTGGACCCCTATGATGCGAGATGTCCCTATCGGTGCACAGATCAGGCCTGATGGTTCAAATATCAAATTAAATTTCGCTCATGTTGGGATTGAGGCAGGAATGCAAACCCGGAATTACTTGCTTTACGATGTGTTTACGACCGAGCGACTGGCCGGCAACCCGCTGGCTGTCGTGTTGGACAGCAAGGGATTGGACACGGCCGCGATGCAAGCCATCGCGCGCGAGTTCAACCTGTCCGAATCTGTCTTTGTGTTGCCGCCGGACAACCCAAAGCACCGGAATCGCATCCGCATCTTCACGCCCGACTATGAAATGCCGTTCGCCGGCCACCCGACGGTGGGTTCGGCGATCGCGCTGGCGGAACTCGCGGATGAGGACGCCGGCATCTTCGTGCTGGAAGAAAACATCGGTCCGGTGCGCTGCGCCGTCAGCAGGCATGACGGCGCCATCTTCGCCGAGTTCGACCTGGCGAAATTGCCGGAGCCGTTGAAGCTCGATGCCGATCCGGAAGCGATCGGTGCCGCGCTTGGCCTGGCGCCGCACGAGATCGGCTTCGAGAATCACCGCGTTTCCTTCTGGTCGGCGGGCGTGCCCTACGTGACCATCCCGGTCGCCAATCTCGAGGCGGCGGGCCGGATCCGGCTGGACAACCAGGCGTGGTCGGAACTGGCGCCGCGCAAGAGCGACTGGGCCTTCGCCAGTCCCTATGTCTATTGCCGCGAGACGGTGAACCATGAAAGCGCGTTCCATGTCCGCATGATCGTGCCCGGCACGCCTTCCTATGAGGATCCCGCGACCGGCTCGGCGGCCGCCGCCTTCGCCGGCGCCATCATGCATTTCGACGGGCCGACGGACGGCATTTCGCGGCTGTGGATCGAGCAGGGCCTGGAGATGGGCCGGCCGTCGCGCATCCGCCTCGAACTGACCGTGCAAGGCGGAAAACTGGCCTCGGCGCGCATCGGCGGCAACGCGATCAAGGTTGCGGAAGGCAGGCTGTTCGTCTGATTGTATCCAGGCTTGGTCGATTTGTCGGGAAATGATTCCGGCAGGGCTGGACAGGACCGGCATCGGCGGCTATATGCCCGCCAACGCCGGTTTTTGCCGGCCGAGTGGGTGCGTAGCTCAGTTGGTAGAGCAGCTGACTCTTAATCAGCGGGTCCACAGTTCAATCCTGTGCGCACCCACCAAATTCCTAGAAGAGTTGGTGGAAAGACCCTAAAAGCGGGACGCGTTTGACGCGTCTCGGGCCAAGTGCCTGAATGCGATTCTTCAACCAGCAACGATATTTGACGGTAGAGCGGTTCATCGAAACGCCGAACCGCTCTACCTCTTTGTTTTTACGCAATTCCGAACGGAAAACCGTTTCACACTTTCCCTGGAATTGCTCCAACGGCGATTTAGCTGCGGCGAAAATGCGGCTTAGAAATCTGCCGAACCGGAGGGTGAAGCTACTTCTCCGAAACGCCAGCCTCGGCAAAGCTCGCCATCCTGGCATGGCATTCCAGCGCCGAGCGGACGATGTTGACGGCGAGGCAGGCGCCGGAGCCTTCGCCTAGCCGCATGCCGAGATCGAGCAGCGGCGGCAGGCCGAGCGCTTCGAGGAGGCCGCGATGGCCCGATTCGGCCGAAACATGCGCTGCTATGGTGTGGGCGAGGCCGGTCGGATGCAGCTTGGCCAGCGGGGCGGCGGCGGCGGTGCAGACGAAGCCGTCGAGCAGCACGGGTATGCTGAGATGACGGGCGGCGAGGGTTGCGCCGAAGATGGCGGCGAGTTCGCGCCCGCCAAGGTTGGCGGCGACTTTCAACGGGTCGGAAAGAGTATCGGCATGACGTTTCAGGCCGGCTTCGATGGCGACCACCTTGCGCTTCAAGCCGGCGTCGTCGACGCCGGTGCCGCGCCCGGTCCATTTTTCCGCGCCACCGCCGAACAGGGCGGCTGAGATGGCGGCCGCCGGCGTGGTGTTGCCGATGCCCATTTCGCCGAAGCAGACGAGGTCGAGGTCCTTCGTTACCGCGTCATGGCCGGTCGACACGGCGGCGAGGAACGCCTTGTCGTCCATCGCCGGGCCTTGCGTGAAATCGCCCGTGGGATGATCGAGATCGAGCGGGATGACGTCCAGTTCGGCGCCGGCGATGCGGGCGAGCTGGTTGATGGCGGCGCCGCCGCCGGCGAAATTCGCCACCATCTGCACGGTGACTTCCGAGGGATAGGCAGACACGCCTTGCGCGGTGACGCCGTGATTGCCGGCGAAGACAAAGACTTTCACCCGGTCGAGTTTCGGCATGTCGCGGCCCTGCCATCGCGCCAGCCACACGGCCGTGGCTTCCAGCCGGCCAAGGCTGCCTTGCGGCTTGGTCAGCGTGTCCTGGCGGCGGGCGACCGCATTTGCGGCGGCGTCGCTGCCGGCCGGCAGGTTCGCGCAAGCGGCGCGCAGTTCATCGAGTGATTTGAAGGACATGGGGGCAAAGGCTCCAAAAGAGAATCAGACCAAAGGGAATCAGAAAAGAGCTACGGAAGCGACGAGCAGCACGGCGATTTCGCTCACTTGCTGCAAGGCGCCGATCGTGTCGCCGGTCTGGCCGGCGATCTGGTTGAGGCAGAGGGCCCGGAACGCGGCAAACAGCAGGCCGAGCAGGATGAGCGCGAAAATAGCGCCGCCGAGCCCGAGCAAGAGGAGCGGTATCGCGCCGAGCACGGCGCCTGCCAAGGCGGTTTCGAGCGAGACTGCACCGGCGTCGGCGGACAGGCCCTCGGACCGCGCCGACGGCAAGAGATGCATGAAGGCGCCCAGCACGCCACGCGAGGCGGCGTGCGCGGCCACCAGGGCGAAGAGGGCCTGCGTGGGATCGACGAATTCCGAAAGCACGTTCCAGCGGATCAACAGCGACAGGGCGAGCGCCACCGCGCCATAGGCGCCGATGCGGCTGTCGCGCATGATCTCGAGTTTGCGGCCGCGCGAACTGCCGCCGCCAAAGCCGTCGGCGACATCGGACAATCCATCCTCATGCAGGCAGCCGGTGATGAGCAGGGTTGCGGCCAGGGCAAGTGCCGCCGCCGGACCCATGGCAAGGCCGAACCGTTCCGCCGTGGCAAAGACGATCGCGCCGATCAGGCCGACGACGAGGCCGGCGACCGGCGCGGCCCAGATGGCGGCGGCGAGGCCGCGGCCGCGAAAGTCGAAAACTGGCAGCGGCAGCCTGGTGAAGAAGACCAGACAAAGTGCGATGTCGCTGGGGAACTGCCTGGGAGAGAAAGTGATTTTCGGGAGCTTCATGCGCTAGCCCTAGCAATGGCGTGGAAGAAAGTGCCGCTGACATGGCCGCGCCGATAGCCTGAGGCACCGATCGGATTGCCCTGGCCATCGGCGAGGTCGGCCAAGGGCTCGTCATTGCCGGCAGCAAGCATCTGCGCATAGTGGAATTCGTGGCCTCGGATCAACGCGCCGCCGGAGCCTAGCGGGCAGTCGGCGCGCAGCCGCGCTTCGCGATAGCCGAGGTTCATCTTGCGCCTGGCGAAGCTGGTGGAATGGCCGAGCAGGCCGAGCATCCCGTGCGTTTCGCCAGACGCGTCCTCCAGCGCTTCGCCCAGCACCATGAAGCCACCGCACTCGCCATGGATGGGCTTCGTCGCGGCGAATTTTGTCATGCCGGCTTTGAAAGTCGCCGCCGCCGCAAGGCGGCCGGCGTGGAGCTCTGGATAACCGCCGGGCAGCCAGCAGACATCGCAATCCTGCGCCGGTGCCTCGTCTGCAAGTGGCGAGAACGGGACGATCTCAGCGCCGGCCCTGCGCCAGTAGGCGGCGACATGCGGGTAGAGGAAGGTGAAGGCTGCATCCTCGGCCAGCGCGATGCGCTGCCCCGGCGGCCGCAGCGCATCGTCGAAGCCGCCGGGCGCCGGGGCGAGGGGTGTCGCCAGCGCCATCACGGCATCGAGGTCGAGCGATTTTTCGGCCATGTCGGCGAGCCGGTCGAGATGCGCCATCAGGTCATCATATTCGCCCGCCTGGACGAGGCCGAGGTGGCGCTCGGGCAGGTTGAGCGTGGGATCGCGCAGGATGGCGCCGACGACCGGCAGGCCGATCGCCTCGATGGCGTCGCCGGACAGCCGGCGGTGGCGCTCGCTGCCCAGCCGGTTGAGCACGACACCGGCCATGCGCACATCCGGATCGTAGGTGGCAAAACCCTTGGCGACGGCCGCCGCCGTGGTCGACTGGCCGGAGACGTCCAGCACCAGCAGCACCGGCAGGCCGTAGAGCCGGGCGAGATCGGCGGCCGAACCGCTGCGTCCCGGCGCGGCCGGAATGCCGTCGAACAGGCCCATGGCGCTTTCGAGGATGACGAAATCGGCGTCGTCGGCCGCTTGTGCCGCGAGCGCATTGAGCAGCGACGGCGGCATCGCCCAGCTGTCGAGGTTGACGCCGGACAGACCGGTGGCGGCGGTGTGGAAGCCGGGATCGATGTAATCGGGGCCGGATTTGGCGCCGCGCACTTTCAGGCCGCGCCGGGTGAGTGCGCGCAAAATACCGATGGTGACGCTGGTCTTGCCCGAGCCGGAGCGCGGCGCGCCGATGATGATCGCGCGAGCGGTCATGCCCCGCCCGCCAGTGCCGCGCGCATGGCGACGATGCCGCCGACGACGATCAGCGCCGGCGCGGCCAATCCGGCTGCTGCCGCTTCTTCGGCGATGGTCGCCAGCGTGGCGACGACGGTTCGTTCCTGCGGCGTCGTCGCGGCGACGATCACCGCCGCCGGCGTCGATGGCGCGAGCCCGCCGTCGAGCAATGCCGCGGCGATCAGGGGTAGATTCGCCATGCCCATGTAGACGACGACAGGCTGGCCGGTGCGGGCGACCGCCGCCCAGTCGATGTCGTCATCGGTGCCGGCGGCATGGCCGGTGGCCAGGATCACCGCCTTGTTGATGCCGCGCATGGTGGCCGGGATGCCGGTTGCGGCCAGCGCGCTGAGGCCCGATGTCAGGCCGGGCAACACACGGAACGGGATATTTTCGCGCGCCAGCGCCAGGGCTTCTTCGCCGCCACGGCCGAAAATATAGGGATCGCCGCCCTTCAGCCGGACGACGCGGCGGTCTTCGCGCGCCAGCCGCACCAGCAGAGCGGTGATGTCGTCCTGCTTCATCGACGGTTTTCCGCCGCGCTTGCCGGCGTAGAACAGCTCGGCCGCCGACGCCACCGCCACGACATCGGGCGAGACCAGCGCGTCGTAGACCAGCGCATCCGCCTCGGCCAAGGCCGCCAGCACTTCCAGCGTCAGGCAGCCTGGATCGCCCGGACCGGCGCCTGCCAGCCAGACATGGCCTGGATCGAGCCGGCGCGGCTTGAAGTTCAGCCGGGACAAGGCTTGTTCGAGCGTGGCGTTCTTGCCAGTGTTTTTGGTGCTGGCGCTCACAATCCGTCCCGTCCGCGAAAACGCCGCTGGTAGTGGGCGTCGTACAATGAACTCTCGCCAAAGCCCTCCGCCGCCAGAGAACGGCCGACGAAGATGATCGCGGTGCGTTCCATCGGATCGGCGGCGAGCAGCCCCTCGATCGTTTCCAGCGTTCCGGTCAGCACGCGCTCGTCCGGCCAGGAGGCGCGGAAGACGATCGCCACCGGGCAGTCGCCGCCATAGTGCGGCCTGAGCTCGGCGACGACGCGGTCGATGGCATGGATGGCCAGGTGAATGGCGAGCGTGGCACCGGTGCGGCCGAAGCCGGCCAGCGTTTCGCCGGGCGGCATTTTTGAGGCGCGGCCGGAGATTCGGGTCAGCACCAGGCTTTGCGCGACTTCGGGGATGGTCAGTTCGCGGCGCAGCGCTGCGGCCGCCGCGGCGAAGGAGGGGACGCCCGGCGTCAGCGTATAGGGGATGCCATGCTTCTCCAGCCGGCGGATCTGCTCGGCGACCGCACTCCATACTGACAAATCGCCGGAATGCAGGCGGGCGACATCATGGCCGGCTCCGTGGGCGTCGAGATACGCGGCCTCGATCTCGTCGAGCGACATCGGCGCGGTGTCGATCAGCTTCGTCCCCGGCGTGCAGTGCTGCAACAGTTCGGGCGCGACGATCGAACCGGCATGCAGGCAGACCGGGCAGCTTGCCAGGAGCCTGGCGCCGCGCAGCGTGATGAGATCGGCGGCACCCGGACCGGCACCGATGAAATGCACGGTCATGACACGTCTCCGCCGATGGCGATGGCGCAAGTGACGGGGCCGAGCACCGTGCGGGGACCGAGCAGCCTGGCGCCTTTGCCGGCGACGGCAAGGGCGGCTGCCTCGGAGACCGATGGCGTGCCGGCCAGATCCTGCGAGAGACCGGAATGGCTGAGCATGTCCGGCAAGGCGGCCTGAAGTGCTGCGTCATCGGCGATGATGAGGGGAAGGCGCAGCGCCCGGCCAGCGGCAGAGATCGCTTCCTCGTCCTTCTTGAGTGTTGCGGTGGCCAGTGCGGAAAGAGCCGTCATTGCCAGTCCATGCGCTTCGAGCGCGGTTTCTATCGCCGCCAGCACGTCCTCGACGCTCACGTCCTTTCGGCTGCCTATGCCCGCGACCATCATGGCTTCACCCAGCTCCATTGCGTGACCGGCATGGCCGGCCGCCATGCCTGCATCGAGCCGACCGGCGACGCGCGGGATATATTTATCCTGATAAGGTCGCCGCCAAGCGAGACATGGCGCGCGAGAAGCAGGGCTTCCATCTCCAGCGTCACCGCATTGGCAATCAGGCGGCCGCCGGAACGCAGCGCCTTGACGGCGGCGTTCAACACGCCTGTGTCGCTGCCGCCGCCGCCGATGAAGATCGCATCCGGCGTATCCAGCTTCGTGAGCGCCTTGGGCGCGCTGCCCTCCACCACGAAAAGGCCCGGAACGCCGCAAGCGGCGGCGTTGCGGCCGATGCGGGCGGCGCGGATCGGGTCGGCTTCGATGGCAATGGCGCGCATCGAAGGATGGGCCAGCATCCATTCGATGCCGATGGAACCGGAGCCGGCGCCGATATCCCACAGCAATTCGCCGCGCCTCGGCGCCAGCGCCGACAGCGTGACGGCGCGGATCTCGCGCTTGGTGATCTGGCCGTCATGGTCGAACAGATGATCGGCAAGGCCAACCGTGAGCGGCAGGATGCGGGCATCCGGGCCAGAATCAACTTCGATGGCCAGCACATTGAGCGGATTGATGTTTTTGAGATCGAAGGCATCGGCGCGAACCGAGCGCAGGTTCTCCTCCGGCCCGCCCAGCGCCTCCAGAACCGTCAGCCGCGAGGCGCCGAAATCGAGTTCGACGAGCAGGCGGGCGATCGCCGCCGGTGCTTCGGCATCCGAGGTCAGCGCCAGGATGCGAGCGTTCGGCTGCAGCAACGGCCGGATCAGGTCGAGCGGCCGGCCATGCAGCGACACGGTTTCGATGTCCTGCAGCGCCCAGCCGAGGCGCGCGGCGGCCAGCGATATGGCCGACGGCGCGGGAATGACGTGCATTTCCCGCGGCTTGACCTTGCGGGCAAGCGTGGCGCCGACGCCGTGAAAGAACGGATCGCCGGAGGCGAGCACGCAGACGCGCCTGCCGGCAAGCGCCAGCACGTCAGCCATCCCGGCATCGAAAGGCACCGGCCAGGGGCGGGGCTCGCCCTTGGCGAAGGAAGCGACCAGCGCCAGGTGCCGCTTGCCGCCGAAGAGGATCTCCGCCTGGGCGATCCGCTGCTTGGCCTCGTCGCCGAGACCCGCTAAACCGTCCTCGCCGATGCCGATGATGGTGAGCCATTTTTGGTTGATCTTGGCGCCGCGCGGACCCTTAGCAGGCATGATGACCCACCGCATTCTGATCCTCGGCGGAACCACCGAAGCCCGGCAACTGGCGAGCAAACTGGCGGCGCGCGCCTCGGTCACGCTGTCGCTGGCCGGGCGCACCGAAAGCCCGGTCGCGCAAGGCGTGCCGGTGCGGAGCGGCGGTTTTGGCGGCGCCGACGGCCTCGCCGCTTATCTGCGAGATGGGCTTATCGACCTGCTGATCGATGCCACGCACCCCTATGCGGCGCGGATTTCCGCCAATGCGGCGCACGCCGCGCGCCTGGCCGGCGTGCCGATTTTTGCCCTGCGGCGGCCCGGCTGGGTGCCAGTCGAAGGCGACCGCTGGACGCAGGTCGATACAGCAGGCGATGCCGCGCAGGCGCTCGGGGCGGCGCCGCGCCGCGTCTTGCTGGCGCTCGGCCGGCAAGAGGTCGCCGCCTTCGAAGCGGCGCCCCAGCACCACTATCTCATTCGCAGCGTCGATCCCGTCGAGCCGAAGCTGGCGGTACCGGATGCGACCTATCTGCTGGCCCGAGGGCCGTTTCGGGAAGTGGAAGAACGTGCGCTGCTCGAAAAGCATCGCATCGACGCCGTCGTGTCGAAGAACAGCGGCGGCGAGGCGACCTACGGCAAGATCGCCGCGGCGCGGGCGCTCGGCATCGAGGTGGTCATGATCCGCAGACCCCTTCTGCCCGATGTTCCCTCGGCCGAAACCGTCGAAGCGCTTGCCGCCGTCGTCGATCGATTTTGGGTCGATCATTTTCTCTGACCCGTGGACGAGCGTGGCGTGTAGACCAGCGCCGGCTTCTCACCGCGCTTGATGATCCTGGTTTCCGGCGAGCCGATGATGATGCAGGTCGCCATGTCGGCCTTCTCGGCCTCGACGTCGGCCAACAGGTGGACCTCGATGCGTTCGTCCGGGCGGCCGGCGGCGCGGCCGAAGATGACTGGCGTGGTGCCGGGCAGGATGGCGGCAAGGCATTCGAAGGCGCGGCCAAGCTGCCACGGCCGTGCCTTGCTGATCGGGTTGTAGAGCGCGATGACGAAGCCGGCGCCGGCCGCCGCCAGCAGGCGCAGTTCGATCAACTCCCATGGCTTCAGATTGTCGGACAGCGAGATGGCGCAGAAATCATGGCCGAGCGGCGCGCCGATGCGGGCGGCGACAGCCAGCATGGCGGTGATGCCAGGCACGACGGCGACATCGACCGCGCGCCATTCGGCCGGACCGGCCTCGATCGCTTCGCAGACGGCGGCCGCCATGGCGAAGACGCCGGGATCGCCGCCGGAAACCACCGCGACATCATGGCCCTCGGCGGCCTTTGCCAGTGCATCCTTGGAGCGGGCGAGTTCCTCGCGGTTGTCGGAGGCGACGCGGGTCTGGTCCGGGCGCAATTCCAGCCGGTCGAGATAGGGCTTGTAGCCATAGAAGAATCTCGCTTCCGCCACGGCGCGGCTGGCCTCGGGCGTCACCTGATCGGCATTTCCCGGCCCAAGCCCGATGACGGTGACGCGGCCGCTCATGCCTGCGCTCCCGAGATGCCGGGCCGGCCGGACCAGCCGGCGACGAGCACGATGGCGAAGTAGGGCGCCTTGTCGTCCTGCTTGTCGGCAAGCTTCATCGAGACGCTGCCGGTCATGGTGCCGCGCTCGACATAGACAGCGCGCGTCAGCTTGCCGGTGGCTTCCAGCGCCCGCCGGATCTTGGGCAGGTTGCGGCCGACCTTCATGATCACGGCGGCATCGGTGTCGGCAAGCCGGCGCGTCAGCTCGAACTCGCTCATCGTGCCCGGCAGAACCGTCAGCACGTCGTCGCCCTGGACGATCGGCAGGCCGGTGGCCGACCAGCAACCGGACATGGCGGTGACGCCCGGAATGACCTCGGTCGGGAAACGATGCGCCAGGCGTACATGCAGATGCATGTAGGAGCCGTAGAAAAGTGGATCGCCCTCGGACAGCACCGCAACCATCTTGCCTGCCTGGAGGTGCTTGGCGACTGCCTCGGCGGATTCCTCGTAGAAACCGGTGATCTGCGCGCGGTAGTCGTCGTGATCCTTGTCGATTTCCGTGGTCACGGGATAAAGCAGCGGCAGTTCCACCATGCCCGGGCGGAACTGTGCTTCGACGATGGCGCGCGCGTTGCTGTTGTTGCCGCGCTTGGCGAAATACGCCACGACATCGGCCTCGGCCAACGCGCGGACGGCTTTGAGCGTTAGCAATTCCGGGTCGCCGGGACCGGTGCCGACGCCGACGAGACGACCCCGTGGAATGGCTTCGTGGTGCGCGTTCACAGGCCGGGCCTCGCCAGGGAATTGAGTGCTGCGGCGGTCATGGCGCTGCCGCCAAGCCGGCCACCCACGATGGCGTAGGGTACGCCGTAGGAATTCTGCGCCAGCGCGTCCTTGGATTCGGCGGCGCCGACGAAGCCGACCGGCATGCCGATTATGGCTGCCGGCTTCGGCGCGCCGTCGCGCAGTTTTTCCAGCAGATAAAACAGCGCGGTCGGCGCATTGCCGATGGCAACCACCGAACCGGCCATGCGCTCGCCCCACAAATCGATCGCGGCGGCGGAGCGGGTGTTGCCGACCGCCTTGGCGATTTCGTGCGTGCGCGGGTCGCGCAGCGTGCAGATCACCTCGTTGCCGGCCGGCAGGCGGGCGCGGGTGACGCCATGCGAGACCATTTCGGCATCGCAGAAGATCGCCGCGCCCGCCGCCAAGGCGGCGCGCGCGGCGGCGACGAAATCGCTGGAGAACACGAAATGCCTGGCGGCTTCGACCTGGCCGCAGGCATGGATCATGCGGATCGCGACATCGGCCTCGGCTTCCGAAAAGCGCGTGAGATCGGCCTCGGCACGAATGATGGCGAAGGAGCGTTCGTAGATCGCCGTGCCGTCGTGGATATAGTCGTAGGCGGCCATGCTCATTCCTGTCGGTAAGCCTCGGCGATGCCGGCCGTGCCAAGCCTTGTCAGGCAAGCGGCGGCGGTTTCGCCGTGATGTCGTGCGCTGCGGATCACTGCCGCGACGCGGCTGATGCCGCGCGCGGCGTCATAGCCCGGCCTGTAGCCGGCAGGAAGGGCCTTTGCCGTCGCGTTCACGACAAGTCCGGCTCCGTTTTCGCCGCCGACTATGGTGAGGGCCGCCGGGCCGGGGTGGGCGCAACCCTTGGCGCAGCCGGAAATGTGCAGCGTGAAGTCGAGAATGTCGGCGTTTTCAGCAGCGATGGCCTCGGCGATGTCGCGCGTTGCGATCCGGCCGGAAGCGCAGGCCGGCGCGCCGGGGCAAGCAGCGATGCGCGTGCGCGGGTCGGCTGGGTCGGTGACAAAGCCGAGGGTGGCCGCGGTGTCCTGGAGGGAGGGGTTGGCGGCAGCCGGCTGGCCGAGGAAAAGCAGAGCGCGGCCTGGCGCGAGGCGGATTTCGGTTGTGCCGAGGCTCGAGGCTTGCGTGGCAAGTTCGACCAGTTTTTGCGCCGGCATGCTGCCATAGGGCAGGGCGATGCCGAGGGCGTGGCCGTCGTTCAGGTCGAAGAGGCCGATTGATGGGCGATCGCGCTCTATGGCGCCCCCCTCTGTCCTGCCGGACATCTCCCCCACGAGGGGGGAGATTGGCAGTTCCGGCGCCGGCTCTCCCTCGACAGCCCTGGAATTTAGCGAAAGCGGGCGTGAATGAGCAATCTTCCCCCTTGTGGGGGAGATGTCCGGCAGGACAGAGGGGGGCGTGACAGAATGCCAGCCTGCGAGAGAGGCCAACTGTCGATCCGATAAATCCCTTGCATGGCCTTCGCGGCCTTTTTCGGCAACCATTCTCAGTGCAGCGACGGCTATGTCTCTCGCGGCATCCGCATCGACCTTTGCCAATACCTTCGCGTTTCGGCTGTCGCCGGCAACCGATATGCTCCAAACGATGTCGTTGCCGGCGCGCGTTGCGACAAGCCGCACATCGGCCGTCACCGCATCCATCGGCAGTTGTCCGCCGCCGTCCACCACGACCGAAACCTTCGGCCCGAGCCGTTGCGTCAGCCCAGCCTCTTCAACCGCCGCCCTGATCCGCTCCGCCAGCGGCCGGGGATCGGCGATCTCCTGCGGGTCGATGCCCGCCAGTGGCCCGGTCTCGACAGGCACGCCGGTGCGCACCGCGATGCCCAGCGCATCGATCTCCGTCGCCAGCAGTGCCGCGCTTTCCGCCGTCAGGCCGCGTATCTGGAGGCTGCCGCGCGCGGTCACTTCCATGATGCCGTTGCCGTGCCGCAGGGCGGATTCGGCCAAACCGATCAAAAGCTTCGGCGACAATCCTCCAGCGACGGGATTGAGCCGCACCAGCAGGCCGTCGCCGGTCTGCATGGGAGCGGACAGGGCTGGGCAGGCGCCGCGGCGCGAGAAGGCGTTCATGCCGCCACTCCCTCGGCCTCGGCAATCAACGCTGAGAGGTCGTCGTCGATCGAATTGCGCAAGGGATGCCAGAGGCCGCGCCGCCGCGCCGACTGGAACCGTTCGGCGATGACTTTCGCCGCTGCCGGGTTTTCACGAAGGAGGAAGGCGCGAACCAAGGGATTGCCGACATAGGCATCATGCACGGCCTCGATCAGCGCGCCGGAAATGGCGTGCGTGGTTTCGGCGAAACCGACAAGCCGGTCGACGGTTTCGGCGAATTCGGAGGCGCCGCGCGGACCGTGCCGCATCTGGCCCGATATGAAGCGGGCATTGACGGCGCGCCCGCGCACGACGCGGGCCACAGCTTCGCCAACCGAACGCGGCTTCGGTTTCCGCGGGTCCGTGGTGTCGAGCACGATGACGTCGGCGTTCCGGCCGAGTGCCGCAAGGGCGGCCGAAAAACCGCCGATAAAGGCGACGTCGGCGGAGCCTTCCAGGATGTCGCGGCCGGGGTCGTCGCCGGTATGGACGAGCAGATCGGCCTCGGCGATGCGGCCCTCGAAGGCGCCGGGCGCCGAGACGCCTTCGCCCGCCGCGCCGCCATAGGCATGCGAGGTGGCATCGAGATAGGCGCGGCCGATTTCCTCGCGCGCCGTCCAGTCGCCGCCCGACAAGAGGTCTTCGATGCCGGCCCCGTAGGTGCCGGGCGAGGTGCCGAAGATGCGCGGGCTGACCTTGCCGTCGGCCCGTGCCTTGGCCGCCAGCGGGTTTTCCGCTTCCTCCTCGTCGCGGGTGGCAACCGCGTTGGCGGCGGCGTCGATCAGCGCGATCTGGGTCGGGAACATGTCGCGGAACAGGCCCGATATGCGCCAGGTGACGTCGACGCGCGGGCGGCCGAGCGCGGCCGGCGGCAGCACCTCGATGCCGGTGATGCGGCCCGTCGCGGCATCCCATTTCGGCCGGCAGCCCATCAGTGACAGGCCTTGCGCGATCTCCTCGCCGCCGGTGCGCAGCGAAGCCGAGCCCCAAAGATCGATAACCAGCGAGCGCGGCCAGTCGCCATGCGACTGCATGTAGCCGCGCACCACTTCTTCCGCCGCCGCTCGGCCCAGATCGTAGGCGGTCGGCGTCGGCATGGTGCGCGGATCCGACGTGAACAGATTGCGGCCAGTGGGAAGCACATCGGAGCGGCCACGCGCCGGCGCGCCGGCCGGCCCGGCCTTGACATGGCGGCCGTCGAGCGCCGCGAGCAGCGCCGTCTTTTCCGCCTCCGCGCTTTGCCGGCGCATGGCGTCGGGCTCGTCCTCCGGGGCGCGGCCATAGATGTGCAAGCCGTCCTTGATGGCGAAATCCTTGAGGTCGCAGAGCCAGGCGTCGATGCGGCGCAGCGCTTCGTCAGGCGCGTCGGTCCTGGCGACGCCGGCTTCGGAAGCAAGTCCGGTCTTTTGCGCGGTTTCGACGATCAGCCTGGCCAGGCGGTCGCGCCGGCGGCGGTCGAGCCCGTCGGCCTGGGCATATTCGTCCACCAGCCGCTCAAGCTTGTGCTGGTCCTCGTCCAGCCCGGCGCCGGTCAGCGGCGGCGGCAAATGGCCAAGCGTGACGGCGGCGATGCGCCGCTTGGCTTGCGCCGCTTCGCCAGGGTTGGAGACGATGAAGGGATAGATGACGGGCAGCGGACCGGTGACGATCTCGGGAAAACAGTTTTCCGAGAGCGCGACCGTCTTGCCCGGCAGCCATTCCAGCGTGCCGTGCGCGCCGACATGGACGAGCGCATGGACGCCGAGCGAGTTGCGCAGCCACAGACCAAAGGCGATCAACGCATGGCGCGGCGGCAGCGTCGGGTCATGGTAGTCGGCGCGGCGATCGGCCGAGCGGCCGCGATCGGGTGCCAGTGCCACGGTGACGTTGCCGAAGGTGGCGGCGCGGAAGGGGAAGTGCTTTTCGCTTGATGGTTTGTGCGAGGCGCCCCCCTCTGTCCTGCCGGACATCTCCCCCTCCAGGGGGGAGATTTCTCCAATCTCCAAGGTTGCGGGGAGTGAGCCAACAGCGACACAGCCAATCTCCCCACCCGTGGGGGAGATGTCCGGCAGGACAGAGGGGGGCGCCTCGCGCAAACCTGTCTCGTCTTCCGCTTTTCCCCACGCCACCTCGACGGCAGCCATTGCCTCAGCCGGCAAGTCTTTTGAGAACTCGAGATAATCCTCCAGCCTCAGCCCGCTGTCGCCCCGCTCCAGCAAGTCCAGCAACCCACGCGGCGTCTCCGGGATCCCCTCAACGGCATAGCCCTGTCCCTTGAGATCATGCAGCATCGCCAGAACACTCGACGGCACATCCAGCCCGACGGCATAGCCGGTGCGACCGGGAGCGCTCGGATAATCCGGGATCAGGATAGCCAGCTTGCGCTCGGCGCGAGGCGTCTCCTGCAACCGGATGAACGCCGCGACACGCTCCGTGACTTGCGCGACGCGATCCGGTTCCGGCCGGTTGGCGAAGGCGCGATGGCCAAGCGCAGGATCGGTCTCACTTTCGCCCTTGAAGGAAATGGCGCCGGCGAGGATGCGCCCGTCCAGTTCGGGCAGCACGACGTGCATGGCGAGGTCGGCGGGCGCCAGGCCGCGCTGGTTATTTTCCCAGACGTCGCGGCGCGTGGTGGCGACGATGACCTGGAAGACGGGCACGCCGGCGCGGTCGAACAGGGTTTCGACGCCCGGCTCGGCGCCGGATGCAAAGGCGGTCGCGGTGATGATGGCGGCGGGTTTCAACTGGGCAATCGCGGCCTCGACAAAGGCGAGTGACGCTGGGTCTTTGAGGCTGGAGACGAAGATCGGCACGGGAACCATGCCGCGCTGGCGCAGCGCATCAAAAAGCGAATCGATCGGTGCGACATCGGCGGCCAGCAGCATCGACCGGTAGAACAGGATGGGGATGACCTTTCCCTCCCCCTCGAGGGGAGGGTGGCCCGCAGGGCCGGGTGGGGTCGGTGCGACCGGACGTGGCGCTTCTTGATGCCGCCGCGCCTCAGAGCGTTGGCGCGCAGTGGAGAGGACCCCACCCCCGGCCTGCGGCCGGACCCTCCCCTCGAGGGGGACGACGCCGTGGTTCGGCTCATAGTAACCCGCCTTGGGCACGCTCACCGGCTCGGCAAGCTCGCCATCCTGCCCCGCCAACCGCGCCAATCTCCGCACCAGCGCGCTCATGTTGGCCGGGCCGCCCTCACGGAAATAGGCGAGCAGGCCGTCGAGTTCTTCGCGCGGCAGCGTCGAGGCTTCGATCAGGCGCAAATCCTCGTCGTGGCTCTCGCCGGGTAGCAGCGCCAGTTTTATGCCGCGTTCGCGGGCGATCGAGGCGAGCTGGTCGCAGCCGTAGCGCCACCAGTCGTAGCCGCCGAGGATGCGCACCAGGATGATCTTGGCGTGGCGGGCGACGCTGTCGACCCAGAGGTCGACGGACATTGGATGGCGCAGGTCACGCAGTGCCGCCAGCCGCATCGAAGGCAGGCGATCCGCGTCGGCCTTCCACGCCGCCGCCAGTCCGGCGAGATCGCTGTCGGTGAAGGACAAGGCCACTATGTCCGCCGGCGTCTGCCGCAGATCGACCGGCTCGGCGAGATCGTCGAGCGAGGCGGAGGTCGTGGTGAGGATATGCATCGCGGCCCGTGCTTTGCGTCAGCCGGCGAGTATACGTTCGATCGCCGGGCGGTTCAGCCCCTTCAGGCCGATGACGACGAGGCGCGAGCGGCGATCATCCTGCGCCGTCCAGGCGCGGTCATAGTAATGGTTGACGCGCGGCCCGACGGCCTGCAGCAGCAACCGCATCGGCTTGCCGCCGACCTCGACGAAACCTTTTACGCGCAGCACGTTCTCTTCCTCGGCGGCGGTGGCGACGCGTTTTGCCAGCTCGTCCGGATCGGCGATCGAGGCAATGTCGACAATGAACGTGTCGAAGTCGTCGTGCTCATGGTCGAATGCGCCGTCATGATGGGACTTGCGGTTCTCGATGTCGTCCTCGACGGCGAGACCGAGCCCGAGCAGTACGGAGGGATCGACCTTGCCCTGCGAAACCGGCACGATCTTCACGGCGCGGGCGGAGTGCTCGTTGATGATGGCATTGGCGCGGGCAGAACCGGCCTTATCCATCAGGTCGCTCTTCGACAGGATGATGAGGTCGGCGCAGGCGATCTGGTCCTCGAACACTTCCTCGACCGGGTCGTCATGATCGAGCGTCTCATCCTTGACGCGCTGCGCCTGAAGGGCGTCCATGTCGTTGGCGACACGGCCTTCGGCCAGCGCCGGTCCGTCGACCACGGCAATGACGCCGTCGACAGTCACGCGGCTCTTCACCGTTGGCCATTGAAAAGCCTGGACCAGTGGCTTGGGCAGGGCGAGGCCGGAGGTCTCGATCAGGATATGGTCGACCTTCGGCGTCAGTGACAGGATCCGGTCGAGCGCCGGCACGAAATCGTCGGCGACGGTGCAGCAGATGCAGCCATTGGCCAGTTCGACGATGTTTTCCTCCGGGCAAGTGTCGATGCCGCAGCCCTTCAGGATCTCGCCGTCGATGCCGATATCGCCGAATTCGTTGACGATGATGGCCAGCCGCTTGCCGCCGGCGTTTTCCAGGAGATGGCGGATCAGCGTCGTCTTGCCGGCGCCGAGAAAGCCGGTGACGACGGTGCAGGGAACGCGGGAGAAATTGGCGGCGGAAACTGGGACGGTCATGTCTGGTCCTTCAGCATGTCGAGGGGAGGGATGCGGGCGACGAGGCCGCGCTTGAGGCTATCGGGACGGCCGCGCCATGGGATGAGGCCGTCCGTGGAGGTGGCGAATAGTTTTGCGCCGGTGACGAGATCGGCGCCGCTGGTCGCGGTCAGGTCGCCGAAGACATAACTCCAGCAGCCGTCGCGCAGGATCGCGGCGCTGAGCCGGCGCTTGCAATTGCCGAGGCATTCGACGGTACGGATGCGGATAGTGTCACTGGCTGCAGCCTGGCGCGCATCTTCGGCCAAACGTTCGCCGGCACGGGGATGGGCGTCGGAGCCGGTTTCGTCGCGGCAGGAGGCGCAGACGATCACCGTCACGCCGGTCAAGGCATCGCCATGACCTGACCTGATATCCGTTGTCTCAGCCGGAAAGCCGCTGTCGTGTCCCAAATCTGGCTCCTTGCCCGGAAAACCCGCCAGGCGATCGGATTCTTGTATCTCAGACGGCAGGTCTCCTGGCTCGCGGGTCATCGCCTTGGGTAGCCGCCTTCCCGGGAACATCCCAGTGGCTTTCGGCCTTGGCTCTTCGCTTACAGTTGCGGGGACAGCCGCGGATTTGGGATTTTGTCCCGCACCGCATTCCCTCTTGGCTCCTCCCTTTGAAGAGAAGAGACCGTCTGACCGGATTTAGGCTTGTCGGGACAGCTGTGTCAACGCACGTCTACGACGCGGCAATGTCGGCGAGGGGCTGTCCGAGGTCGCCGGCCGGCGTCACTTCGATGCCTTCGAGCCCGAGCCAGCCTTGCATCTGCTTCAGTTCCTCGAACAGTTCGGCGGCAGTCTTGGCCGGCGCGCCGGGCTCGGCATAGGCGGCGTGGACGCGCAGCACGCTGGCCGGCCGGTCTGCCTTGAGGTCGACACGCGCCACGATCCTGTCGCCGAGCAGGAACGGCAGGACGTAATAACCATACTGGCGCTTTTCGGCCGGCGTGTAGATCTCGATGCGATAGTGGAAATCGAACAGCCGCTCGGAGCGCGACCGTTCGAAGACGACCGGATCGAACGGCGCCAGCAAGGCGCGGGCTTCGATCTTGCGCGGCAGGCGAGCGTCCTTGTGGAGATAGGCCGGCTTGTCCCAGCCCTCGACGCGCACCGGCAGCAATTCGCCTGTTTCAACCAGTTCCTCCAGCCGGCCTTTCATGTCGGCGGGAGACAGCCGGAAATAATCGCGCAGGTCGCCGGACGTTGCCACGCCGTGGGCGCGGGCGGAGATGCGCAGCAATTCGCGGTGCGCGTCCTCGGCGGCAGGCACCGGCAGGTCGAGGATCGCCTGCGGCAGCACGCGCTCGGGGAGATCGTAGAAGCGCTCGAAACCGCGGCGGTGCGCCGTGGTGATGCGCCCGGCCCAGAACAGCCATTCGAACGCATGCTTGGCATGGCTCCAGCCCCACCAGCCGCCCGAGCCCTTCTGGCCTTCCAGCGCCGAGGCGGCGATCGGCCCGCGCTCGGCGACCTCGCGGTAGATCTCTTCGATATAGGCGGCGTGCTCGCGGCCCCATTTGGCGAGGCCCAGGTACATTTCATCGCCGCGTTCGGCGCGCTCCATGCGCCAGCGCATCAGCGGGTATGTCTGGACCGGCAGGAAGGAGGCCTCGTGCGCCCAATATTCGAACACCGTGCGCTTGCGCGTCACCGCGGCGTTGTCGAGCAAAGCAAAGGGGTAGGCGCCAAGGCGCGAATAGAGCGGCATATAATGAGCGCGCACCACCGCGCTGACGGAATCGATCTGCAGCAGGCCGGTGCGGGAAAGCACGCGGGCGAAGTGGCGGCGGTCGGGCGTTCCGGCAGGGCGGGGATCGGTGAACCCTTGAGCGGCGAGCGCGATGCGCCGGGCCGTGGCAAGCGAGATTTTTTCCTTCATCCTTAGGCGACTCTGATGGGGTTGGAGCGGGGCAGGGCTGTGATTCCGCGGGATGCTAGCAGGGTTTTGGCGGCATATATGTCAGGAGAGAAAAGTGGAGTAAAAAGCGAAGGAAATCAAACAGGAGCGGATCGGACCAGTTTTCCTCGATATGCCATCCAGCACCGTGTTTTGAACAAGGTTTGACTTGCTTCGCTGGAAGTGCTGCGCTAACCCTCGCCGCGTTGCAGCATAGGCCCTTAAAACGGTTCAGCGGTTAAACTGTCACGCTTCCGCATTAAGGTCCGGTGCTGTAATCAAAATGGATTGGCGCCAACGGAAAGCCGCAGCATGAACGCACTGTTGAGTTCGTACTTGCCCATCGTCCTGTTCATCGGCGTGGCGCTGGTTGTCGGCCTGGCGCTGCTGGCCGCGCCTTTCCTGGTGGCGTACCGCAACCCCGATCCCGAGAAGCTTTCCGCCTATGAATGCGGCTTCAACTCGTTCGACGACGCCCGCATGAAATTCGACATCCGTTTCTACCTGGTGTCGATCCTGTTCATCATCTTCGACCTGGAAGTGGCCTTCCTGTTCCCGTGGGCGGTGTCTTTCTCGAAGATCGGCATGCTGGGTTTCTGGTCGATGATGGTGTTTTTGGCGGTGCTGACCATCGGCTTTGCCTATGAATGGAAAAAAGGAGCGCTCGAATGGGATTGAGCGACAGTTCCGGCACGCTTGTCGCGCCGAAGCCAAAGGGTCTGATCGATCCCAATACCGGCAGGCCGGTTGGGTCCGACGATCCGTTCTTCCTCGAGATCAATAACGAACTCGCGGACAAGGGTTTTCTGGTCACCTCGACCGAAGCGCTGATCACCTGGGCGCGCAGCGGCTCGCTGATGTTCATGACGTTCGGCCTTGCGTGCTGCGCGGTCGAGATGATCCACACCTCGATGCCGCGCTACGACTCGGAGCGGTTCGGCGTCGCTCCGCGCGCGTCTCCGCGCCAGTCCGACATCATGATCGTCGCCGGCACGCTGACCAACAAGATGGCGCCGGCGCTGCGCAAGGTCTACGACCAGATGCCGGAGCCGCGCTACGTCATCTCGATGGGTTCCTGCGCCAATGGCGGCGGCTACTACCACTATTCCTATTCGGTGGTGCGCGGCTGCGACCGCGTCGTGCCGGTCGACATCTATGTGCCAGGCTGCCCGCCGAGCGCCGAAGCGCTGCTCTACGGCATTCTCCTCCTGCAGAAAAAGATCCGCCGCACCGGCACGATCGAACGGTAAATTCATGGCCGCATCCCTGAGCGAATTGTCGACCTATCTCGGCGAGAAACTGATTGGCCGCGTCAGTGACGCTGATATCGCCTATGGCGAACTGACTATCCATGTCGAGCCACGCGATCTGGTCGAAGTGGTGACCTTCCTGCGCGACGATGCACGCTGCCAGTTCATCTCGATCATCGATGTTTGCGGCGCCGACTATCCGTCGCGGGCCAAGCGCTTCGACGTCGTCTATCATTTGTTGTCGCCGAAGCAGAATGTGCGCATCCGGGTCAAGGTGCAGGCCGACGAGGAGACGATGGTGCCGTCGATCACCGGGGTGTTCCCCGGCGCCGATTGGTTCGAGCGCGAGACCTACGATCTCTACGGCGTGCTGTTCTCGGGCCATCCGGATCTGCGCCGCCTGCTGACCGATTATGGTTTCGAAGGCCATCCGCTGCGCAAGGATTTCCCGCTGACCGGCTTTGTCGAAGTGCGCTACGACGACGAGGCCAAGCGCGTCATCTACGAGCCTGTCGAGCTCAAGCAGGAATTCCGCAATTTTGATTTTCTTTCCCCATGGGAAGGCACCGACTACGTGCTGCCCGGGGATGAGAAAGCGAAACAGTGAGTAGGGAAGTAGTCAGTAGTCAGTAGGAGAAGAATTGGAGCAACGGATCGAATCCTATCGGGACTTGAAAGTGTGGCAATCGGCAATGACGCTTGCTGAAGATTGTTACCGTCACACCAAGGAATTTCCGAAGGAAGAGATCTACGGCATGACCTCTCAGATGCGCCGATCGGCGGTTTCGATCGCAGCGAATGTCGCAGAGGGATACGGTCGGGAAAACAGAGGGTCGTTCGTTCAATTTTTGCGCATGGCGCAAGGCTCGTTGAAGGAACTGGAAACACACATACTGTTGGCATGCCGGGTTGGCTTGCTGCGAAAAGAATGAGATTGAACTGCTGCTGCGATGCGAAGAGATTGGAAAAATGACGAGATCTCTTATCGAACAGTGCAGGCCAAGCAGGCGGAATGAAGCAGGCATTGAGATTGATGATCACTACTCACTACTCACTACTGACTCTTCGCCAGAGGCGCCAGAATGGCTGAAACCTCCGTCCGCAACTTCAACATCAACTTCGGCCCGCAACACCCTGCTGCGCATGGTGTTTTGAGGCTGGTTCTTGAGCTCGACGGCGAAGTCGTCGATCGCGTCGATCCGCATATCGGACTTTTGCATCGCGGCACCGAAAAGCTGATCGAGGCAAAAACCTATCTCCAGGCGGTGCCTTATCTCGACCGGCTCGACTATTGCGCGCCGATGAACCAGGAGCATGCCTTCGCGCTGGCCGCGGAGCGCCTGCTCGGCGTCGAGGTGCCGAAGCGCGGCCAGCTGATCCGCGTGCTCTATTGCGAGATCGGCCGCATCATGTCGCACATCCTCAATGTGACGACGCAGGCGATGGACGTCGGTGCGCTGACGCCGCCGCTGTGGGGCTTCGTCGAGCGCGAAAAGCTGATGGTGTTTTATGAGCGCGCCTCCGGCTCGCGCATGCATGCCGCCTATTTCCGGCCCGGCGGCGTCCACCAGGACCTGCCGCAGAAGCTGGTCGAGGACATCGGCAAGTGGATCGATCCGTTCCTGAAGTCGCTGGACGACCTCGACCAGCTGTTGACCGGCAACCGCATCTTCAAGCAGCGCAATGTCGATATCGGCATCGTTTCGCTCGCCGATGCCTGGGCCTGGGGCTTTTCGGGCGTCATGGTGCGCGGCTCGGGATCGCCCTGGGACCTGCGCAAATCGCAGCCCTACGAATGCTATTCGGAACTCGATTTCGACATTCCGATCGGAAAGAACGGCGACTGTTTCGACCGCTATCTCGTGCGCATGGAGGAAATGCGCCAGTCGGCCAAGATCATGCGCCAGTGCGTCGACCTTTTGCTCGGCAAGGAAGGCACCGGCCCGGTGTCGAACCTCGACGGCAAGGTCGTGCCGCCAAAGCGCGCGGCGATGAAGCGCTCGATGGAAGCGCTGATCCATCACTTCAAGCTCTATACCGAGGGCTATCGCGTGCCGGCCGGCGAGGTCTATGCCGCCGTCGAGGCGCCGAAGGGCGAGTTCGGCGTCTATCTGGTCTCCGACGGCACCAACAAACCCTATCGCTGCAAGCTGCGCGCCCCTGGTTTCGCGCATCTGCAAGCCATGGATTTCCTGTGCCGTGGCCACATGCTGGCCGACGTCACCGCCGTCCTCGGTTCCCTCGACATCGTGTTTGGTGAGGTCGATCGCTAAATGTCAGTCCGCCGTCTCGCAGAAGCCAGCGTCCAGCCAGCCTCCTTCGCCTTCAACCGGGCGAACGCGGCCGCGGCGAAGCAATGGATCAAGAAATATCCCAAGGGCCGCGAACAGTCTGCGATCATTCCGCTTTTGATGATAGCTCAGGAGCAGGAAGGCTGGGTCACCAAGGCGGCGATCGAGACGATTTCGGACATGCTCGGCATGCCGCGCATCCGCGGGCTCGAAGTCGCGACCTTCTATACGCAATACCAGCTGAATCCGGTCGGCACGCGCGCGCATATCCAGGTCTGCGGCACCACGCCCTGCATGCTGCGCGGCTCGGAAGCGTTGATGGATGTGTGCCGCTCGAAGATCCATCACGACCAGTTCCACACCAACGACAAGGGCACCTTGTCGTGGGAGGAAGTCGAGTGCCTCGGCGCCTGCGTCAACGCGCCGATGGTCATGGTCTTCAAGGACACGTTCGAGGACCTGACGCCGGAACGGCTGGCCGAGATCATCGATCTTTATGACGCGGGCAAGGGCGCCTCGGTGCCGCCGGGGCCGCAGAACGGCCGCACCGGCTCCGAGCCGGCCTCCGGGCTGACGACGCTGAAGAGCGAAAAGGCGATCCTCAAGTCGACCCGCGAGAAGGAGGCCAGGGAGGCCGCCAAGGCCGCCAAGGCGGCGCCGGACGCGATAATCGCGAAAGTCGCGCAACTGCCGGCCGTTGTCCCTGTCGCCCCGTCGAAGGCCAGCAAGCCGAAAACCGATGCGCCGGAAACCAGCCCGGCGCTGAAATCGCCTTCGCCGGTCAAGGTCGCTCCGGCGACGGAGAAGGCGGCAAGCGTCGCGGCTCCCCGGCATTCGGCCGCCAACGCCAACAAGGCGGCGCCCGAGGTCGAGAAAGTCTCGAAACAGCGCAGCGGCCCCAAGAACAAGGCCGAGCCGGCTTCCGCCTTCAAGTCGCCGGAAACCAAGCTTCCCGCCGCCAAGGCGGAAACCGGAACAAAGAAACCGTCGCTCGAGGACAAGAACCGCCCGGCCGGCATCGCCAGGCCGGCGCTGGTCGACGATCTCAAGCTGATTTCGGGTGTCGGACCGGGAACCGAAGGCATCCTGCATTCCCTTGGCATCTTCACCTTCGCCCAGGTGGCGTCGTGGAAGAAGGCCGAGCGCGAATGGGTGGACGGCTATCTCTCCTTCCACGGCCGCATCGACCGCGAAGACTGGGTCAAGCAGGCCAAGGCGCTCGCCAAGGGCGGCGTCGCCGAATACATCCGCGTCTTCGGCAAGAAACCGGTCTGAGGGACGAAAAATGCTTCAGGACAAAGACCGCATCTTCACCAATATCTATGGCCTGTTCGACAAGTCGCTGGCCGGCGCGATGGCGCGCGGCGCCTGGGACAACACGCCCGGCATCGTCGCCAAGGGGCGCGACTGGATCGTCAACGAGATGAAGGCGTCGGGCCTGCGCGGCCGCGGCGGCGCCGGTTTCCCGACAGGCCTTAAATGGTCGTTCATGCCCAAGCAGAGCGACGGCCGGCCGAGCTACCTGGTCATCAATGCCGATGAATCCGAGCCCGGCACCTGCAAGGACCGCGACATCTTGCGCAACGATCCGCACACGCTGGTCGAGGGGGCGCTGCTCGCCGGCTTCGCCATGGGCGCGGTTGCGGCCTACATCTATGTGCGCGGCGAGTTCATCCGTGAGCGCGAGGCGCTGCAGCGTGCCATCGAGGAGGCCTACGAGGCCAAGCTGATCGGCAAGAACAACACGTCCGGCTATGATTTCGACGTCTATATGCACCACGGCGCCGGCGCCTATATCTGCGGCGAGGAAACGGCGCTGCTCGAAAGCCTCGAAGGCAAGAAGGGCCAGCCCAGGCTGAAGCCGCCATTCCCGGCCAATGTCGGCCTCTATGGCTGCCCGACCACGGTAAACAACGTCGAATCCATCGCGGTGGCGCCGACCATCCTGCGCCGGGGCGCCGCATGGTTCTCGTCCTTCGGCCGGCCCAACAATGTCGGCACCAAGCTGTTCTGCGTCTCCGGCCACGTCAACAATCCGTGCACCGTCGAAGAGGCGATGTCGATCCCGTTCCGCGAGTTGATCGAGACGCATTGCGGCGGCATTCGCGGCGGCTGGGACAATCTGCTGGCGGTCATTCCGGGCGGCGCCTCGGTGCCGCTTGTGCCGGCCGAGCAGATCATCGACGCGCCGATGGATTTCGACGCGCTACGCGACCTCAAATCCGGCCTCGGCACGGCCGCCGTCATCGTCATGGACAAGTCGACCGATGTCGTGAAGGCGATCGCGCGGCTTTCGTACTTCTACAAGCACGAGAGCTGCGGCCAGTGCACGCCGTGCCGCGAGGGCACCGGCTGGATGTGGCGGGTGATGGAACGCTTGGTGCGCGGCGAGGCGCAGAAGCGCGAGATCGACATGCTGCTCGACGTCACCAAGCAGGTCGAGGGCCACACGATCTGCGCGCTGGGCGACGCGGCGGCGTGGCCGATCCAAGGCCTGATGCGGCACTTCCGCGGCGAGGTGGAGCGGCGCATCGACGAGTTTTCGCGCAACGCGCACCGGGCCGAACCGGTGATGGTGGCGGCGGAATAGAATAAATCGGAAATGCGGGCGAAAGCCCGAAGCGTGAAGAACGGGGCGGGGCGAACGAAGAAACGACCAGGAGAACTCTATGGCGCCGTATTCGACACCCCATCCATTGATGCCCAATTTGGACCAGATCGAGAAGATGAACCAGGACCTGACCAGGATGATGCCGAAGGAGATGGCCAGCGCCGTCAACCTTTTCGCGCACCCTGTCGCGGGTGCGGCGGCGATGTCGGCGCTTGGCCTCGGGCTCGCCAACCACGCGCTCGGCGTCTGGATGGGCGCGCTTTCGGGAGCCGCAGAAGCCTCGCAACGGCTGATGCAGCCGATCGTCGATGACTTCGAGGCACGCGTCGAGCGCTTCGACGACACGACCTCTTCCTCGACCAGGGCGCGGGCGGCGGCGAAGACCCTGATCGCCGATGCCCAGTCCTTCGCGAGGGATGTGACCGACATCGCAGCCAAGGAAGCCGTCACAGTGGTGCCGGCGGCGAATGCCGGCCCGGCAGCCGCCGACGTCCCCGATATGCCGATGCCGGAGGATTTCCGCCAGCCAAAGGCCATGGACAGGCCGGAGGAGCCATCGGACCTCAAGGCGATACCAGGCATCGGCCCGAAGCTTGAGAAGGTGCTGAACGGCCTCGGCATCTGGACTTTCGCCCAGATCGCGGCCTGGTCGCCGCAGGAGATCGCCTGGGTCGACGATTATCTGTCGTTCAACGGCCGCATCGGCCGCGACGACTGGACTGCCAAGGCGGCGGCGCTGGCCGCCAAGAAGTGAATGAATTGCCTGGCGCGGTTTCGACCGCGCCGGGAACGAGGAATTGCGGGAAATCCGCAGGGATTTGAGGCGAATGGCAAAGCTCAAGGTCGACGGGAAAGAAATAACGGTACCCGACCACTACACGCTGCTGCAGGCGGCGGAAGACGCTGGCGCGGAAGTGCCGCGCTTCTGTTTCCACGAGCGGCTGTCGATCGCCGGCAATTGCCGCATGTGCCTGATCGAGGTGAAGGGCGGGCCGCCCAAGCCGCAGGCCTCCTGCGCCATGGGCGTGCGCGACCTGCGCCCCGGCCCGAACGGCGAGACGCCGGAAATCTTCACCAACACGCCGATGGTCAAGAAGGCCAGGGAAGGCGTGATGGAATTCCTGCTGATCAACCATCCGCTGGATTGCCCGATCTGCGACCAGGGCGGCGAGTGCGACCTGCAGGACCAGGCGATGGCCTTCGGCGTCGATTCCTCGCGCTATCACGAGAACAAGCGCGCGGTCGAAGACAAGTATATCGGACCGCTGGTCAAGACGGTGATGAACCGCTGCATCCATTGCACGCGCTGCGTCCGCTTCACCACGGAAGTTGCCGGCATTTCCGAGCTCGGCCTGATCGGTCGCGGCGAGGACGCCGAGATCACCACCTATCTCGAACAGGCGATGACCTCGGAGCTGCAGGGCAATGTCATCGATCTCTGCCCGGTCGGCGCGCTGACCTCCAAGCCCTTTGCTTTCCAGGCGCGTCCCTGGGAATTGACCAAGACCGAATCCATCGACGTGATGGACGCCGTCGGTTCGGCGATCCGCGTCGATAGCAGGGGCCGCGAAGTGATGCGCATCCTGCCGCGCATCAACGAGCAGGTGAACGAGGAGTGGATCTCCGACAAGACCCGCTTCATCTGGGACGGCTTGCGCACGCAGCGCCTCGACCGCCCCTATGTGCGCAAGGACGGCAGACTGGTTGCCGCGAGCTGGGCCGAGGCTTTTGCGGCGATCAACGACGCGGTGTCGAAGGCGGCACCCGAGAGGATCGGCGCCATTTCGGGCGATCTCGCCGCGGTCGAGGAAATCTACGCGCTGAAGCTTTTGATGGCTTCGCTCGGCTCGAGGAACACCGACTGCCGCCAGGACGGTGCAGCACTCGATCCGTCGCTCGGACGCGCCAGCTACATCTTCAACCCGACCATCGAAGGCATCGAGCAGGCCGACGCGGTGCTGATCATCGGCGCCAATCCGCGCTTCGAGGCCTCGGTGCTCAACACCCGCATCCGCAAGCGCTGGCGGGTCGGCAATTTGCCGGTCGGCGTCATCGGCGATGTCGGCGATACACGCTACGACTACGAGCAGCTTGGCGCCGGGCCGGAATCGCTGAAGGATCTGGCGGACGGCAATGGCAAGTTCTTCCAGACGCTGAAGAAGGCGACGCACCCGCTTATCATCGTCGGCCAGGGCGCGCTGGCGCGGGGGGATGGCGCGGCCGTGCTCGGCCAGGCCGCCAGGCTAGCCACCGCGATCAACGCCGCCCGTGCCGACTGGAACGGCTTTGCCGTGCTGCACAACGCCGCCGGCCGCGTCGGCGGCCTCGATCTCGGCTTCGTGCCGGGCGAGGGCGGCAAGAATGTCGCCGGCATGCTGGGCGAGACCGACGTTCTGTTCCTGCTCGGCGCCGACGAGATCGAGATGGGCAAGACCGGCGGCGCCTTCGTCGTCTATATCGGCACCCATGGCGACGCCGGCGCGCACCGCGCCAACGTCATCCTGCCGGGCGCCGCCTATACCGAAAAGTCGGGCACCTATGTCAACACGGAAGGGCGCGTGCAGCAGACCAACCGCGCCGGCTTCGCGCCGGGCGATGCCCGCGAGGACTGGGCGATCCTGCGGGCGCTATCGGACGTGCTGGGCAAGAAGCTGCCGTTCGATTCACTGCCGCAGCTGCGCGCGAAACTTTATGGCGAATACCCGCATCTGGCCCGCATCGATCAGGTCGCGGCCGGCAATGCCGAGGATATTACCGGGGTGGCGAAGCTCGGCGGGCGGCTGAACAAGGGCACGTTCACCTCGCCGGTCAAGGATTTCTACCTGACCAACCCGATCGCGCGCGCGTCGGCCGTCATGGCGGAATGCTCGGCATTGGCCAAGAGCGGCTTCAAGCAGGCGGCGGAATAAGCATGGACACCTTCTTTTCCTTCTACGTGCTGCCGGCGCTGCTGATCCTGCTGAAGTCGGTCGTGCTGATCGTCGTGCTCCTGATCTTCGTCGCCTATATCCTCTACGCCGACCGCAAGATCTGGGCGGCGGTGCAATTGCGCCGCGGTCCGAACGTGGTCGGCCCCTGGGGCACGCTGCAGGCCTTCGCCGACCTGTTGAAGTTCGTCTTCAAGGAACCGGTCATTCCGTCCGGCGCCAACAAGGGTGTTTTTCTCCTTGCGCCGCTGGTCTCGGCGGTGCTGGCGATCTCGGCCTGGGCGGTCATTCCGGTCAACCAGGGCTGGGCGATCGCCAACGTCAATGTCGGCATACTCTATGTCTTCGCCATCTCCTCGCTCGAGGTCTACGGCGTGATCATGGGCGGCTGGGCATCCAACTCGAAATATCCGTTCCTCGGCGCGCTGCGTTCGGCAGCGCAGATGGTGTCCTACGAAGTCTCGATCGGCTTCGTCATCGTCACCGTGCTGCTTTGCGTCGGCTCGCTCAACCTGTCCGACATCGTGCTCTCGCAGCAGGACGGGCTCGGCACCAGGCTTGGCCTGCCCAACACCTTCCTCGACTGGCACTGGCTGTCGCTGTTCCCGATGTTCGTCATCTTCTTCATCTCGGCGCTGGCCGAGACGAACCGGCCGCCCTTCGACCTGGTGGAAGCCGAATCGGAACTGGTCGCCGGCCACATGGTCGAATATTCGTCGACGCCGTTCCTGCTGTTCTTCCTCGGCGAATATGTCGCCATCGTGCTGATGTGCGCGCTGGCCACCATCCTGTTCCTCGGCGGCTGGCTGCCGCCCTTCAACTTCGCGCCCTTCACCTGGGTGCCGGGGCTGATCTGGTTCGTACTCAAGGTCTGCGTGGTGTTCTTCATGATCTCCATGGTGAAGGCATTCGTGCCGCGCTACCGCTACGACCAGCTGATGCGGCTCGGCTGGAAGGTCTTCCTGCCGATCTCGCTGTTCATGGTGGTCGCCACCGCAGCCTTCCTCAAGATCACGGGGTTTGCGTGATGTCCGCTCTGTCCCAAGCCGCAAAATCGCTGCTTTTGCAGGATTTCGTCAGCGCCTTCTTCCTGTCGATGCGCCAGTTCTTCGCGCCGAAGGAGACGATCAACTATCCGCACGAGAAGGGGCCGATCAGCCCGCGCTTCCGTGGCGAGCATGCGCTGCGCCGTTATCCCAATGGCGAGGAACGCTGCATCGCCTGCAAATTGTGCGAGGCGATCTGCCCGGCGCAAGCCATCACCATCGAGGCCGGTCCGCGCCGAAACGACGGCACGCGCCGCACGGTGCGCTACGACATCGACATGGTGAAGTGCATCTATTGCGGCTTCTGCCAGGAAGCCTGCCCGGTCGACGCCATCGTCGAGGGGCCGAATTTTGAATTCGCGACGGAGACGCGCGAGGAACTCTATTACGACAAGGACAGGCTGTTGGCGAATGGCGACCGGTGGGAGCGCGAACTGGCGCGCAACATCTCGCTTGATGCGCCGTACCGCTGATATTTGACGGATGGACGAGGCGAGGGGCCTCGTCCAGAGGATGATCGCGAAAAGTTGCGGACTTTTCGGACAAGATCGTGCTCCGGAATTCACAGTGGTCCATGTTTCTTTCGATCGGGTCTTTCAACCCGATCGAAACATGGGCTAGGAACACGAAACTTGCGGCCGGAGGCGGCGGCAAAAATCAAACAGGACGGTTGTCCTGTTTGGACAGGAATCCGGGGGATCCCCAATGCTGAGTGGACTAGAGGCGGCTTTTTTCTACCTCTTCGCCTTTGTCGCGGTGGCATCGGCGTTCATGGTCATTTCATCGCGCAACCCCGTCCATTCGGTGCTGTTCCTGATCCTGACCTTCTTCAACGCCGCCGGCCTGTTCATGCTGACCGGCGCCGAGTTCCTGGCGATGATCCTGCTCGTCGTCTATGTCGGCGCGGTGATGGTGCTGTTCCTCTTCGTCGTGATGATGCTCGACGTCGATTTCGCCGAGATGAAGGAAGGCGCCCTGCAATACGCTCCGATCGGCGCGCTGGTCGGGCTGATCCTGGCGGCGGAGCTGATCGTCGTGCTGGGCGGCTATACATTCGCGCCGCAGCTGGCCTCGACCGTATCGAAACCCATCCCGGATCTCGCCGCGCGGACAAATACGGCCGCACTCGGCGACATTCTCTATACCGACTACCTCTACTACTTCCAGATTTCGGGCCTCATCCTGCTGGTCGCCATGATCGGCGCCATCGTGCTGACGTTGCGTCACAAGGAAGGGGTCAAGCGGCAGTCGATCGCAGCCCAGGTCGGCCGCACCGCGGCGACCGGCATGGAAATCCGCAAGGTCAAGTCGGGCGAAGGAGTCTGAGATGGTCGTCGGCATCGCACATTATCTGACCGTATCGGCGATCCTGTTCACGCTCGGCGTGTTCGGCATCTTCCTGAACCGCAAGAACGTCATCGTCATCCTGATGTCGATCGAATTGATCCTGCTTGCGGTCAACATCAATTTCGTCGCCTTTTCGGCGGCTCTCGGCGATCTGGTCGGCCAGGTGTTCGCGCTGTTCGTGCTGACGGTCGCGGCGGCCGAGGCGGCCATCGGACTTGCCATTCTCGTCGTCTTCTTCCGCAACCGCGGCTCGATCGCGGTCGAAGACGTGAACATGATGAAGGGTTGACGGAACCACCATGTATCAGGCCATCGTCTTCCTTCCGCTGCTCGGCTTCCTGATCGTCGGCCTGTTCGGCACGTCGCTCGGCGCCAAGGCGTCCGAATACATCACCTCGGGCTTCCTGGTGATCGCGGCCGTGCTGTCGTGGATCGCCTTCTTCACCGTCGGCTTCGGCCATGGCGAGGTGTTCACCGTGCCGGTGCTGCGCTGGATCGAGTCGGGCGGGCTCGAAGCATCCTGGGCGCTCCGCATCGACACGCTGACGGTGGTGATGCTGGTGGTGGTCAACACGGTGTCGGCGCTGGTCCACATCTATTCGATCGGCTACATGCACCACGACCCGAACCGGCCGCGCTTCTTCGCCTATCTGTCGCTGTTCACCTTCGCCATGCTGATGCTGGTGACGGCCGACAATCTGGTGCAGATGTTCTTCGGCTGGGAAGGGGTGGGCCTCGCCTCCTACCTGCTGATCGGCTTCTGGTACAAGAAGCCGTCGGCCAACGCCGCCGCCATCAAGGCGTTCGTCGTCAACCGCGTCGGCGATTTCGGTTTCGCGCTCGGCATCTTCGGCGTGTTCGTGCTGTTCGGCTCGGTCAATCTCGGCACCATCTTCGCCAATGCGGCGACGTTCATCCCGGCTGAAGGCGCCCCGCAAGGTGCCACGGTGCTGACCTTCCTCGGCTATGCGCTCGACAAGCAGGCGGCAATGACGGTCGTCTGCCTGCTCCTGTTCATGGGCGCCATGGGCAAGTCGGCGCAGGTGCCGCTGCATACCTGGCTACCGGACGCCATGGAAGGTCCGACGCCGGTCTCCGCGCTGATCCATGCCGCCACCATGGTGACGGCCGGCGTGTTCATGCTGGCGCGGCTGTCGCCGCTGTTCGAGCTGTCGCATTCGGCGCTGACGGTGGTGACCTTCATCGGCGCCTTCACCGCCTTCTTCGCGGCGACCGTCGGCCTGGTCCAGAACGACATCAAGCGCGTCATCGCCTATTCGACCTGCTCGCAGCTCGGCTACATGTTCGTGGCGCTCGGCGTCGGCGCCTACGGTGCCGCGATCTTCCACCTGTTCACGCATGCTTTCTTCAAGGCGCTGCTGTTCCTCGGCTCGGGCTCGGTCATCCATGCCGTTTCCGACGAGCAGGACATGCGCAGGATGGGCGGCCTCAGGAGACTGATCCCGACCACCTACTGGATGATGGTGATCGGCACGCTGGCGCTGACCGGCGTCGGCATTCCGGTGACGGTCATCGGCACCGCCGGCTTCTTCTCCAAGGACGCCATTATCGAAAGCGCCTTTGCCAGCCACAACTCGGTCGCCGCCCTTGCCTTCGTGCTCCTGGTCGTCGCCGCCTGCTTCACCTCCTTCTATTCCTGGCGGCTGATCTTCATGACTTTCCACGGCCAGCCGCGGGCGAGCCACGAGGTGATGCACCACGTCCATGAATCGCCGCCGGTTATGCTGGTGCCGCTGTTCATCCTGGCTGCGGGCGCGCTGTTTGCTGGCATCATCTTCCACGGCGCCTTCATCGGCGAAGGCTACGCCGAATTCTGGAAAGCCTCGCTGTTCACGTTGCCGGACAACCATATCCTGCACGAGATTCACGAATTGCCGCTGTGGGTCGAACTGGCGCCGTTCGTCGCCATGCTGATTGGTTTTGCGATCGCCTGGCAGTTCTATATCCGGGCGCCGGAGATGCCGAAAAACCTGGCCGCACAGCATCGCGGGCTCTACGCCTTCCTGCTCAACAAGTGGTATTTCGACGAGCTCTACGACTTCCTGTTCGTGCGGCCCGCCAAGCGCCTCGGCCATTTCCTGTGGAAGACCGGCGACGGCACCGTCATCGACGGCCTCGGGCCGGACGGCATCTCGGCGCGGGTCGTCGACGTCACCAACCGCGTCGTCAAGCTGCAGACCGGCTATCTCTATCACTATGCCTTCGCCATGCTGATCGGCGTTGCCGCATTCGTCACCTGGATGATGCTCTGATGACCGCCTGGCCAATCCTCTCGCTGGTCACCTTCCTACCGCTGGTTGGTGTGCTGCTCATCCTGTTCATCAACGACGACAGCGAAAACGCGCGCCGCAACATCCGCGCCATAGCGCTGCTGACGACGACGTTCACGTTCATCATCTCGCTGTTCATCTGGACCGGTTTCGACAATTCGGAGGCCGGCTTCCAGTTCGTTGAGAAGGTCGCCTGGCTCGACTCCGGCATTTCCTACCATATGGGCGTGGACGGCATTTCGATGCTGTTCGTCATCCTGACGACGTTCCTGATGCCGCTCTGCATCCTGGCGTCGTGGGAAGCGATCGAGAAGCGCGTCAAGGCTTACATGATCGCCTTCCTGCTGCTCGAAACGCTGATGATCGGCGTGTTCTGCGCGCTCGACATCGTGCTGTTCTACGTCTTCTTCGAGGCCGGCCTGATCCCGATGTTCATCATCATCGGCGTCTGGGGCGGCAAGCGGCGCGTCTATGCCTCGTTCAAATTCTTCCTCTACACGCTCGCCGGCTCGGTGCTGATGCTGCTCGCCATCATGGCGATGTTCTACCAGTCCGGCACGACCGATATTCCGACGCTTTTGACGCACAACTTCCCGGCCAACATGCAGACATGGTTATGGCTCGCCTTCTTCGCCTCTTTCGCGGTGAAGATGCCGATGTGGCCGGTGCACACCTGGCTGCCGGACGCGCATGTCGAGGCACCGACGGCCGGCTCGGTGATCCTGGCCGCCATCCTGTTGAAGATGGGCGGATACGGTTTCCTGCGGTTCTCCTTGCCGATGTTCCCGCTGGCGTCAGAGATGTTCGCGCCGCTGGTCTTTGCGCTGTCGGTCGTCGCCATCATCTACACCTCGCTGGTGGCGCTGATGCAGGAGGACATGAAGAAGCTGATCGCCTATTCGTCGGTCGCCCATATGGGTTTCGTGACCATGGGCATCTTCGCCATGAACCAGGAAGGCGTGCAGGGCGCCATCTTCCAGATGCTCAGCCATGGCCTCGTCTCGGGCGCGCTGTTCCTGTGCGTCGGCGTCATCTACGACCGCATGCACACGCGTGAGATCGCCGCCTATGGCGGCCTGGTCAACAACATGCCGAAATACGCCACCGTGTTCCTGATCTTTACCATGGCCAATGTCGGCCTGCCGGGCACCAGCGGCTTCGTCGGCGAATTCCTGACCATGCTCGGCGTGTTCCGGGTCAACACCTGGGTGGCGTTCTTCGCCGCCACCGGCGTCATCCTGTCGGCCGCCTACGCGCTGTGGCTCTATCGCCGGGTGATCTTCGGGGCGCTGACCAAGGACAGCCTCAAGGGCCTGCTCGACCTGTCGACGCGCGAGAAGGCGATCATCTATCCGCTGGTCGTGCTGGTCATCTTCTTCGGCGTCTATCCCGCCCCCGTCTTCGACGCGACGGCCCAGTCGGTCAAGTCGCTCGTCACCAATGTCACCGCATCGATCGGCGCCGCGCAGACCGCGGCGGCGAACTGACCAGAGGGGTTTTGCGAACCATGACGCCGGACCTTCTCTCCAGCCTGTCGCTCTCGACGCCCGAGCTGATCCTTGCCATCGGCGCGCTCGCGCTGCTGATGGTCGGCGCCTATTCGCGGGCCAACACCGCCAACACGGTGACCGGCCTTGCCGTCGCCGCGCTGGTGATATCAGGCGCCTGGCTGATCTTCTCCACCGGGCAGGGCAGCGCCTACGGCAACGCCTTCATCCAGGATTCCTTCTCCCGGTTCATGAAGCTGCTGTCGCTGGTCGGCTCGGCGGTAACGCTGGTCATGTCGATGCGCTTTGCCAAGGCGGAGCGTTTCGACAAGTTCGAATATCCGGTGCTGATCCTTTTGAGCACGCTCGGCATGATGCTGATGATCTCGGCCAACGGCATGATCGGGCTCTATCTCGGCCTCGAATTGCAGTCGCTGGCGATCTATGTGGTGTGCGCGATCAACCGCGAGAACCTGCGTTCGACCGAGGCCGGCCTGAAATACTTCGTCCTGGGCGCGCTGTCGTCGGGCATGCTGCTCTACGGCATCAGCCTGGTCTATGGCTATACCGGCAATACCGGCTTCCAGGAGATCGCGACGGCGCTCGGCAGCGGCGAGCGCCAGCTTGGCTTGGTCTTCGGTCTCGTCTTCGTGCTGGCCGGCCTCGCCTTCAAGATCTCGGCGGTGCCATTCCACATGTGGACGCCCGATGTCTACGAGGGCGCGCCGACGCCGGTGACCGCTTTCCTGGCGGCGGCACCCAAGATGGCGGCGATGGCGCTGATCGTTCGCGTCACCATGGGCGCGTTCAAGCCGATCGCTGCCGACTGGCAGCAGATCATCGTCTTCATTTCGATCGCCTCGATGGCGCTCGGCGCTTTCGCGGCGATCGGCCAGACCAACATCAAGCGGCTGATGGCCTATTCCTCGATCGGCCATATGGGCTACGCTCTGGTCGGCCTTGCCGCCAACAGCCAGGCCGGCGTGCGCGGCGTCGCCATCTACATGCTGATCTACCTGGTGATGACGCTCGGCACCTTCGCCTTCATCCTCGCCATGCGCCGCAAGGAAGGCAATGTCGAGCAGATCAGCGACTTGGCCGGCCTGTCCTCGACCAACCCGATCATGGCGACGATCCTGACCATCCTGATGTTCTCGCTGGCCGGCATTCCGCCGCTCGCCGGGTTCTGGGGGAAGTGGTACGTGTTCCTCGCCGCCATCAACGCCAATCTCTACGCGCTGGCGATCATCGGCGTGCTGGCCTCGGTGGTGGGCGCCTATTATTACCTGCGCATCATCAAGATCATGTGGTTCGACGAACCGGTCGGCGGCTTCGTGCCGATGGCTAGCGAATTGCGCCTCGTACTCGGCGTCTCCGGCGCTTTCGTGCTGTTCTATGTGCTGATCGGCGGGCCGATCGGCACTTACGCCGAAGCCGCCGCCAAGACATTCTTCTGACGGCATGGCATTTCGGCTGGCTCCAACCGCGGCGTCGGAAGGGTTCCGGCTCGAGGCTCATGACAGCGTCGGCTCGACAAATGCGCTGGCGCTGGACCACGCCCGGGCAGGCGACCCGGGCAGATTGTGGGTCGTTTCCAAGAAGCAGGAGAGCGGGCGCGGGCGGCGCGGCCGCGTCTGGGCGACGCCCGAGGGCAATCTGGCGGCGACGCTGCTCGTCCTCACCGGCGGCGAGCTTCGCCTGGCCGCGACGCTCGGTTTCGTCGCCGGCCTGGCGCTGGCCGATGCGCTCGACGCCGTGGTGCCGAAGGGGCGGATCGCCATCGGCCTCGACGGCGGCAGTGAGGGCAAGAACCGTTTCGAGCTGAAATGGCCGAACGACGTGCTTGCCTCCGGCGCCAAACTCGCCGGCATCCTGCTGGAATCGGCGGTCCTCGAAGGCGGCCGTTTCGCGGTGGCGGTCGGTATCGGCGTCAATGTTGTGGCATATCCCGAGGATTTACCGTATCCCGCGACATCGCTTCACGCTTTGGGCGCCGCTTGCGACGCCGAAACGCTGTTCCTGGCGCTATCGGATGCCTGGAGCGAGAACGCCCGATTGTGGGATGAAGGGCGCGGGCTTGCCGCCGTCAGGCGGCGCTGGCTGGCACGCGCGGCAGGCCTTGGCGGCGAGGTTGCTGTCAGAATTGACGGTAATGTGGTGCGTGGGGTGTTTGAAACCATTGACGAGGACTGTCGTTTCGTGATTCGCGACGATGAGGGTTCGGTTTTGACGATCGCCGCCGGCGACGTGCATTTCGGCGCGGTCGCGTCTGCCCGGGTCTAGAAGTGGTTGCGTGTTTGATTGAAACACGGAGCCGCTCCAACTGATTGTTTTTGCGCAATTCCGGACGGAAAACCGTTACACGCTTTTCCTGGAATTGCTTTAACGGCTTGGCCTGAGGGCCAGGAAGGAAAAAATCATGGCGAAAGCTGACAACGCCGAACTCGTCTTCGTGCCGCTCGGCGGCGTCGGCGAAATCGGTATGAACTTCGCCCTCTATGGCTACGGCCCGCCCAGCGCGCGCGAGTGGATCGTCATCGATGTCGGCGTCACCTTTCCCGACGCTGTGCATCCGGGCGTCGACCTGATCCTGCCCGATACGCGCTTCATCGAGGAGAACCTCGCCAATCTGCGCGGCATCATCATCACCCATGCGCATGAGGACCATTACGGCGCGCTGCTCGACACCTGGCCGAAGCTGAAGGCGCCGGTATGGATGACGCCGTTCAGCGCTGGCTTGCTGGATGCGAAGCGCCAAGGCGAGCAGGGCGCGCCGAAAATCCCGGTGACGATCTACAAAGCGGGCGAGAAATTCACCGTCGGCCCGTTCGAGATCGAGGCCATTCCGGTGGCGCATTCGATCCCCGAGCCGATGTCGCTGGCGATCACGTCGCCGGCAGGCACCGTCATCCATACCGGCGACTGGAAGATCGATCCGGAACCGACGATCGGCCCGAAAACCGACGAGGCGCGCTTTCGCGCCTATGGCGACAAGGGCGTGCTGGCGCTGGTCTGCGATTCGACCAATGCGCTGCGGGAAGGGGAGTCGCCCTCGGAAGTCGCGGTCGGCGAGGGCCTCAAGGGCGTCATCCAGGCCGCCAAGGGCCGCGTCGCCGTCACCACTTTCTCCTCCAATGTCGGGCGCATCGTTTCCATCGCCAGGGCGGCGCGGGATGCCGGCCGCCAGTGCCTGGTGCTCGGCCGCTCGCTGAAGCGCGTCATCGATGTCGCCGATGAACTTGGGTACATGGATGGCCTGCCGGAGTTCATCGCCGAGGAGGATTTTGGCTTCATCCCGCGCGAGAACCTGGTCATCATCTGCACCGGCAGCCAGGGCGAGCCGCTGGCCGCCCTTGCCAAGCTGTCGCGCGACGAGATGAAGTCTGTGTCGCTGACGGCAGGCGACACGGTGGTGTTCTCCTCGCGCACCATTCCCGGCAATGAGAGGGCGATCCTCGAGATCAAGAACCGTCTCATCGATCTCGGCATCAAGATCATCGAGGACGGTGATGCGCTGGTGCATGTCTCCGGGCATCCGCGGCGCAGCGAATTGCGCAAGATGTACGAATGGGTGCGGCCGCAGATCGGCGTTCCCGTGCATGGCGAGGCGGCGCATCTGGTGGCGCAGGGATCGCTGATGTCGACCTCCGGCATCGGCCAGGTGGCGCAGGTGCGCGACGGCGACATGCTGAGGCTCGCTCCCGGCCCAGCCACCATCATCGACCAGGTGCCGTTCGGCCGTGTCTACAAGGACGGCAATCTGATCGGCACCGACCAGTCCATGGGCATACGCGACCGGCGCAAGCTGTCGTTCGCCGGTCATGTCGCGGTCAACGTCGTGCTTGACGAGAAGTATGAGCTTGCCGGCGACCCCGATCTGGTCGCCATCGGCGTCGCCGAGGCGGATAGCCGCGGCGAGACGCTGGAGGACCTGATGATCGATGCGGCAATCGGCGCCGTGGACTCGATCCCCCGTCAGCGCCGAAAAGACCTCGACCTCGTGCAAGAGGCGGTCCGGCGCGCGGTGCGCGGCGCCGCCAACGAAGCCTGGGGCAAGAAACCGCTGGTGACGGTGTTCGTCACGAGGTGACGAACAGGGAATAGGGGAATAGGGCAGTAAGGCAGTAGGGGAGTAGGAAAGAGCAAACAGCGTTGAGCTCCCCACCTTTCGACTTGTTTTTCCCTACTGCCCTACTGCCCTATTGCCTTACTGCCCTGAGGAAAACCATGCTCGGACGTCTGAACCATGTCGCGCTTGCGGTGCCGGACCTGGCGGCGGCCGTCGCTGCCTATCGCAACACGCTCGGCGCCGAGGTGAGCGAACCGCGGGCGCTGCCGGAGCATGGCGTGACCGTGGTGTTCGTCAATGTCGGCAACACCAAGATCGAACTGCTGGAGCCCTTGGGCGAGGGTTCGCCGATTGCCGCCTTCCTGGAGAAAAACCCATCGGGCGGCATGCATCATCTCTGCTATGAGGTCGACGACATCCTGGCCGCGCGCGACCGGCTCAAGGCCGCTGGCGCCCGCGTGTTGGGCGACGGTAACCCGAAGACCGGCGCGCATGGCAAACCTGTGCTGTTCCTGCACCCCAAGGATTTCTTCGGCACGCTGATCGAACTGGAGCAATCATGAGCTGGGTTTCGTTCACGGCCCTGTTTTTCGCGACCTGGTGGGTGGTGCTGTTTACCGTGCTGCCCTTCAGCGTCAGGACGCAGGACGACGATCACGACGTGACGCTTGGCACCGTTCCCAGCGCGCCGCGCGGGCCGCATATGCTGCGCGCCGTGATCCGCACAACCATCGCCACGGCGGTCCTCATGGGCATTTTTTACGGCCTGACGCATGGGTTGGGATACAGCCTCAACGACATCCCGCACATCGTGCCGGATTTCGGCCAGACCCCGCCGAAGTAAACCGCCGGACAAAGGCATTTTCATAGAGCGATTTGTACATCGGAGCAGAGCGGACCCGGTCCGGACTGGCGCTGCTGTTTCTGGCCAGCCGCCGCTGACGCTGGGTAATGTAATCCTGCAACTCGCGGCGCTAAGCGGATGATTGCACAAAAAAAATGCAAGGCACGAGGCCTTGCAATTAAACGCGTCCGATCTGTTTCCGTTTCCCGGCGGCAGCGAGTAACCGCGCCTAGATCGCATCCTCCCAAGACTTTGACCGCGTAGGAGGGCAGATTTTTCTCCGCCCTCTCGGTTATCGCGGCACACTAGCCTAAGGCGAATGAAAATGTCACGAAGAATTTTGCCTCGAAACAGGCATTCTCGTGCTGCACTGCACAATAGTACGGCAGGCTTTGCTTCCGAAACGCCCAGTAGAGATGACCGGGCCTTTTCGGCCTCGACGAAAAAGGGCCTGGGCAGAAAGATTGAGGCCAGGGCCGAAAGAAGTTCGGCGCACCGGACTGGTGGCGAGGCGGGGCGGAAGGCCGACGGAATCCGGCGCGGAGGCTCGAGTGTGACGGCGTGGCCGGGTTCCCATTCGGTCATGAAATGGCTATGAAGCCGGGGCAAGCAAGCCTGCGTCGCGCCGATTCTGGTGCGGCCATCCTCACCCACGGACCAGTCCATGCGTTTGTCGCGTTATTTCCTGCCCATCCTCAAAGAGAATCCGCGCGAGGCCGAGATCGTCTCGCATCGGCTGATGCTGCGCGCGGGCATGATCCGCCAGCAGGGGCAAGGCAGTTTTTCCTGGCTGCCGCTCGGCAAGCGGGTGCTGGACAAGGTCTGCCAGATCATCCGCGAGGAGCAGAACCGCGCCGGCGCGCTGGAAATCCTGATGCCGACCATCCAGTCGGCCGACCTGTGGCGCGAAAGCGGCCGCTACAACGACTATGGCAAAGAGATGCTGCGCATCAAGGACCGCCAGGACCGTGACATGCTCTACGGGCCGACCAACGAGGAGATGGTCACCGAGATATTCCGCGCCTATGTGAAATCCTACAAGGATTTGCCGCTCAACCTCTATCACATCCAGTGGAAATTCCGCGACGAAGTGCGGCCGCGCTTCGGCGTCATGCGTTCGCGCGAATTCCTGATGAAGGATGCCTATTCCTTCGATCTCGACTTCGAGGGCGCCAGAGCGGCCTATAACAGGATGTTCGTCTCCTACCTCAGGACGTTTACGCGCATGGGCCTGCAAGCGATCCCGATGCGGGCCGATACCGGGCCGATCGGCGGCGATCTCAGCCACGAATTCATCATCCTGGCCGATACCGGCGAGAGCCAGGTTTTCTGCCATCGCGACTATCTCTCGCTCGACGTGCCCGGCGCCAGCACCGACTTCGCCAACGACGCCGAGATCGCCGGCATCGTCAAGACGTGGACGACGCCCTACGCCGCCACCGACGAGATGCATGACGAGGCGGCCTGGGCAACGATCGGCGAAAGCGACAAGGTCTCGGCGCGCGGCATCGAGGTCGGCCACATCTTCCATTTCGGCGACAAATATTCCAAGCCGATGGGCGCCAAGGTGACCGGGCCCGACGGCAAGGATCATTTCGTCTCCGGCGGCTCCTACGGCATCGGGCCGTCCAGGCTGGTCGCGGCGATCATCGAAGCCAGCCATGACGAAAACGGCATCATCTGGCCGGACGCCGTGGCGCCGTTCGACATTGGGCTCATCAACATGAAGGTGGGCGACGCCGACTGCGACCGCGTCTGCGACGAACTCCATGCCGCCTTCGCCGCCGCCGGCAAGGATGTGCTTTACGACGACACCGACCAGCGCCCGGGCGGCAAGTTCGCCACCGCCGACCTGATCGGCCTGCCCTGGCAAGTGATCGTCGGGCCGCGCGGCGTGGCCGCCGGCGAGATCGAGATCAAGAATCGCAGGACCGGCGAGCGCGAGACGCTGCCGCTCGCGGACGCGAAAAAGCGCTTCGGTACCGCCGCATGAACGAGGCGGTGGCGGCAAGATCGGCGGGCGCCGGACCCTTTTCCATCTTCGAGCGCACGGTTGCGTGGCGCTACCTGCGCTCGCGCCGCAAGGAGACGGTGATCTCGGTGATCGCCTCGATCTCGTTCCTCGGCATCATGCTGGGGGTCGCGACGCTGATCGTGGTCATGGCGGTGATGAACGGATTCCGCGCCGAGCTTTTGACGCGCATCCTTGGCGTCAACGGCCATCTGATCGTGCAGCCGCTCGATTCGCCGCTCGAGGATTACGCCCAGGTCGCCGGCCGCATCAACGGCGTGCCCGGCGTCAAATACGCCCTGCCGCTGATCGATGGCCAGGTGCTGGCGCAAGGCAATGTCGGCGGCGGCAGCGGTGCGCTGGTGCGCGGCATACGCGGCGAGGACCTCGGCAAGATCGCCATCGTGGCCAGCAACATCAAGCAAGGCACGATCGCCGATTTCGATACCGGCGAGGGCGTTGCCATCGGCAAGCGCATGGCCGAGAATCTCGGCCTGGCGCTTGGCGACACCATCACCTTGATCTCGCCCGACGGCGACGTGACGCCGCTCGGCACCACGCCGCGCATGAAGGGCTACAAGATCGCGGCGATCTTCGAAGTCGGCATGTCGGAATATGACAGTTCCATCGTCTACATGCCGTTCTCGGAGGCGCAGCTTTATTTCAACATGGACGGAAGGGCGCAGACGATCGAGATTTATGTCGACAATCCCGACGATGTCGACGCGCTGAAACCGAAGGTGGAGGAGGCGGCGCAGCGGCCCATCGACCTGGTCGACTGGCGACAGCGCAACGAGACCTTCTTTTCCGCCCTTCAGGTCGAGCGCAACGTCATGTTCATGATCCTGACGCTGATCGTGCTGGTGGCGGCGCTGAACATCATTTCCGGCCTGGTCATGCTGGTGAAGGACAAGGGGCACGACATCGCCATCCTGCGCACCATGGGCGCCACGCGCGGCGCCATCCTGCGTATCTTCCTGATGACGGGGGCCGCGATCGGCGTCACCGGCACCATCGCCGGCGTCCTGCTCGGCATCGTCATCTGCCTCAACATCGAATCGATCCGCGAGTTCTTCTCCTGGATGACCGGCAAGGTGCTGTTCAATCCCGAGCTTTATTTCCTCAGCCAGCTGCCGGCGAAGATGGATCCGCGCGAAACCACCTATGTCGTCATCATGGCGCTCGGCCTGTCCTTCCTGGCAACGGTGTTTCCGGCATGGCGGGCGGCCCGCCTCGATCCTGTCGAAGCCTTGAGGTACGAGTGATGGCCGAGGCCATTATCGAGCTGAAGAGCGTCGAGCGGCACTATGTGCAGGGGCCGCGCAAGCTCACCATTCTCAACGGCGCCGATTTCTCGCTGAAGCGCGGCGAGATGGTGGCGCTGGTGGCGCCGTCCGGCACCGGCAAGTCGACGCTGCTGCACACGGCCGGCCTGCTGGAACGCCCCGATGCCGGCGACGTGATCCTGTCGGGCCGCGCCTGCGGGCGGCTCTCCGACGACGAGCGCACCTCGATCCGCCGCAACGACGTCGGTTTCGTCTACCAGTTCCATCATCTGCTGCCCGAGTTTACGGCGCTGGAAAACATCATGATGCCGCAGCTCATCAAGGGGCTGCCGCGCAAGGAGGCGGCCGAACGCGCGGTGCAACTGCTCGACTACATGCAAATCGGCAAGCGCGCCTCGCACCGGCCGTCGGAACTTTCCGGCGGCGAGCAGCAGCGGGTGGCGATCGCCCGTGCGGTCGCCAACGCACCGCTGGTGCTGCTGGCCGACGAGCCGACCGGCAATCTCGACCCGGTCACCGCCTCCTACGTGTTCGAGGCGCTGGAGGCGCTGGTGCGGCAATCGGGCCTCGCGGCGCTGATCGCCACCCATAATCACCAGCTGGCATCGCGCATGGACCGGCGCATAACGCTTGCCGACGGCAAGGTGGTGCCGCTCGGTTCGGGCTGACCTCCAGTCCAGATATGTCTGGCGGGCTGCCCCGACATTCGTCGCGCCGGCCATCAACCCTTCCTTAACCCTGCCGATCCGATCGCCCGAGGATTCCGGCCGCGGCCGGAATTTGGCCATTGACATTAGCACAAAAATAGAACAAAATACGAACATACAAACAACAGGAGAGAGTTATGACCGATCTGGTTCAGGATGTCGTCTCGCTTGTCTGCATGAGCACCTTTCTCATTTCCATGGCCATCTGGATCGGAGCCATGTGATTTGGCGGCTTCGCCGCTGCGCTTCCCGGGGGGCAAAGCCCGCTTCCCCGTTAAGCCTTTCTTGCCATCGCGGCCTTAGGGTACCCCTGAAGGCATAGAGCAACGTCCAGATGTCGCCCATCCTCACCGCCATCCTCGTGGCCAGCAATCTCGGGCTGATCTTTCTCTTGATGAGCGTGCCGCTTGGTTTGCGCACGGTCAGGCTCAGCCGCGTGGTGGCAATGGACCGGCAGCGCCTCTGGCAGGCACTGTGGCCGCTCGGGAGCGACGCCGGCTGGTCCGGCGAGATCCTTTCGGCCGAAGCGCTGGATGGGGAGGGAATGGCCCGCATCCTGCTGTCCTGGGAAGGCCGCGACGGCAAGCCGATCGAGCGCACGTCGCGGCTTGAGGACGTCGTCGAGGGCAGCCGCTTCTCGATGCGTGTCATCGAGGATACCGCGCTCGACGCCTCGTTCTGGGCGGACTATCGCGAAACCGTCGAACTGGTTCCTGAAGGCAGCGGTACGCGGGTGATGCTCGGCCGGACAGATCGCTACCGCGGCATCGCTTTCCTGGTGTTCCGTTACTTCGCCATGCGCCGCGAACTTGGCAAGCTGCAGCATTGGGCGAGAACGGGGCAGTACCGCAAGGGCGGCTGGTTCGAGCATCCGCTGAGCCAGCTCGGCTTCGCGGTATTGTCTGCATTGATCCTGTGGCCGTTCTTCGGCCTTCACCTCAGTGGGTTGGCGCTTTCCGCGATCCTGACGTCGGCGGTGGCCCTGCATGAGCTTGGCCACATGGCGGCATTCCGGCTGATGGGCCACCGCAAGGCGCGCATGATCTTCATTCCGCTGCTCGGCGGCATCGCCATTGGCGGCCGGCCCTACAACAGCCGTTTCGAAGTGGCTTTCGTGGCGCTGATGGGCGCTGGCTTTTCCGCCTTCCTGGTGCCCATCGTCATCGCCGCCAGTGTGCTTGCAGGCGCGGAGGGACACAAGGTCGTCTCAGCGCTGCTGGCGGCGCTGGCGGGTTGCGTGGCCCTATTCAACATCGCCAATCTGGTGCCGGTATGGAAATTCGACGGCGGCCAGGTGCTGCGCCAGATCTGCCCGGGACCTGTCGCGCTGGCGCTGGCCTCGTTCTTCCTGCTCTCGGCCTTCCTGGCACTTGGCCTGCAGGCCGGTTTCTCCTCCGGGTTTCTGCTGGCGGCGGGGGCGATCTTTTCGATCCTCAGCCTGCTTACCATGGGCAGCGGGGTAAAGCCGCGCCACGAGCTGGAGCCGATCCGCACGGCCGACCGTTTTGCCATCGCCGGTGGCTTGCTGGCGGTGTTCATCATCCATGGCTGCGGCGTTCTGTGGGCGTCCGCGCAACTGATCTGAACCGGGCTTCGGGCGGGACGTTCAACCGGCCTTGCGGGCTGCTTCGACAGGCAAGGCCGTGGCGGGACCGAACACGTCCTCGAAGGCGGATTTCAGGGAAAGATCAAGATCGGCCATGGTCACGGGAAGGCCGAGATCGACAAGGCTGGTGACACCGTGGTCCTGCACGCCGCAGGGCACGATGCCACCGAAATGGTCGAGATCGGGTTCGACATTGATGGCGATGCCGTGAAAGCTCACCCAGCGCCTGAGCCTGATGCCGATGGCGGCGATCTTGTCCTCGGCCGGCGAGCCGTCCGGCAGGGCAGGGCGATCGGGCCGCACCACCCAGACGCCGACGCGATCCTCGCGGCGCTCGCCGCGCACGTTGAACGCGGCGAGCGTGCCGATGATCCACTGTTCGAGCGCGGCAACGAAGGCGCGCACATCCTCGCGACGCCGCTTCAGGTCGAGCATGACATAGGCGACCCGCTGGCCCGGCCCATGATAGGTATATTCGCCGCCGCGTCCGGCCGCGAAGACCGGGAAGCGGCCGGCGTCGATCAGATCCTCGGCGCGGGCGCTGGTGCCCGCCGTGTAGAGCGGCGGATGTTCGACCAGCCAGACCATTTCGCCGGCGGCGCCGCTTCTGATCGCCTCGGCGCGCGCCTCCATGACGGTGAGCGCGTCGGGATAGGCGGTCAGGCCGGGCTCGATGCGCCACTCGACCGGCGCCGAACCGGGCAAGGGCAGGAACGACGTGGCGATCTGGCTGCGTTCTGGCATGGCGTATCTCTTTGTTGCTTTCCATATGGCGTCAAGCGGCGCAAACGTCCAGTTCCGGCCCTATATTCCAATCCTTTGCAACGTTATGCCGGACACCGGATATTATTGCTGCGCGCGCACTTGTTTCGCCGGAAACGATTTGCTACACGCCGCGAGCCGGTCGGTTCCGGCTCCTACCACGTGCGGTCGTGGCGGAATTGGTAGACGCGCAGCGTTGAGGTCGCTGTGGGGCAACCCGTGGAAGTTCGAGTCTTCTCGACCGCACCATTTTCTCTCCCAGAACCTGATTCGTGCCAGCCTCTGCCCTCGGGGCAGGGCGCATTTCGTTTGATATTCCCGCACGTTACGCCAGTTTCCTTTCTGAGCATTGGATTTTTCCAAAACCGGTTTCCACTTTCGGGGATCATGGTCTAGACCTGACAGGCACCTTTTCCGGGATTCTTGTTGCGGGAGGCGCTGGTGGAAGGCCAGGACAAGCAGACGACCTCCGCCAAGGCGGCCGACGAGCACCACGCCGACATCTACGGCGAGGACGGTGCCGTTCGTTCGTCTTTCCTTGCTGAGATCGGCGCTGCGATCGCCGACCGCGACACGCCCGCGCTCAAGCGCGAGGTCGACGACCTGCACCAGTCGGAGCTCGGCGACCTGATCGAGGCGTTGCATCCCGAACAGCGCCGCGCCCTGGTCGAGCTGCTCGGCTCCGATTTCGACTTTTCCGCGCTGACCGAGGTCGACGAGGCGATCCGCATGGAGATCGTCGATCACCTGCCCAACGCGCAGATCGCGCAGGCGGTGCAGGAACTCGATTCCGACGACGCCGTCTACATCCTCGAAGACCTTGAAAAGGAAGACCAGGACGAGATCCTGTCGCAGCTGCCGTTCACCGAGCGGATCAGGCTGCGCCGTTCGCTCGACTATCCCGAAGAGACCGCCGGGCGGCGCATGCAGACGGAATTCGTCGCGGTGCCTGCGTTCTGGACGATCGGCCAGACCATCGACTACATGCGCGAGGACAAGAACCTCCCCGATCGCTTCAGCCAGATCTTTGTCATCGACCCCAGCTTCAAGCTGCTCGGCGCCATCGATCTCGACCAGATCCTGCGCGCCAGGCGCGCGGTCAAGGTCGGGGAGGTCATGCACGAAACGCGCCACGCCATTCCGGCCACCATGGACCAGGAAGAGGCCGCGCGGGAATTCGAGCAATACGATCTCCTGTCGGCCGCCGTCGTCGACGAGAACGAGCGCCTGGTCGGCGTGCTGACCATCGACGACGTCGTCGACGTCATCCAGCAGGAAGCCGAAGAAGATCTGCTGCGCATGGGCGGCGTCGGCGACGAAGAGCTTTCCGACAGCATCTTCTCGACCTCGCGTTCGCGCGTTCCCTGGCTGCTGATCAATCTCCTGACCGCATTCCTGGCGGCGTCGGTGATCGGCCTGTTCGACCGCACGATCGAACATATCGTGGCGCTCGCCGTGCTGATGCCGATCGTGGCCGGCATGGGCGGCAATGCCGGCTCGCAGACCATGACCGTCACCGTGCGGGCGCTGGCGACCAGGGATCTCGACATCTACAATGCCGGCCGCATCATCCGCCGCGAGATGGGCGTCGGCTTCATCAACGGCATCGTCTTCGCCATCCTGATCGGCATCGTCGCGGCGGCCTGGTTCCGCGATCCCAATCTGGGCGGCATCATCGCGGCGGCGATGATCATCAACATGTTCGTCGCGGCACTGGCCGGAATCCTGATCCCGCTGCTGCTCGACCGCTTCAAGGTCGACCCCGCGGTCGCCTCGGCGGTCTTCGTCACCACGGTTACCGATGTCGTCGGCTTTTTTGCTTTCCTCGGCCTTGCAAGCTGGTGGTTCGGCGTCAGGTGAACGGCCTCAATTGACTTTTACGTAAATGCCATGCGAGGTTCATGGAACAGGGATCATTGGCCGATTCCGGCCAGATGGTCCGACCCGGGAACGGGTAGGGCTGCTTGGCCGGCAATCGCGTCGAACTCGGCTATGGGGTCACAATGCGGGAATATTATTCGATCACCGAACTGACCCGCGAATTCGACGTGTCGACGCGGACGCTGCGCTTCTACGAGGACGAGGGACTGGTGCAGCCGGTGCGGCGTGGCCGAACCCGGCTGTTTCGCCCGTCCGACCGCCACCTCATTCGCCAGATCATGCGGGGAAAGCGGCTCGGCTTCTCGATCAACGAGATCCGCGAAATCATCCAGATGTACAAGGAGCCGCCGGGCGAGGTCGGCCAGCTCAAGCTGATGATCAAGCGCATAGAGGAAAAGCGCGAGGATCTCAGGCAAAAGCGCCGCGACCTCGAGGAGACGCTGGCCGAGCTCGACCAGGCGGAAGAATCCTGCGTCGAGCGGTTGGTGGAACTCGGCGTCAACACCTGACGCTGCTCAAATCCAGCGTCGCACTCTTTTGGCGTAATCCCGGTATCTCTTGCCGAACTTCGCCGCCAGCACCTTTTCCTCGCGCTCGATGGCGACCTTCTGCGTGGCGAAGGCGGCGACGAAGGCAAGCGGAAGGAACCAGGCTATCCCCGAGACAAAGCCGACGCCGATCAACAGCAGCGTGTTGGCGAGGTACATCGGATTGCGGGTGATGCCGAAGGGGCCCGTCGTGACGAGGTGATCGGGCACCGCATTGGGATTGAGCGTCGTCCTGGCCCGGACCATGGTGCGGATGGCGGTGAACCAGAGTGCCGCGACAGCCAGCAGCGCCACCCAGCCGGCGGCGAAAAGGATGTCGCCCAGGAGATCGCCGATCCATGGCAGGGGATAGAGCATGCCGAGGACAATGCTGATGGCGATGGCGGCGATATAGATCAGCGGCGGCCACGGTATCACTCCCGGCTTCGGCTGGCTGTCGGTCATTGTGGCCCTCCCTCCGTCATCTTGTCGTCGGTCTGCGCCGTACAGGTGCTGGCAAGATCGCTGAGATGCTGCCGCCACTGCGCGGTCTGGTCGTTGTTGTAGAGCCGATCAAGCGTGGCCTCGCCTTCGAGCGTATCCAGCATACAGCCACAGTAGCTCGAACAGAACTTGCTGTCGCGCGACTGCTCGCACGATATCTGGCAGGTTTTCAGGAAGTTCACCTGCGGGGTTTCGACCTTGGCCGGCATGACTTGCGAGAACAGCCAGACGCTGCCGATCAGCAGCGGCTGGTGGATCAGGTAGAAGGCCAGGCTGTGCCGGCCGATGAAGACCAGGGGATTGGCCCAGCGGCCGGGCGCAAGGCCCGCCAGGCGCGCCCGCAGGCCCGAGGTGGAGGCGAACTTCGCCACCGCGATGCCTGCAAGCACGGCGCCGAACCATGGGAACAGCGGCACGTAGTCGTTGGAGCGCGGATTGATTGTGGAAAGACCGATCCACCACAGGAAGGGGTGGTCCAAAGCCTCGGAACGCAGATAGACGGGCGCCGCGACGACCAGCGCGGCAGCGGCAAGCGTCAGCAGGACCGGCAGGCGCAGGAACGCCAGGCCGAGCAGGCTGGCGAGCGCGATCTCGTGCAATATGCCGAAAAAGATGAAGCCGTCAGGCGTGGCGATGCGGGTGACGACCGAGATGGCGATAGCGGCTCCGGCGACCATGGCGAACCGCCGCCAGAAGCCGTTCCAGCGGATCTTTCTGCCATGGGCGAGATACAGGCTGACGCCGACCAGGAACAGGAAGGTCGAGGCGATGCAGCGCGCATAGAGCTTCCACCAGCCGAAGGCGGTGAGACCGGGATCGGTGTAGCCGAAGAACTCCAGGTCCCAGGTGAAATGATAGCTCGCCATGGCGAGGAGCGCGATGCCGCGCAAGATGTCGATAGCGACGATGCGCTTTGATTGCTCCGGAACAGGTGCGGTCGGCGTTTGGATAATCATGGTCTCGCGATCTGATTCAGCCCCGCTGGAGGATTATCACGGTTGCACCGGACAGAAGAAGGCCGGGCGCGTCGCCACCGCGTCAGGCGCTGCTTTAGGCCAGCGCCGGGAAGCCTTTGGCCGACTTCGCTTTTGCCGGCCGCGCGTCGGTTTCCTCTTATTGGGATGGCAATCGCCACGCCAGATTTGGTCGGTGATTCTGCTTTGAGGAAGCAATGTCCACCCATGTGCGTCATCCGATCTGGCTTCCCGCTCTCAAGGCTGCGGATGCGCGCACCTTCGCCTCGCTCTACGCCGTCGAATCCTTTGCCCGCGCCACGGTGTCGAGCGTCATCCCGATCCAGGCCTACGAAATCCTCCACAACGAGCAGATCGTCTCGATCCTCTACACTGTCGTGGCGCTGCTTGGGCTGTCGGTGACATTGTTCATGCCGATGCTGATCCGCCGCTTTGCCCGGCGCTGGGTCTATACCGCCGGCGCCTGCCTGCTCGCCATCGGCTCGCTGTTCTTCGTTACCCATACGCTTGCCGGACAATTGGCCGGCATGCTTTGCCGCGTCATGGGCGCCAGCGCGCTGTCGATCACGCTCAACCTCTACATCATGGACCACATCCGCAAGACCGACTTCATGCAGGCGGAATCGCTGCGCATGGCGTGGTCGATGTTCGCCTGGACGGGCGGGCCGACGCTTGGCATTTTTCTTTACACACGCTTCGGCATCTATGCCGCGCATGGCGCGGTGGCGGTATTCGCGACGGCCCTGCTGGCGCTGTTCTGGACCTATCGGCTGGGCGACAACCCGTCGATCCGCCCGGGCAAGACGCGCCCGGTCAATCCGCTCGCCAATATCGGCCGCTTCGTCGCGCAACCCAGATTGAGGCTCGCCTGGCTGATCGCCTTCGGCCGTTCCTGCTTCTGGACGACGTTCTTTGTCTATGGGCCGCTGTTCATGGTCATCACCGGCGAGGGCAAGCTGGCCGGCGGCCTGCTGGTTTCGGCCGGTAACGCGCTCTTGTTCATGGCTATCTTCTGGGGCAGAGCGGGCAAGCGCTTCGGCGGTCGGCGGACCATAACTTTTGCCTATTTCGCGATGTCGGCCATGTTGTTGGCGGCGGGCGCGGTCGGCGAGAGCGCACCGCTGCTCACCGGCGCTTTCCTGCTCTGCGGCGCGTTGTTTACCATCGCGCTCGACGCGCTGGGCTCGACCGCCTTCATGCGCTCGGTGCGGTCCTACGAGCGGTCGCAGATGGCTGCGGTCTACCGCACCTATCTCGATTTTTCCGAGCTGACGCCGCCGCTGGTCTATTCAGTGGTGCTGGCGTTCTTCGGGCTGGGCTCGGTGTTCGTCACGCTCGGCCTGCTGGCCGCGGTTTGCGGCTTCGTGACCTGGCGGTATCTGCCGAAGTCGCTGTGAGGATCAGGGCTGGGGTGAAAGCCCTGCGTGGCGCTCGCGCACCCAGTTGTGGAAGCGGTGCAATTCATATTCTTCGGGCATCAGCACGCCCGCTTTGTGGCGCATTGAGCGCCGTTGGCGATCCTTGGCCGGCACGCCGCATTCGCAATAGTTGCCGGCGGAATTTGGTTTGCCGGAGGCGGCGATTCTGCCTATAGTCGCCGATGTCGTCGGTTCCATTTTGGAGCCAAGAGGGAATGCGGTGCGGGCTGACTTGTCGCCCAACGCCGTGGCTGCCCCCGCAACTGTGTGCGGTAGTCCTCTCCATATGCCACTGAAGATTTTTTCTTCGGGAAGGTGGGGAAGGGCGCTGATCCGCGAGCCAGGAGACCTGCCGGCGACAGGAAACTGACTTCTATGCCCTCGGGTGGAGGGCGAAAGGACAAGACATGAATACCGCTTCCGTCTCGCTCGGCGCCTCCGTTTCCTCGCAGTCCCGCTTGATGCAGCTCGCTCTCGCTGGATTCCTCGGCCTTTTCGTGATGGGCTTCGTCGGCTTCTCGCATATCGATGCGGTCCACAATGCCGCCCACGATTATCGTCATTCGATGGCGTTTCCCTGCCACTGATAGGGATTTGACATCATGAACCTGTTTCGCAACGTCGTGTTTATCGCGGCGATCGCAGGGCTCGTGGCCGGCGTCGTTCTCGCCTGCATGCAGGCCTATGCCACCGTGCCGCTGATCCTGAAGGCGGAAGTCTACGAACAGGCCGGCGGCGGCCATCATCACGACCCTGCCGCGCCGGCTGCAACGGACACCAATGCCATAAGTTCCGCCGCCCCGGCGGGAAATGCCATGAGCACGGCCGCGCCTGCGGAAGCTGCTGCTCCGGCCGCGGAAGACGAAGGTTGGGCGCCTGCCGACGGTTTCGAACGTTTCGCCTTCAGCGTGCTTGCCAATATCGTCACCGGCATCGGCTTCGCGCTGATCCTGGTCGCGGTTTCCGAATTCGCCGGCGGCATCGGCAATTGGCGCCAGGGCGTGTTCTGGGGCCTGGCCGGCTTTGCCGTGTTCACGCTGGCGCCGGGCCTTGGCCTGCCGCCGGAACTGCCGGCCATGCCGGCGGCCGACCTCACCCAACGCCAGATCTGGTGGTGGGCAACTGTGGCGGCAACGGCGACCGGCCTTGGCCTGATCGCCTTCCGCAAGTCGCTGCCGCTGGCGATCCTCGCCGTGGCCTTGATGGTGGCGCCGCATATCGTCGGCGCGCCGCAGCCCGACAGCTACGAGACGGCGATCCCGGAGGGGCTGCACCACCAGTTCGTGGTGGCGGTGACGGTGACCAACCTGGTATTCTGGCTGGTGCTCGGCGCCGTCGCCGGCGTGGTGCGCGGCCGCTTCACCGGCGCCGCGACCAGCCTGCGCGACAGCTTTGCCTGATCGCGGCAAGCTGACCTTCATCATCGGCGGTGCGCGCTCCGGCAAGAGCGCGCATGCCGAAACGCTCATGACGGCGCTGCCCTCGCCATGGGCCTATATCGCCACCGCGCAAGCCTACGATGACGAGATGCGCGAACGCATCGCACTGCACCGCTCGCGTCGCGGCGAAGGCTGGACGACCATCGACGCGCCGCTCGATCTCGCAGGCGCGCTGGCGGCTTTGCCTGACAGTCAGCCGGTGCTGGTCGACTGCCTGACGCTGTGGCTGACCAACCATATGCTGGCCGAACATGATCTCGAGCTGGAATGCCGGCGGCTGACCGACGTGCTGTCGCGGCCGCGTGGGCCCTGGTTCGTGGTTTCAAACGAGGTCGGCCAAGGCATTGTGCCGGACAATGCACTGGCGCGCCGCTTTCGCGATGCCGCCGGCCGGCTCAACCAGCAGGTCGCCGCAGTCGCCGATACGGTGCTGCTGATGGTGGCGGGGCTGCCGCTCAAGGTGAAATGAGATGACCGATATCGACGAAAAGGACGAAGAACGCCACCGCGCCAAGATGGCCAAGCGCAAGGCGGTGCAGGACGCCGAGGTCGCTGCCAAGACGATCGAGAAGGGTCTGCTCATCGTCAATACCGGTCCGGGCAAAGGCAAGACGACAGCCGCCTTTGGCCTGGCGCTCAGAATGCTCGGCTATGGCAAGCGCGTCGGCGTCGTCCAGTTCATCAAGGGCAAATGGCATACGGGTGAGAAAGAGGCCTTCGCCGCCTTCGGCGACCGCGTCGTCTGGCACGCGATGGGCGAGGGTTTCACCTGGGAGACGCAGGACCTGAAGCGCGACATCGCCGCGGCCGAAGCCGCATGGGGCAAGGTGCTCGAGCTGATGGCCGATCCGTCGATCAGCCTGCTGGTGCTGGATGAGCTGAATATCGCGCTGCGCTACGATTATCTCGATCTCGACAGAGTGGTTGCGGCGCTGAAGGCGCGTCGTGAAGGCCTGCATGTCGTCGTAACCGGCCGCAATGCCAAGCCGGCGCTGGTCGAGGCCGCCGATCTCGTTACCGAGATGGGCGTGACCAAGCATCATTTCTCGGCGGGCGTGAAGGCACAGCAGGGGATTGAGTTTTGAGAGCTGTTGTCCCCTTTTTTGTGGATGAGCATTCAAGTCTGGTCGCCAAACGCTCCCAGGGGGCTCATTTCCTTTCCCTCCGGAGGGGGGAAAGGTGGCGCTGCGAAGCAGCGACGGATTGGGGGAAGGCGGTTATCGAACGCGCGGTCCGCAGACAGGCAGGGGCAACCCGGCGGGTGCGAGAAACGCGACTGCCGAGCTCGTCGACCCCCACTCCGTCTCGGCTCCGCCGAGCCACCTCTCCCCCGATCGACGGGGGAGAGGAAAGGCGCGAACCTGTTGCAGCCCGGCTCCCTTCCTCCCCTTCGTGAGAGAACTCACGAGGGGGTGAGATCATGCCAGAATGGCGATCGCCGAAACCACGCCGAACAGCGCAATCAACAAATAATCGGCCGTCCGATAGAGTTTCAGCGCCCGTCTTATGTCGGCACTGTCGGCTTCGCGCCGGCCGCCTTCGCCCATGAAAACGTCGTCGACCGGCACGCCGCCGTAGCTGCGCGGTCCGGCGAGCGCGAGGCCAAGCGCGCCGGCCATCGCGGCTTCGGGCCAGCCGGCATTGGGCGAGCGGTGTTTCCTGGCGTCGCGCAACACTGCGTTCCAGGCATTGCGGGGATCGGCGCCCTTGACCAGGAAAGCGGCCAGCACGATCAGCAGGGCCGTCAGCCGCGACGCCGGCAAGTTGACCAGGTCGTCGAAGCGTGCCGCCGCCCGGCCGAAGGCCACGTGGCGCGGCGTGCGGTGGCCGATCATCGAATCGGCGGTATTGACGGCCTTGTAGGCGGCGCCGCCGGCCAATCCGCCGACGCCGATCCAGAAAGCGGGGGCGACGATGCCGTCGGAAAAATTCTCGGCAAGGCTCTCGATCGCCGCGCGGCAGACGCCGGCCCTGTCGAGCGTTTCGGGATCGCGCCCCACGATCCGCGAGACGGCAACGCGGCCCATGGCGAGGCCACCGGTCTCGAGCGCGTCGGCGACGGCCTCGACATGTTCGTGGAGGCTCTTCTGCGACAGAAGCGAGGTTGCAAGAAGAGCGGCAAAGATGAATCCCAGGGGAATGAACCAGAGCAGGATCTGCACGCAGAGGCCAATCGCCGCCGGCACCAGCACGATGACCAGCAGCGCCTGGACACCCCGTTGGCGACGCAGCGCGTCGGAATCAGTGGCGCGGTTGAGCCGGTGGTCGAGAAAGGATATCAGCCTGCCGAACCACGTCACCGGATGACCGATGGCGCGGAACAGCCAGTCCGGGTAGCCCAGGACGAATTCAAAGGCCAATGACAGGAAAGCGATCAGGACTGACATGAAGCTTCTTGATGGGGCGGCGGTGGACCATGGTGGAAGTCTCGGCCGGGCGAGGGCGCTTTTCCCCAACGCCGTGCGGCCTTTCGTCGACCTCTCGACCGGTATCAATCCGCACTCCTACCCGCTTTTCGATTTGCCCGCCACCACCCTGTCGCGGCTGCCGGAAACCACGCGGGCGGGTGAACTGACAGAGATCGCGGCCGGCACCTATGGCGCGCCTTCGCCAGCCAACGTCGCGGCGGCACCGGGCACGCAGATCCTGTTGCCGCGCGTTGCATCGCTGGTAAGGCCCGGCAAGGCCTTCGTGCTGGGGCCGACCTATGCCGAACATGCGCGGGCAGCAGCGATCGCCGGGCACGCAGTGACCGAGATCGGCGACTTCGCGGCGCTGGCGCAAGCCGATCTTGCCGTCATCGTCAATCCCAACAACCCGGATGGGCGCGTCATCGAGCGCGACCAGCTGCTGGCGCTGGCCGCTGCAATGCGCGCCAAGGGCGGGCTGCTGGTCGTCGACGAGGCGTTCATGGATGTCGGTCCGCGCCAGCACAGCCTTGCCGGCGATGTCGGCCAGGGCGGCATCGTCGTGCTGCGCTCGTTCGGCAAGTTTTTCGGCCTGGCCGGCTTGCGGCTCGGCTTCGCGCTTTCCGATGTGTCCACGGTCGAACGGCTGGAGACTCAATTCGGACCATGGGCGGTTGCCGGACCGGCGCTGGAATACGGCATTCGCGCGCTTGCCGACATCGGCTGGCAAGACGCGATGCGGGCATCCCTGGCGGATGCATCGGCGCGGCTCGACAGGCTGTTCGGTCGCTTCGGCGTACCTGTCGCGGGCGGCACCACATTGTTCCGCTATCTCCAGCTGCCGGACGCCGCCGGTCTGTTTTCGGCGCTTGGCGAGCGCGGCATCCTGCTTCGGCATTTCGCCGACCGGCCGCATGCGCTGCGTGCCGGCCTGCCGGGGAGTCAGGAGGAATGGCAGCGGCTCGAATCCGCGCTTGCCGAATGGGCGGCGCGGCGCGAGGATCAATCGAGGGGTTGGAAACGATGATCCATGTTTGCTCGCTGGCGAAAATCGAGGAAATGGTGGCCAGGACCGGAGCCGAGCGAATGCTGTCGCTGCTCGCCGCCGGAACGGAGGTGGTCCGGCCGGTCTCGATCGCGAGGCAAAACCACCTGCATCTGGTCATGCACGACATAGCGGCGGCGCAGGACGGAATGACCATGCCGGGCGAGGAACATGTCCGTAATCTGCTCGATTTCGCGCACCGGTGGGATCGGGCAAGGCCGATGCTCGTGCATTGCTATGCCGGCATCAGCCGCTCGACGGCTTCCGCCTACATCATAGCCGCCGCACTTGCGCCCAAACGCGACGAGGCCGAACTGGCCCGGACCCTGCGCACGCTGTCGCCTTCGGCGACGCCCAATCCCCGGCTGATTGCGGTAGCCGACACGCTGCTCGGTCGCGACGGCCGCATGATCGCGGCAATCGAAGCGATCGGGCGCGGCGCCGACGCTTTCGAGGGCACGCCGTTCGAACTGAAGATCGATAGTTAGTCGCTCGACCCGGTGATTTTTGATCGACTTCAATTCGTCCGCCAGGCGCCAACCATCGTTCGTTCGGGCGGACTGATGCGACCGCTGGCGGTTAGCCGAAGCCTTCCCGCCTTCGTCAGAACGGCTCCGCTAATCTAATCTCAGAAGGGCGCGATGTGCCACCTGACGGTCAGAACATCTGTGGCAGGCAACTATGCTACTTCAGCCAGTCGGCAAGCTTCGCCTTGCGTACATCCCGCAGCAGGCTGATGAATCCGTCGGCCTGAAATTCGGCGGTCTGCCGGCCTTTTTCGGCCGTTGCGATGCTGGCGTCGCCAACCACGCCGTTGGGGTTGAGATCGCTGGCGATCCAGGCAAAGGCATGGGTGCCGGTGTGGCGCAGCAGCGAGAATTCCTTCTCGGCCTTGGCGACGTTGGAAACGAAATCGTCGGCCTTGCCCATGTCGACAAGGTCCGGCCGGAAATGCAGCATCAGCGACGTCTCCACATCGCCGCCATGGATGCCGTGACGGTCCTCGAGGTCGGTATACATGCCGGCCGGCCGGCCGAAGCGCTGCCAGCTGGTCTTCACGGCCAGCATCTTTTGGCGCACGCGCAATTCGCGCGTGACGATGCCCATGATCTCCTCGTTGCCGCCATGCGAATTGACGACGATCAGCTTGCGCACGCCGGCGCGCGCGATCGACAGGCCAAGCTCGGTCCAGGCTTCGACCAGCGTCGTTGCCGGTAAGGTAAGAGTACCCGGTGCGTGAAGATGCTCGTTCGACTTGCCCACCGCCTGGACCGGCAGGATGCGGATGTCGAGATCGTCGGGCAGGCGCGAAATGACCGTGTCGAGCATGCCGGTCATGATCGAGGTATCGGTCGAGACCGGCAGATGCGGCCCATGCTGCTCGATCGCCGCCACCGGCAGCACGGCGATCGTCGCATCCGGGTCGACCGAGGCGTATTCGGTGGTCCGGTAGTCGCCCCACCACACGCGTCTTTTTGGTTCGTTCATTTCGGGCCTCGACGGAACTGATCTTACGTCAGCGCTGCCCCTCACCCTTACCCTCTCCCCGTGAAGAACGGGGAGAGGGGGATCGCCAGCGTTGGAGCGCTTCCTTCTCCCCGTCCACTATACGGGGAGAAGGTGCCGGTCCACCCTCCGCAGCTGCTGCGGAGGACGGGCAGGCGGATGAGGGGCAGCACTAACCCTCGTATAAACTTAGCCTATTGCTCTGCCGAGTCGTAGCTCGTCGCTATCCTTCTCACCCAGCCGCGATCACCTCGACCTCGACCTTGAACTCCGGCCGGGCGAAACCGGAGACGATCATAAGCGTCGAGGCCGGCGCCGGGCTGGAAAACAGCCGGTCGCGGACATCCATGTAGGGCCGCAAATGTGCGCGATCGGTGACATAGGCGTTGATGCGAACGATGTCTCGAAGCCCCAGCCCGGCCTCGGCGAGGATCGCGGCGATGTTCTCGAAACAGAGCTCGGCCTGTGGGCCGGCATCCCCGGGTATCTGGTCATCCGCCGTGATGGCGACTTGGCCCGAGCACAGCACCAGCCGCTTGCCGGCAGGCACTTCGATGCCATGGCTGTAGCGGGCAAAGGGCGGCTTGATCGACTTCGGGACGAGAAACTTGAACATGGCAATCTCCGGTTTGGCGCCAGCCTAAGGCTGGATCGGTTGCACCCGCAAGATGCGGTGCATGTCGCCCGGGCGATTGTGGACAGGCGTCCAAAAAATAGGCACGATGCCTCTGGTGCAGCACGACCTTTCCGGCTTCGCAGATGGCTGTGGTGCAGGCGGGCGGTCCCGGCGCCAGAACGCCGGTGGCATGCGTCTTGCTTCTTGAATCTTTGGTGTCGAGCCCGGCGCGTGGCGCGCCGGAGCAAACAAAGGGTGGTGGTGTCGATGTACGGAAAACAGAAGATCTCGGTGGCTGTCGTGGCTCTGCTCGCGGCGAGCACGCTGGGTGCCGCGGCGAATGAAAAAGTCACCTTCGGCACCAACTGGTTGGCTGAGCCGGAGCATGGCGGCTATTACCAGGCCGTGGCGGACGGCACCTATGCCGCCTGCGGCCTCGACGTCACCATCATGCAGGGCGGCCCGCAGGTCAGCGGCCGGCCGTTGCTGCTGGCCGGCAAGATCGATTTCTACATGGGCGGCAATCTGCTGTCGGCCTTCGACGCCGTCCAGCAAGGCATTCCCATGCGCGTGGTGGCTGCCGATTTCCAGAAGGACCCACAGGTCATCATGTCCCATCCGGGCGAGGGGCTCGATAAATGGGAGGACCTGAAGAACGCCGAGCAATACATTCTGGGCGACGAGGGCGCGCAGACCTTCTTCCAGTGGATGGTCATCGAACTCGGCTTCGACGCCGCCAAGCGCGCGCCTTACACCTACAACACCGCTCCCTTCCTCGCCAACAAGAAGTCGATCCAGCAAGGCTACGTCACGTCGGAACCGTTCGCGGTCAAGAAGGAAGGCGGCTTCGTGCCGAACCAGTTCCTGCTGGCCGACTATGGCTGGGACACCTATTCGACCACGATCGAGGTGATGCAGGACACGATCGACAAGAAGCCGGAGGTGGTCCAGTGCTTCGTCGATGGCTCGGCCAAGGGCTGGTACAAATATCTCTACGGCGACAACAAGGCCGCCAACGACATGATCAAGAAAGACAATCCTGACATGAGCGACGAGCAGATCGCCTTCTCGATCGAGCAGATGAAGAAGTTTGGCCTTGCCGATTCCGGCGACACCGAAAAGCTCGGCATCGGCGCCATGACCGACGAACGGATCAAGAGCTTCTACGACAAGATGGTCAAGGCCAAGGTCACGCCTGAAGGCATTGACATCAAGAAGGCTTACACGCTGACGTTCATCAACAAGGGCGTTGGGCTGGACCTGAAGAAATAGGCCGGTCCCGGCATGATGCGGGAAAAAGTGGCGCAAGCGCCTGCAAGTGCGTCGGACGCCGCACCGACATTGCTGGCGCTGCGTGGCGTCGGCAAGGTCTTTTCCAATGGCGTGACGGCGCTGAGCGACGTCGACCTGACGATCCGGGAGGGCGATTTCCTCAGCCTGCTCGGACCGTCCGGCTGCGGCAAGTCGACGGCGCTGCGGCTGATTGCCGGCCTTTCCACGCCGACCTCCGGCGTGCTCGACTGGCGCGGCGGCGCCTCCCTCGACCGCTCGAACATCGGCTTCGTCTTCCAGGAGCCGACACTGCTGCCTTGGGCCAGCGTCTTCGACAATGTCTGGCTGCCGCTCAGGCTGAAAGGCATCAGCCGGTCCCAGGCGGCGCCGGCGGTGACGCAGATGCTGGCGCGGGTGCACCTGACCGGCTTCGAAGATGCGGTGCCGCGCGAACTGTCGGGCGGCATGAAGATGCGCGTCTCGATCGCGCGGGCCATGGTGACCAAGCCGCGCGTGCTGTTGATGGACGAACCGTTCGCCGCGCTCGACGAGATCACGCGCTTCAAGCTCAACAATGATCTGCTGGAACTGTGGCAGGACGAGCGCTTCACCGTCGTCTTCGTCACCCACAGCGTCTTTGAAAGCGTGTTCCTTTCCAATCGCGTGGTCGTCATGGCGGCGCGGCCGGGCAGGGTGTTCGATGAACTCGCGATCGAGGCTTCCTATCCGCGCGACGAGGCGTTTCGCACCTCTACCGATTACGCAGCGCTCTGCCGGCAGGCCTCCGATGTGCTGGTCAATGCCATCAATTCAACAGCAGGCTCGCACCATGACGGCCATTGACGAGCGGTCGCTCAAACTCGACCCCGAGGAAGCGCGCCGTGTGCGCCAGGAGCGGTTCGAGCGGATCGGCCGCTGGCTGCTGCCGATGGCGATCATGATCCTGGCGATCTGGCTGTGGGACCGCATCTGCGTGTGGAACGAGATTCCGCAATACATCCTGCCTCGACCCGGCGTGGTGCTGTGGACGCTCTACAACGATGCCGGCCTGCTGTTCTCGGCGCTGCTGGTGACCTTGCGCATCACCTTCCTCAGCCTGCTCCTTGCTGTTTTTGGCGGGGTCGGGCTGGCGGTGCTGTTCGCGCAATCGAAATGGGTCGAGATGTCGTTCTTCCCGTTCGCCATCGTGCTGCAGGTGACGCCGATCGTGGCGATCTTTCCGCTGATCAACATCTATGTCGACAACCAGACGACCAAGCTTCTGCTCTGCGCCTGGATCGTCGCTTTCTTTCCGATCCTGTCCAACACCACGCTCGGCCTCAACTCCGTTGACCGCAATTTGCGCGATCTGTTCAAGCTCAATGGCGCGACGCGCTGGCAGCAGTTACGCTATCTGAGATTGCCGGCAGCCATGCCGTATTTCCTCGGCGGATTGAAGATCGCCGGCGGCCTGTCGCTTATCGGCGCCGTGGTGGCCGAATTCGTCGCCGGCACCACCGGCCAGTCGTCGGGGCTCGCCTCGCGCATCATCGAAGCCGGCTACCGGCTCAACGCGCCGCGTCTGTTCGCGGCGCTGTTCCTGATCTCGCTCACCGGCATCCTGATCTTCCTCGTGCTGTCGCTGATTTCACATCTCATTCTGCGGCGCTGGCACGAAAGCGCGCTGAAGCAGGAGCGGTGATGACGCCCTTTTCCGCAGGCAAAAGCTGCCTCTCATCTTTCCCGGCGTTAGCGCCGCCCCTCACCCTTACCCTCTCCCCGTATAGGGACGGGGAGAGGGGGTCGTCAGCGTTGGAGCGCTTCCCTTCTCCCCGTCTCTATACGGGGAGAAGGTGCCGGCAGGCGGATGAGGGGCAGCGATGAGCTCCGAGATTCCGGACTCCGGCCGGTTCGTACTCGGCAACATCCGTGTTCACGCGTCGCTGACGCCCAGCCTGACCGCCATCTTCGATTCCGATGGCTTCGCGCTTGCCGATATCGCAGTCGCCGACGGCAAGATCTCCAGCATCACCGCACATGGCCGATCGGAAGCGCCTGCCGATGCGATCGACCTGGCTGGCCGCATCATCCTGCCGTGCTTCGTCGACTGCCACACCCATATAGACAAGGGCCATATCTGGCCGCGAAAGCCCAATCCCGACGGCACCTTCATGGGTGCGCTGAACGCCACCGGGGCCGACCGCACTGCCCATTGGAGCGCCGAGGACGTGGCGCGGCGCATGGATTTCTCGCTGCGCTCCGCCTACGCGCATGGCACCCGGGCGCTGCGCACCCATCTCGACAGCGTCGCGCCGCAGGAGGAAATCTCCTGGCCGGTATTCGAGACGATGCGCGATCGATGGCGCGGCCGTGTCGAGTTGCAGGGCGCCTGCCTGATCGGCATCGAGGGCGTGCGCGACAAAAAGTGGTTCGACAGGCTGGCAAAACGGGTCGCCGCCGCCAAGGGCGTGCTTGGCGTCGTCACCTATATGGTGCCTGATCTTGAAGAGCTGCTCGACCATGTCTTCGCGCAAGCCATCAAGCACGGCCTCGATCTCGATTTCCATGCCGACGAGACCGACGACGTTTCCGCGATCTCTCTGAAGAAGATTGCCGAGGCGTCGCTCTGGAACGGTTTCGAGGGAAAGATCCTGGTCGGCCACTGCTGCTCGCTGGCGCGCCAGCCGGATCTCAATGTGCTCGACACCTTGGACAAGGTGGCGAAGGCCGGGCTCTCCGTCGTGTCGCTGCCGATGTGCAACCTCTATTTGCAGGACCGGCGCGGCGACGGCACCACGCCACGCTGGCGAGGCGTGACGCTGCTGCACGAGATGAAGGCACGCGGCATTCAGGTCGCCGTCGCTTCCGACAACACGCGCGACCCCTTCTATGCCTATGGCGATCTCGATATGCTCGAGGTCTACCGCATGGCGACGCGCATCCTGCATTTCGATCATCCGGTCGCGGACTGGCCGCAAACGATCACCGCGACGCCGGCGAGCGTGATGCGGCTCGACGGGTTCGGTACGCTTGCCCCCGGCGGCGATGCCGACTTCATCGTCTTCAAGGGCCGGAGCTGGACGGAATTGCTGTCGCGGCCCGAATCGGATCGCATTGTCGTGCGTGGTGGACGCGCGATCGACCGCCAACTGCCCGACTACGCAGAACTCGACGAACTGATGGTGGAATGATGGACGTTTCGGCGCTCAAGCGCGATCTCGAAGGCCTTAAGATCGACGACAATCCGGCGATCGTCCAGCAGAAGAGCCGCGACTTTTATTGGTATAGCCCGGTGCTGAAGCGGCAGCTCGATCATGTCACCGGCGATCTGATCGTGACGCCGAAGAACGAGGCCGAACTGATCCGCGTGCTCGCCGCCTGCCACCGGCATGCCGTCCCTGTAACGCCGCGGGGCAGCGGCACCGGCAATTACGGCCAGGCGATGCCGCTCTCCGGCGGCGTGGTGCTCAACCTCGCCGAGATGAACGAGATCAAGTCGATCGCGCCGGGGCGCGTGGTGACCGGGCCGGGCGCGGTGCTGGCCGATATAGACAACGCAACGCGCGCGCATTCCGGCCAGGAATTGCGGCTGTCGCCCTCCACCTACAACACGGCCTCGATCGGCGGCTTCATCGCCGGCGGTTCGGGCGGCGTCGGCTCGATCAATTTCGGCGGCCTGCGCGATTTCGGCAATGTGCTGCGGCTGCGTGTAGTAACGATGGAAGCCGAGCCGAAGGTGCTCGAACTCACCGGCGAGGATCTGCACAAGGTGACCCACGCGTACGGCACCAATGGCATCATATCGGAAGTCGAGATGCCGCTGACCGCAGCCTATGACTGGATCGACGTCATCGTCGGCTTCGATGCTTTCATGGACGCGGCCCGCTATGGCAATGCGCTCGCCTGCCAGGACGGCATCCTGACCAAGCTGATCACGCCGATAGCCGCACCCGTGCCGCAGCTCTATTTCAAGCGGCACCAGAAGTTTTTCAGGGAGGGGCAGAGCATCTGCGTCGTCATGGTGGCACAGCATGGGCTGGATGCCTTCCTTGCCTTCACCCGCCGCGCCGGCGGCGAGGTCATTTTCAGCGCCGCTACAGCGACGCCGGAAGAGAAAAAAGGCCTGCCGCCTGCCTATGAGCTGGCCTGGAACCACACCACGCTCAGGGCGCTGCGCGTTGATCCTTCGATCACCTATCTGCAATCGCTCTATCCCTTTCCCAACCAGTTGAAGCTGGTCGAAAAGATGGACGCGATGTTTCCCGGCGAAGTCTTCTCGCATCTGGAATTCGTGCGGCTGGACGGCAACATCACCTGCTTCGGCCTGCCGCTGGTCAAGTTCACCACCGAGGCGCGGCTCGACCAGATCATCCGCCTGCACGAGGAGAATGGCTGCCCGATCTTCAACCCGCATCGCTATACGCTGGAGGAGGGCGGCATGAAGCAGACGGATGCGGTGCAGCTCGCTTTCAAGCGCGAGACCGATCCGCAGGGATTGCTCAATCCCGGCAAGATGATCGCCTGGGAAAACCCGGATTACGACTATCGTTCCGGCCGGACTTTTTTGTTCAAAGGGCTGCAGAGGACGGGATGAGAGGTTTGTGCTTGAACGCCCCCCTCCAGGATGTCCTCCTGTGAACATCCTCGTCCTCTACGCCCATCCCGTGGAGACCAGCTTCAATGCCGGCCTGCACCGGACGATCGTCGAGCGGCTGACGGCGGCGGGCCACTCCGTCGATGACTGCGATCTCTATGCCGAGGATTTCGACCCGCGGCTGGCGCGCCAGGAGCGGCTGGACTACCACAATCCGCGCGGCTCAGCCGACCCCGCGGCGCCCTATGTCGAGCGGCTGCTGCGAGCCGATGCGCTGGTGCTTTCCTATCCCGTCTGGAACTACGGCTTTCCGGCAATCCTGAAAGGGTTCTTCGACCGCGTTTTCCTGCCCGGCGTGTCGTTCAAGCTGGTCGACGGCAAAGTGCAGCCGTCGCTGCACAATGTACGCAAGGTCGCAGCGGTCACCACCTACGGCGGAAGCCGGTTCCGCGCCATGCTGATGGGGGACCCGCCGCGCAAACTGATCAAGCGCATGCTGCGCGCCACCGTAAAGCCGGGCGCTTCCGTTTCCTATCTGGCGCATTATTCGATGAACCTTTCGACCGACGAGACGCGCGAGGCGTTCTTGGCCAAGGTCACGGCCAGCATGGACAGATTCTGATGCGCGCGCTGGTGGTCTACTGCCATCCGGTGCCGGATAGTTTTTGCGCCGCAATCCGCGACATTGCGGTCGAGACGCTGAAGGCGAGAGGCTGGGAGGTGCGCCTGCTAGACCTCTATGCCGAGAAATTCGACCCGGTGATGAGTTGCGAGGAGCGGCGCACGTACAACAACCAGGCACCGCAGGACCCGGGATTGAAGCCGCATTTCGAGCTGCTCATCTGGGCCGAAGCGATCCTCTTCGTCTATCCGACCTGGTGGTATGGGCTGCCGGCGATGCTGAAGGGCTGGCTCGACCGGGTGTGGGCGACGGACGTCGCCTTTAAGCTGCCGGCCGGCAAGGGGCGGATCAAGTCGCTGATGCGGCATGTGACCAAGGTCGGCGTCATCACCACCTGCGGCGCGCCGACCTGGTGGAGCGTTATCGTCGGCCAGCCGGGACGCAAGACCTTGCTGCGCGGCATGCGGGCGCTGTGCGCCACGCGCTGCCGGACGTTCTTCCTGGCGCACTATCTGATGGATGCGTCGACGCCGCGGACGAGGGCCGCGTTTCTGGCGAAGGTGCGGGCGAAGCTGGAAAGGTTTTGAGTTCCTTACCCTCCCCCTTGTGGGGAGGGTCGATCCGCCTAGCGGATCGGGGTGGGGGTCTCGTAGGGCGCACCCCCACCCCGGCTCGCAATCTCCGCTTCGCTCCGACTGCGAGCCGACCCTCCCCACAAGGGGGAGGGTAAGAAGGCGCTACATCCTCGTCCGCTCCGCCTTCGGATCGTACATCGGCTTCAGCGATGCTTCGGCGGCGAAGCGCTCGCCGGCGATCTCGATCTCATAGGATGAAGCCAGCACCTCCGCCTCGCTCTCGCCCCGGCACTCGATATAGCCGAGCCCGACCGCGCCGCCGAGGTAATGGCCGTAATTGCCCGATGTGATCGGGCCGACGATCTTGCCGTCGCGCAGGATCGCTTCGTTGTGGAAGAGCAGCGGTTGCGGGTCTTTCAGCCGGAACTGGACCAACCGGCGGCTCAATCCGGTTTCCTTCTTTTTCAACACCGCGTCGCGGCCGATGAAATCGCCCTTGGCCGTCTTCACCGCGAAACCGAGGCCCGCCTCCAGCACATTGTCTTCGTCGGTTATGTCGTGTCCGAAATGCCGAAAGGCCTTTTCGATGCGGCAGGAATCCAGCGTGTGCAGGCCGCAGAGCTTCAGGCCGACATCGGCGCCAGCCTCGTCGATCGCCTCGAAGACATGGGCCGCCTGCTCGGTCGAGACGTAGAGTTCCCAGCCGAGTTCGCCGACATAGGTGACGCGGTGGGCACGGGCGAGGCCCATGCCGATCTCGATCTCCTGGAACGTGCCGAACGGATTTTTCTCGTTGGAGAAATCGTTGGGACTGACCTTCCGGATCAGCTTTCGCGCATCCGGGCCCATCAGGCACAGCACGGCTTCCGCCGCCGTCACATCGGTGATGACGACGAACTCCTCGCCGACATGCCGGCGCAGCCAGGCTAGATCACGTTGCAGCGTGGCACCGGGTACGACCAGGAAGTAGGCCGTATCCGAAAGGCGCGACACGGTGAGGTCGCTTTCGATGCCGCCGCGCTGGTTGAGCATCTGCGTGTAGAGGATCTTGCCCGGCGCGACGTCCATGTCGTTGGCGCAGAGCCTTTGCAGGAAAGCACAGGCGTCTCGGCCCTCGACCCGGATCTTGCCGAACGAGGTCATGTCGAACAGGCCGACCTTGTTCCTGACCGCAAGGTGTTCCTCGCGCTGGTTGTCGAACCAGTTCTGCCGCTTCCAGGAATAGCGGTATTCGCGCTCCTGTCCTTCGCGGGCGAACCAGTTGGCGCGCTCCCAGCCGGCGACTTCGCCGAACACGGCGCCGCGCGCCTTGAGTTGCTCATGCAGGGGTGAGCGCCTGATGTTGCGCGACGTCGCCATCTGGCGATAGGGGAAGTGGTCGGCATAGAGCAGGCCGAGCGTTTCCGAGACACGCTCCTTGAGGTAACGGCGGTTCTTCTGGAACGGCTGGGCGCGGCGGATGTCGACTTCCCACAGGTCGAAAGGCGCCTCGCCATCGTTGATCCATTGCGCCAGCGCCATGCCTGCGCCGCCGGAGGAGACGATGCCGATCGAATTATAGCCGGTCGCCATCCAGTAGCCGCTGAGCTCCGGCGCTTCGCCCAGATAGTAGCGGTCGTCGGGGGTGAAACTTTCGGGGCCGTTGAAGAATGTGTGGATGCCGGCGGTCGCCAGCATCGGCATCCGGTTGACGCCCATTTCGAGGATGGGCTCGAAATGGTCCATGTCCTCGGGCAACTGGTCGAAGCAGAAATCCTCGCGGATGCCGTCCATGCCCCATGGCTTTGCTACCGGCTCGAAGGCGCCGAGCATCATCTTGCCGGCGTCTTCCTTGTAGTAGGCGCATTCGTCCGGCACGCGCAGCACCGGCAGGCGGCTGAGGCCGGGGATCGGCTCGGTGACGAGGTAAAAATGCTCGCAGGCGTGCAGCGGAATGGTGACGCCGTTCTGCGCGCCCAGTTCGCGCGCCCACATGCCGGCGCAGTTGACGACGATGTCGGCCTCGATGGTGCCTTGTTCCTCGCCTTGCGCCCAGGACACGCCGGTGACGCGGCCGGCTTTGGCATGGACCTTGGTAACCTTCACATTCTCGACGATGGTGGCGCCGCGCTGGCGCGCGCCCTTGGCCAGCGCCATGGCGATGTTGGCGGGATCGCACTGTCCGTCGAGCGGCAGATGCACGGCGCCGACCACGTCGGACACGTTGAGATGCGGGTACATCTCTTTGACTTCATTGGGGGAAATCTCGCGCACATCGACGTCGAAGGCGCGGGCGAGCGACGCCTGCCTGTAGATCTCGTGCTTGCGCTCCTCGGTCAGCGCCACGGTGATCGAGCCGACCTGGCGCATGCCGGTGCCGACCTCGGTCTCGGCTTCCAGCTTGACGTAAAGGTCGGCCGAATATTTCGCCAGCCGCGTCATGTTCTGCGAGCCGCGCAATTGGCCGATCAGGCCGGCGGCATGCCAGGTCGTGCCCGAGGTCAACTGCTTGCGTTCGAGCAGCACGATGTCGGTCCAGCCGAGCTTGGCCAGGTGGTACGCGACCGAACAGCCGGAGACGCCGCCGCCGATGATGACGGCACGGGCTTTGGTAGGGACGGCCTTGGCGGTCATGCGGCCTCGCGACGGTAGCTGGAAGCAAAGCGGCGCAGCCGAAGCGCTGCTTCCCGCAACACGGGTTCGGGTTGGCACAGGCTGACGCGGATATGACCAGCGGCAGCTTCGCCGAAACTGGAACCCGGCATCACGCCGACCCTCTCCTTGTCGAGCAAGGCGAAGGCGAATTTCTCATCGTCCGGCTCGATGGCCGATATGTCGAGCATGACATACATACCGCCCTCGGAGCCGCGCACGGCAACGTTGTTCATGCCATGGACGGCGTCGAGCAACACGGTGCGTCGCGCCGCATAGCGCTCGGCGATCTCCTTGACGCCATAGCCGTTTTCCAATGCCTCGACACAGGCGATCGAGATGAAGGCAGGCAAGCCGTAGGTCGTTACCAGATTGAGATTGGTCAGCAGCGTGATCATCTCGCTGGGGCCGGTCAGCCAGCCCATGCGCCAGCCGGTCATGCCGTGGCTCTTGGACATCGAATTGATGACCAGCGTGCGCTCGGCCATGCCGGGCAGCGAGCGCGGCGAGACGTGCTCGCCACCACCCAGCGTCCAATAGACCTCGTCCGACAACAGCCAAAGATCATGCTCCCGGCAAACTTCGGCCAGCTGTTCCAACCGCTCCCGCGAATAGACCGCACCGGTCGGATTGTTCGGCGTGTTGATCAGGATAGCGCGCGTGTTCGGCCGAAGCGCCGCGCGGATCATGTCGGCGCGTGGCTGGAAACCATCCGCTGCCGGTGTCTCGACCACTGTGAATTCGGCGCCAGCCGCGCTGAAAGTGTTGGGATAGGTCGCATAGTAAGGCGCAACCACGATGGCATGATCGCCCGGATCGAGCACGGCCTGGACGGCCGCGTAGAGCGCCGCCTGTCCACCGGGCGTGGCGATGATCTGGTCGGGGTCCGTCGCAACGCCGGTGCAGGCGCGCGATGCCGCGGCCATCGCCTTGCGCAGGCGTGGCAGGCCAGGCAGCGGCGTGTAATGGTGATTGCTGCCGCGAACCGCGGTCACGCATGCTTCTATCGTTTGCGAAGGCGTGTCGAAGTCGTGGTCGCCGACCGACAGCATGATGATGTCTTCGCCGGCCTCCTTGCGGGCCCAGGCGGCGAAATGGACTTCCCAGCCATCCTTGCCCGAAGGCACGATGCCGGAAATGCGCGATGATGGTCTAGGCATGGATGACTCCTGAAATCTCATAGCCGGCCCGTTCGAGCCGTTCGCGCAGAGCGGCGATATGGGCCGGTCCGACTTCGCAGCAACCGCCGACGATGTCGGCACCGGCCTCCACCCAGCCGATGGCCTGGTCGGCATAGGCGTCCGGCCCGAGATCATGACGGGCATGCAGCACATCGACCGTGCCGCCATGCTTGAGCGCCTCGGTGGAAGTGAAGCCGTTGGCATAGGCACCGACCGGACCGCCAAGCTCGATCAGTTCGGGCAAGGCCACGGCGATCGCTTCCGGCCGGCAGCAGTTGACCAGCCGCGCCGCGACCGGCAGGTCGCCGAGCGCCGAGGACGCGGCGGCGATGGCTTCGCCGCTGCGCAGACGCGGTTGGCCGTGGTCGGCCAGCGTCCACGACACCCATACCGGCTTGCCGCTTTCCGACGCGGCGGTCACCGCCGCGCGCGCTTCCTCGGCCGACGCCATGGTTTCGCAGAGGAACAGGTCGACGCCGTCGGCCTGCTCGGCAACGATGCGGCGGTAGATATCGAGCGTCTCCTGATAGGAAATGGTCAGCGCCGGCGCATAGCTGCCGAAAAGCGGCGACAGGCAGCCGGCGATAGCGGTGTCGCCGGCCAGGTCGCGCGCCTGCCTGGCCAGTTCGATGCCGCGCTTCTGCAACGGCTTGAACAGATCCTCCGCACCCTCTCGGGCCAGGCGTTCGGGTGTTGCCGAATAGGTGTTGATGGTGATGATGCGGGCGCCGGCGCGGATGAATTCCGCGTGCAGGTCGCGCACCAGATCCGGCTCGTCGATCAGCACCCTGGCCGACCAGAGCGGTGTTGGCTCGGACTTGCTGCGGCGAACCAGTTCCTGGCCCATGCCGCCATCGGTAAGGACGACTTGCTTCATGCGCGCAGCCTTTCGTTCCTGGGATCCTGTAGCGGGGCGTAGTGGACCTCCCAGCCGCCCTTGCCCAAAGGCACGATGCTGGAGACGTGCGATGATGGTCTGGACATGGCTATTCAGCTCCTGGAGAGTAAGTCGAGAAAAACACTTTGGGCACTTGCCTGTATTGAGGGCTCTTTTCCAAGACGTAGTCGGCGAATGAAAAGTCGTCTTTGCAGGAGAACACATTTTTGTGCGCAAAGAGAATCTGTAAGTAGTTGAAGTTTATGACATTTTCTTCGACCGCTGGCATTGGTGTCCCCCGGTGGAATGCATCATCAAAAATTTTTCCTGAAATCAATGTCTTTCGAATCGAGCTAAGCCCTTCCGGGTTCGCCATCGGGTGATACTGGCCAGAAAGGACTGCCCGGTTCGCCTCGATCTGAAACTGTTGTGCGCTCGCATATCCATCGGTTAGTTGCCTCGATGTCGATTGATGCGGGATATACAACGCCAACTTTGGGGTCAGTGGAAAAAACGCCTCAATCCCTGCAACGTCGAAACCGAGATCTCCGCTTTGAGATGGATTCTCCGTGTTCTGGAAGGTGACGGGATGGTCGCCAACATAAAATGTATGACTACCCTCGATCTTCATTAAGACCCACTTCCGCCCCAATATCTCCTTTTGTATCAAGAACGAGGATCTCATCGAGGTCATGAATATGTTAGCTCGCCTTTCTTTGTCGACGGCAGAAGCTCCCTCAAAAAACGATGCCGTCCTAAAACTCTGAATGGCAATAAGGAGACTGACGATCTCCCGCTCCTGCTCGGAGATTGAAAGTACATTCTCGTGATCCACCATTTTTTTGATGGAGCGTGCGCAGTTTGATTCAAGTTTAGACAATCGACCTTCGTATGAGATATTTCTCCCTGATATTTCGAAGTCATAGAAATTCTCGGAGCACGCGGCTTTCGTCACGGGAACGTATGAGCGCGCGCCATTTGACAGTGCATATGCACAAAGTCGGCCGTGTTCACCCACAAAGCGTTTCAAGATGAACTTTGGCACAAAATGGTGGTTGCCCAAGTCTATCCTCGCAGCCTCTCGTTCTTCGGATCCCACAAAGGCTCGTCTTTCTGCACCACCGCCCGAAAACGGTCGCCGAAGATTTCGACCTCGACAGAAGTGCCGGCTTCGGCCAGGTCGGCGCGCAGCATGCCGAGCGCGATCGACTTGTCGATGCGATGACCCCAGCCGCCGGATGTCGTCTCGCCAACGATCTGGCCGTCATGCCAGAGCGTCGACATGTAGGGCGCGTCGCAATCGCCGGGATTTTCGACGACCATCGTGACGAAACGCTTCTTCACGCCTTGCTGCTTCTCGTTCTGAAGTGCCGCCTTGCCCCGGAAGTCAGGCTTTTCCCATTTCACGAAACGCTCCAGCCCGCCCTGCAGGATCGAATAGTCGGTGGACAGGTCGCCCTTCCAGGTGCGGTAGCCTTTTTCAAGCCTGAGCGAATCCAGCGCGTACATGCCGAACGGCTTCAGCCCATGCTTCCGGCCGGCGGCCCAGATCGTGTCGAAAATAGCGGCGGTGTCACCGACCCTGGTGTGGATCTCCCAGCCGAGTTCACCGGCGAAGGAGACGCGGACAAGCTTTGCCCAGCGGCCGGCGATATTGGTTTCCTGGTGCGTCAGCCATGGCAAGGCGAGGTCGGCGCCACAGACATCGGCAAGGATCTTTCGCGCGTTGGGGCCGGCCAGGACCTGAGTGGAATATTCCTCGGTCCGATCGGTCAGCTTGAAAGGCGCATCCCCAGGCATGCGCGATTTCAGCCATTCGAAATCATGCCATTGCGCGACCGCGGCGGTGATCAGCGTCATCAGATTTTCATCGTGGCGCACGACGGACATCTCGGTGACGATGCGGCCCTTGTCGTCGGAGAAATAGACGAGGCCGATGCGACCGGGCTTCGGCACCAGGCCGGTGATCTGCAGGCTCAGCCATTCGGCGGCACCAGGTCCTTCGAGATTGAAGCGCGAAAAGCCCGGCAGGTCCAGAATGCCGGCGGCATCGCGCACGGCCAGGCACTCCTCGCGGACGCGATGCTGCCACGGCCCATCGCGGCGGAAGGTCAGTGTCGCTTCCTCGGAGATGTCGTCGCCGTCTTTCGCGTACCAGGTGGCGCGCTCCCAGCCATTATAGGCATCGAAGCGGGCGCCGAGCGCGCTGATGCGATCGTGGATCGGCGACAGCTTGCGATTGCGGCCCTCGGGCCAGGCATGGCGGGGAAACTGGATGGCGTATTCGTTGCCGTAGATTTCCATGCCCTTGGCGACACAATAATCCGGCGCCGAGGCGAAGGTGGTGAAGCGGCGCGGATCGCATGACCACATGTCCCATTCGGTCTGGCCCTGCGTCACCCATTCCGCCAGCACCTTGCCGGCGCCGCCGCCTTGCGCGATGCCGAAGGTGAAGACGCAGGCTTCGAAGGCATTGGGGACGCCCGGCATCGGTCCGATCAACGGATTGCCGTCCGGCGCATAAGGGATCGGGCCGTTGATGACCTTGGACAGGCCGGCGGTGCCCAGGATCGGCACGCGGGCGACAGCATCGGCTAGGTAATGTTCCAGCCGGTCGAGATCGTCCGGGAACAGCTGGAACGAAAAATCGTCCGGCATCGGATCGTTGTGACCGGCCCAATGCGCGCGGCAATTGCGCTCGTAGGGGCCAAGATTCATGCCGTTCTTTTCCTGGCGCAGATAGTAGGAAGTGTCGACGTCGCGCAGCAGCGGCAGTTTCTTTCCCTGCTCTCGCGACCATGCGGCGAGTTCGGGGATTTCCTCGAACAATATGTACTGGTGGCTCATCACCATCATCGGCACGTCGCGGCCGAACATGCGGCCCACCTCGGCGGCGCGGTAGCCAGCGGCATTGACGACGATCTCGCAGCGGATCTCGCCCTGGGCTGATACAACGACCCATTCATCCTTCTCGCGGCGCACACCGGTGACTGGGCAGAAGCGGATGATTTTGGCGCCCATGTCACGCGCGCCCTTGGCCAGCGCCTGGGTGAGCTGCGCCGGATCGATGTCGCCGTCGCTTGGATCGTAGAGTGCACCCTTCAAATCATGCGTCTCGATAAAGGGGTAGCGGCGCTTGACCTCATCGACGCCGATGATGTCGATGTCCATGCCTTGGTAGCGGCCCATGCCCTTGGCGCGCTGGAACTCCTGCATCCGCTCGACCGAGTGGGCGAGCCGCAGCGAGCCGGTGACGTGATAGTTCATGGGGTAATCGACTTCGTCGGCCAGCCCGCGATAAAGCTCGGTCGAATAACGCTGCATGTTCATCAGCGACCAGGACGAGGAGAAGGTCGGCACATTGCCGGCGGCATGCCAGGTCGAGCCAGAGGTCAGCTCGTTCTTTTCCAACAGCACGCAGTCGGTCCAGCCCGCCTTGGCCAGATGATAGAGCGAGGAGGCGCCGACGACGCCGCCTCCGATGATCACCACGCGTGCCGTGCTCGGCAAACCGGCCATATTCTTCTCCAACCCTTGGTCTAGCGTTCATTCAATAAACTGGCGGCGAAACCACCCAGATGACGACCGCCGGCTCCGTTCCCGGATTGCGCCAGCGGAAAGGCTTGCCGTCGAAGCGAAAGGAATCGCCTTCGCCGAGCCGATGCCATGTACCTGATATTTCGATGTCGAATGTGCCCGACACGACATATCCAGCCTCTTCGGTCGGCCGACGCGCCTCCGTCTTGAGCTCGGCGCCCGGCGCGAAGACGGAGCGCAGCATCTCGAAGCTACCGCCGAGATCGGGCGATAGGAGTTCCTCCATCAGGCCGGATTCGCTTGTGCCAAGCGCGCGGCGGCTGGCGGAGCGCACGATCACGCCACGCTCGCTTTCGATGGGAACGTCGTGGCTGAAGAATAGGCTGAGCGGCACGCCGAACAATTCGGCGAAGGCCCTGAGATCACTGAGCGAAGGCGTCGACAGGCCGCGTTCGACCTGGCTGACCCAGCCGACCGAGCGGCCAAGTCTCAGAGCGATTTCCGCCAGCGTCAGTCCGCGCGCCCTGCGCAAAGCTCTGATATCGCTGGCCAGCACCCGTTCGTCAGGTTCCTGCAATGTTCGTGCGATGGTTGAAGGCAAAACGATCTCTTCATGAAAATTCGCGACCAAATTTCATGAGAAATCAAGCTCATGAAAAAATCAAGTGGATTTTCACCGATGCTCAAGATTTACTTGCAGGATTTTGGCGGTTCATGCAAAGGCTCGGCGGCGAGCGGCGAGTGGGGACGTCCGAGCGAGACAAAGGCTAAAGGGACGGCCCATGCTAGAGAAAATGCCTCGAATTGCGGGCGATGCCGACGTCGTTGACGACGCGATCCTGTCGCGCCGTTCGGTGCGTGCATTCCTGCCCGACATGGTCGACGATGACACCATCCGCGCCATACTGACGGTCGCGGCCCAGGCGCCTTCGGGCACCAACATGCAACCGTGGCGGGTCTATGTCACCAAGGGCGAGACCAAGCAGCGGATATCAGCCGCCATTCTCAGCTCGGGCATTCGCGCCGAGAAAGCAGACTGGGACGAGTACCGCTACTATCCCACCCAGTTCTTCGAGCCCTATCTGACACGGCGGCGCGCCAACGGCTTCGGCCTGTATGGCGCGCTTGGCATCGGCCGCCGCGAAGTCGACAAGATGCGCGCCCAGCATGACCGCAACTTCGTCTTCTTCGACGCTCCTGTCGGCATGATCTTCACCATCGACCGCCGGCTCAACCAGGGCTCGTGGATCGACTACGGCATGTTCCTGCAGAACATCATGGTCGCGGCGCGAGGCAGAGGCCTGCACACCTGCCCGCAAGCGGCGTTTGCCCCCTATCACCGGCAGATCAGGCCGGTGCTCGGCATTCCCGACGAGGAAATCGTCGTCTGCGGCATGGCACTCGGTTACGAGGATACGACGAAGCCTGAAAACGCCTTCCGCACCGACCGCGTGCCGCTGGAAGAGTGGGTGACGTTCAGCGAGTAGATGGCTGATCGCCAGTTGGCCTTGGCCGACACATCGGCGCGATCGGTGGCGCCGGCGGATATTTCTAGCGGCAAGACCGGCTGGCCTTGATGCCAGAAGCAGCGCCAAGGCGGCCATGCGGCCGCCAGCTACTGCACCTCGTAGCCGACTTCCTCGCTGGCATGGCAGAGCGCCTTCCAGAACGAGCGCGCGAACGAGCGAAAGACATAGATGTCGAACTGGTCGGCGCCGGTGCGCTGGATCTGGGCAAAGACGTCGTGATGGGCGGTCGAGCGGCCAGAGCCGACCGGAAAGGCTGGCAACGCGAAGTCGATGGCGAAGAATTTCGCCAGCACCCATTCGGCCTTTGGCCCGGCAATGCGGATAGCGGTGCGGCCGTGCGACAGATCGGTCACCGTACCGATGGCCGGGGTGACCACATTGACGAAGGCCGCGGCCAGCCCTTCGGCCTCGTCGGCGGCGGTGAACTTTCCCGGCGCGAAGCCGAACGCCGACTTCACCCCGTCGCTCAGGCCGCCACCGGCGCCGTCCGGCAGCGCAAGCCCGGTGACGGTGCGGATGGCAGCGATCAGTTTCTTCTCTTCGCCGGGCCACGCCGCAAGCTGCACGATCGAGCCCGGTCTCGTCTCGGTAAGGATGATCTCGACGCCATGCTCGAAATTGCCGTGGGAGCCGGGGTGAAATTCCGGATCAAGCGGTGATTGACGCTCAACCATGCATGCGGCTCCCGTCCGGATCGTAGAAGTGGTTGGACACGATCTCGACCGGTCCGAAGCGGTTGCGCAAGGGATCGGAGACATGAGCGCGCGTGCCGTGCCGCGCCTTGCCGCCCTTAACCAGTGCCAGCGCGATATACTTGCCCAGCGCCGGCGAATAGCAGCAGGCGGTGATGTGGCCGATCGAGCCGTGCGGGTTGGCCTCGTCAAGCTCCTCGACAATGTGCGCGCCGCCATTGAGCGGCCGGTTGTCGAGCGCGACCAGGCCGACGAGTTCCAGCCGATCGGGCGCGATCAGGCCCTCACGGTCCATCATCGCCGAGCCGATGAACGGCTTCTTCTTCGACAGCATCCAGTCGAGATGCAGGTCGCGCGCCGTGGTGCGTCCGTCGATCTCGGCGCCGGTGACATGGCCTTTCTCGATCCGCATCGTGCCCAGCGCCTCGAGCCCATAGGTGACCAGCCCGAACGGCTTGCCGGCCTCGACCAGCGCCTCCCAGACATGGGTGCCGTAGCCGGCGCCGCAGTACACCTCGAAGGCCATTTCACCGGAGAAGGAGAGCCGGCAGATCATCACCGGCACGCCTGCGATTTCGCCGCGAACGATGCCCATGAAGGGCAGGGTGGCATTGTCGACCGATGTGCCGGTGACGCAGGCGGCGAGAATCTGTCTGGCCTTCGGCCCGCCGATCGCCGCGCCCGCCCATTCGTCGGTCACGGAGGTGACGTGCACTTTCAGCTCCGGCCAGATCACGTCGAGAAAATATTCCAGATGCTGCATGACCTTGCCGGCATTGGCCGTGGTGGTGGTCATCAGGAAATCCTGTTCGCCGAGCCGCCAGGTGGTGCCGTCGTCGAAGGCGAGGCCGTCCTCGCGCAGCATCAATCCGTAGCGCGCCTTGCCGATGGTGAGCGTCGAAAACATGTTGGTGTAGACGCGGTCGAGGAATTCGGCGGCATCGGGGCCCTGCACGGCGATCTTGCCCAGTGTCGAGACATCGACCATGCCGGCGCTTTCGCGCGTCGCCTTGGCCTCGCGCACATAGGCCTGCTCGATGGTTTCGCCTGCATGACCATAGATCATCGGTCGATACCAGAGTCCGGCGGAATACATGGTCGCGCCGTTGGCGAGATGCCAGTCATGCATCGGCGTCAGCCGTTCAGGCTTCAGATCGCCGAAGCGCTCCGCTGCCAGCGAGCCGATCGACACCGGCGCGAAGGGCGGCCGGAAACGCGTCGTGCCGACCTCGGGGATCGGCTTGCCCAACGCTTCGGCCATGATGGCGAGGCCGGGGATGTTGGAACTCTTGCCCTGGTCGGTCGCCATGCCGAGCGTGGTGTAGCGCTTCAGATGTTCGACCGAGACGAAGCCCTCGCGATGCGCCAAGCGCACATCTTCGGCCGTGACGTCATGCTGGAAATCGACGAAGCTCTTGCCCTTGGCCCGGATCTCGAAGACCGGCGCCGGATCGGGATCGCCGGGCGCTGCCTCGACCGTCGGCAGTATGGCGGGCGTGCTTTGCCCACCCGCTGCGACAAGGCCCGCGGCGCGCCCTTCGGCCATCGCCTCGGCGGTGGAAAAACTGCCGGTGAAAGCGCCGGCACCGATCCATTTTTGCATCGGCTTCGGCGGCAGGAAAGCCTGTCGCGCGGCATTCCATTCCGCCTTGGCACCGGCCTGGCTGGCCAGGTGGATGGTCGGCGACCAGCCGCCCGACATCAGCAGGCAGTCGGCGTGGATGCTGCGGGCGTCGCCGGTGAGCGAGCCGTTGGTCATGTCGAAACGCTGAACCTTGATGCCCGAGAGCGCCTTGCCTCCCTCTGTCGCGACGACGGCCTGACCGGCGAAAATTTCGGCGTCGGTTTCCGCGATCAGCTGGCGCATCTCCGTCGAAAGCTCTGGCCGGACGTCGATAATGGCGACCACCTGTGCACCTGCCTTCTTCAGGGCAAGTGCGGAGCGATAGGCGCTGTCATTGTTGGTGAACAGCGCGATGCGCTCGCCCGGCAGCACGCCGAATTCGTTGGCGTAGCGCTCGGCCGCATGCGCCAGCATCACGCCGGGTCTGTCATTGCCGGGGAATACCAGCGGCCGCTCGAAGGCGCCGGTGGCCAGCACCACGGATTTGGCGCGGATTGCCCAGTAGCGATGGCGTGGCTCGCCCTTGGCCGGGGCTTCCTTGTGGTCGCTGACCCTTTCCAGCGCGGCAAGCGTGTTGTTGTCGTAATAGCCCCAGACCGTGGTGCGCGGCAGAAGCCGGACATTGTCGCGGCCTTCGAGCTGGGCGACGGTGCGGCGCGCCCAATCGGCCGCCGGCGCGCCATCGACGATTTCATCGGACCAGTTGGCCGAACCGCCGAAGCGCGGCTCGAGATCGGCCAGCATGACGCGGGCGCCCTGATCTGCGGCTGCCTTGGCGGCCATCAGACCGGCGGGGCCGGAGCCGACCACCAGCACGTCGCAAAAGGCGTTCATGCGCTCGTAGCGGGCCGGGTCCCTCGCGGATCCGGCCCTGCCCAGGCCGGCGGCGCGGCGGATGAAATGCTCGCAAAACATCCAGAGGCGCGTGCCCTTCAGCGGGCCGAACACCGGACCCATGAAGGTCTTGTAGTAGAAGCCGGCCGAGAGGAGCTTGCCGCCAAGCTGGTTGACGGCGTTGATGTCCCAGGCAAGCGAGGGAAAACGGTTCTGGCTGACGGCCACCAACCCATCGTGGATCTCGACCATGGTCGCCGGAATGTTGGGCTCGCGAACCTCTCCCTTCAGCACCGTCACCAGCGCGTTGGGCTCCTCGACGCCGGCGGTCAGCAGACCGCGCGGACGATGGTATTTGAACGAGCGCCCGTAAAGGGTTACGCCCTTGGCCAGCAGCGCCGACGCCAGCGTGTCACCGGCGTGGCCGGTGTAGGGCGCGCCGTCAAAGGTGAAGCGGATGGTTTTCAGCCGGTCGATGCGGCCGCCGCTGTCGGTGCGCCGCGGGCTCATGACTTGCCCTCCGCCTTGCGGCGCGTGGCAGAGGTGTGATCGCCTCGCACGAAGGCGACGCTGGAAATCTCATGCGTCAGCGTGTTGCGCACGACCCGCAGATGTGCGCGGCAACCGCCGGAATGCTGCCAGATCTCGTTGTGGTCGCCGGCCGGGTTCAGCCGGTCGTAGACATAGGCGTTCCACGCCTCGAAATTCTGCGAGGCGGGATCGGGGCGCTCGCGGTTGCCGTCACCCTGATAGGTGAATTCGATGACGTCGCGCGGGCCGCAGTAGGGGCAAGTGATCAGCATCGAATTGTATCTTCTTGTTTGACCATGAACTTGTCTGGGAACCGGCTTCCAGTCTTCGCCGATGCGGCCCTTCGGTTCCGGATCATGGCTAATGAAGCCTCGGGGTGGCGCCCTGGCCCTTGTCGTCGATCACCAGGCCGCGGTGGAAGCGGTCGAGCGTGAAGGGGGCGTTGAAATCGTGCGGCTGATCCTTGGCGATGGTCCAGGCAAAGCACCAGCCGGAGGCCGGCGTCGCCTTGAAGCCGCCATAGCACCAGCCGCAATTGAGATACATGCCGGGCAGGGGACCGGTGGTGATGATCGGCGAACCGTCCATCGACATGTCGCAGACGCCGCCCCAGGAGCGCAGCATGCGCACGCGGGCAAGGCCTGGAAACAGCGCCAGCATCTCGCTCATCACCTCGTCGACGATGGGCAGATTGCCGCGCTGGGCGTAGCTGTTGTAGCCGTCGATGTCGCCGCCATAGACGAGGCCGCCCTTGTCGGACTGCGACATATAGAAATGCCCCATGCCGAAGGTCACGACGGTGTCGATGAAGGGTTTTAGCGATTCGGTGACGAAGGCCTGCAAGACATGGCTCTCGATCGGCATCGTTTCGACGCCGGCCAGTTGCATGACGCGTCCGGTGCTGCCGGCCACCGCGACCGCCACCTTCCTGGCGCGGACGTCTCCGCGCGAGGTGGTGACGCCCGATATGCGGTCGCCGTCGCGCAGGAAGCCTGTGACCTCGCAATTCTCGATGATGTCGACGCCGCGACGGTCGGCGCCGCGCGCATAGCCCCAGGCCACCGCGTCGTGGCGGGCGGTTCCGGCGCGGCGCTGCATCAGGCCGCCAACCACCGGGAAGCGAGCGCTGTCGGAGATGTCGAGCGCCGGGATCAGGCGCTTGATCTCGGCCGGCGTCATCAACTCGGCGTCGACGCCGAGATGGCGCATGGCGTTGCCGCGCCTTGCATAGTCGTCGAACTGGGCTGGCGTGTGCGCCAGGTTCAGGCAGCCGCGCTGCGAGAACATGACGTTGTAGTTGAGCTCGTGCGCGAGGTTCTCCCACAGTTTCATCGAATGTTCGTAGAAGCGGGTGTTCGCCGGCAGCAGGTAGTTCGAGCGTACGGCTGTCGTGTTGCGGCCGACATTGCCGGAGCCGAGCCAGCCCTTTTCCAGCACGGCGACATTGGTGATGCCGTGTTCCTTGGCGAGATAGTAAGCGGTCGCCAGCCCGTGGCCGCCGCCGCCGATGATGATGACATCATAGGAAGCCTTGGGATCCGGCTTGCGCCAGGCCGGCTTCCAGTCCTTGTTTCCCTTGAGCGCGTTCGCAAGCAGCGAAAAGGCCGAGTACTCTGCCATCATTGTCATCCGGTTCGGGCGATGCGGCAGACTATAGAGCAGGCCGCAGCCGCAAAGCCAATATTGCGCCATTGCCTTTCGACTGGCCGACGCCTTTGTCAGGGATCAGAGGAGGGCCAGCGGATGGGATGATATCGGCGATCGGATGCGACGGCTTGCCCCATGATATGGCCGTCTTTATCAAGGACAGGCTCTTCAACGCCTTTGCCGCCCGTGAGTCGTCAACAAATCATGCTTTTCCGATTGCTTCGCCTCATCCTGATCATCACGCTCGTCGTTTCGGCGCCGCTGTCGTTCGACGCTGCGGCGCAAGGGCTCGGCCAGGCTCCTGCCGGACTGGTGGCCGACCAGCAGAAGATCCTGCAGGATCTGACGACAAAGACGGACAATCTCGACAAGAAGATCCAGCAGGACGGCGAGGATGACAGCGACCTGGTCGATATCCGCCTGCAACTCGAGGAATTGTCGCACAAGGCGCTGAACAGCGCATTGGCCTTTCGTTCCCGCCTCGGTGAGATCAACGCCCGACTCGAACAGCTTGGTGCCGCGCCCGCTGCCGGCCAGCCGGCGGAGCCCGATATCGTCAGCGGCGAACGCCAGGCGCTGGCGTCGGAAAAGGCGGAAATCAACGCGGTCATCGCGCAAGCCCAGACCTTGTCGATCCGTATCAGCGGGCTGATCGACAAGATCGGCAACATGCGCAGCGAGTTGTTCCGCAATCTGCTCACCAAGCGCTACGTGCTTTCCGATGCATTGAGCCCGCAGGTTTTCTCCGATGCCAAGGACGAGTTCGACAATTTCTACAAGGCGGTGTCGTCCTGGCTGAGCTTCGCGTTTAAATTCAAGTTCCAGGCGATCCTGGCGGCGACCTTCGTGGCGCTTGGCCTGGCCCTCGTGCTGCTGGTCGGCGGCAGACGGCTGTTCGGACGAGTGTTCGAACCTGACCCCACCAACGAGGACCCGTCTTATCTCAGCCGCCTCTCGGTGGCCTTCTGGTCGACCTTGCTGCCGACGCTGGCGGTTGGTGCGTTTCTTGGCTCGACGATCTTCTTCTTCAATTATTACAATGTGTTGCGCGGCGATATTGGCTTCTTCCTCAATGCGCTGGCGACCGTCATCGGCGTGGTGTTCTGCGTCAACCGGCTGACCAATGCGGCGTTGTCGCCGCGGCTGCCGAACTGGCGCCTGATCCCAGTCGAGACCGGGCCGGCGCGATGGCTGGTGCGCCTGGCCACCGCCATGGCCGTCGTCATCAGCGTCAACACCTTCCTGTCGATAATCAACGACAAGATGGGATCGCCCCTGTCGCTGACCATCGCCCGCAGTTTCGTCGCCACCATCATCGTTGGCGTCATCCTGATCCTGATGGCGATGCTGAGGCCGTTCAAGGCGCATGACGGAAGCTGGCGGCCATGGCCGGCATGGCTGCGCTATACATCGCTTGCGCTCGGTTTCTTCACCATTATCACGGCGCTGCTCGGCTATATCGGCCTCGCCCTTTTCGTCTCGCTCCAGGTTGTCGTCACCGGCACCGCCCTTGTCACCGCCTATATCGGCTTCCTCTCGGCGCAGGCGATCGGCGAGGAGGGTGCTTTCGCCAACACATCCGTCGGTCGCTGGCTGTCAGCCAATTCCAGCTATGAGGACACGGCACTCGACCAGCTCGGCCTTGTCGTCAGCGTCGCCATCAACGTGATGATCGTGCTGGTCTTCCTGCCGCTGATCCTTTTGATGTGGGGCTTCCAGCTGGGCGACATCCAGGCCTGGGCCTACAGACTGGCAACCGGAATCACTGTCGGCTCTGTGACCATTTCGGTCACCGGCATCCTTTCGGGCATCGTCGTCTTCATCATCGGCTATTTCCTGACGCGCTGGTTCCAGGGCTGGCTCGACGGCTCGGTGATGGCGCGCGGCAAGGTCGATACGGGGGTGCGCAATTCGATCCGGCTGGCGATCGGCTATGCCGGCGTGGCATTGGCGGCGCTCGTCGGCATCTCGGCCGCCGGCATCGATCTCTCCAGCCTGGCGCTGGTCGCCGGCGCCCTTTCCCTCGGTATCGGCTTTGGCTTGCAGAATGTGGTGTCCAATTTCGTCTCGGGCCTGATCCTCTTGGCCGAGCGGCCGTTCAAGGTCGGCGACTGGATCGTCGCCGGCGACATCAGCGGCACGGTCAAGAAGATCAGCGTGCGGGCCACCGAGATCGAGACTTTCCAGCGGCAATCGGTAATCCTGCCCAACTCGAACCTGATCAACAACGCCGTCGGCAACTGGACGCACCGCAACAAGCTCGGGCGCATCGACCTGAAGGTCGGCGTCGCCTATGGCAGCGACGTCAAGCAGGTGCATGCCACTCTGCTGGAAATCGCGCGCGGCCACCCGCTGGTGCTGAAGAACCCCGAGCCTTTCGTGCTGTTTGCCAATTTCGGGGCTGCCGCGCTCGAATTCGAGGTCCGCGTGTTCCTGGCCGATGTGACGAACGGCAACATCGTGCAGAACGATATCCGCTTCACCATTCTCGAAACCTTCAACAACGAGCACATCGAGATACCCTCGACGCCGCGTGCCGTCGTTGACGTCAAAAAGCCCAAGGCCTGGCCAACCGACGATGACAAGATCGAGGCTGACTTCGCCGAACAGGAACAGGCAAAGGTGGCCGCGGCCGAGGCGAAACTGCTGGTCAAGCCCCGCAAATCCAAGAAGCCCGATCCTGACTAATCGTGGAGCTCAAACCGCGCAAACCCAATTGCGGCATGAATGCGGCATTCAGTTGCTGTTCAGCTTCCATCTCATATAAGCTTCCAAGCAAAGGCGAGAATGCCTTGCGAATGCAACAGAGGCGGTGGGAACACCGATATCGCAACATGTGGAAGTCTCTCGTCGCTGCCGTCGCCTTGCTCGCCGTGAGCGGCTCGGTCCATGCCGCCAGCGCGGTCAACAAGGACGCCGAGACCCGCACGCTGGTCGTGACCGAGGGCGGCAGCAAGACCGAACTCGCGTTGGCTGCCGGCGAAACCGTCGAATTCTGCCAGAATGGCTGCTTCGTCACCTTGCCCAATGGTGACCTCGAAGCCCTGACCGGCTCGGAAACGATCGAGATCTCGGGCGGCGCTGCGCGCATCAAGTAATTTCAGCGGCATATTCTGGAAAGGCCGGATAGTTTGTCCGGCCTTTTATCGTTTCCGGTAGCGGTTGCTTAACATTGACGCCGGAAATACCGACATCAGCCGCCTGCAACCGTGCGTTTTAACGTTCGCTACGCCAACCCCCGCTATACCAGCGTCAAGACGTCGAGAACGGCGCGGCGAGACTCCGGCTTTCCGGGTCATATGGCGGCAGGGCAGGACGGGCATGGATGCGCGGTCGGACAGCAACGCAATACCGCTCGCGGTCGATCTCGATGGCACGCTGATCGCGACCGACCTGTTGTGGGAAGGGCTGTTCATTCTTCTCAAGAAGAACCCGCTCTATATCTTCCTCGTGCCCTTCTGGGCCGCCGGCGGACCGGCCCGGCTGAAGCAGGCAATCGCGCAGCGCGTAGACATCGATCCTGCCTCGCTGCCTTATCGCGAACCGCTGCTCGACCGCTTGCGCACCGAACGCGCCGAGGGCCGCAAGATCGTGCTGGCGACCGGCACGCCGCGCAAGTTCGCCGAAGCCATCGCCGCCCATCTCGGCATTTTCGACCGGGTGATGGCCACCGACGGGCTCGACAATCTCACCTCGGGCAAGAAGCGCGCCTCGCTGATCACCGCCTTTGGCGACGGCGGCTTCGATTACGCCGGCAACAGCCGCCATGACCTCCAGGTGTTCGACGCCGCGCGCAATGCAATCGTCGTGGCGCCCGACCGTCACGCCGCGCGCTGGCAGACATCGCGCAACGCCGAAACCATGCCGGCGCCGAAGCCGACCGTCAAAACCATCGTCAAGATGCTGCGCGTCCATCAGTGGCTGAAAAACTCGCTGATCGCCGTGCCGATGGTGCTGTCGCACGAATATTTCAACACCAACATGATCTGGCAGTGCCTGCTGGCGTTCGTCTCGTTCAGCGCCGTGGCGTCGGCCATCTATATCCTCAACGATTTCTTCGATCTGGCGCTCGATCGCAAGCATCTCACCAAGCGCAACAGGCCGTTCGCCAGCGGCGCGCTATCGATCCCGTTCGGCCTTGGCGCGATCGCGGTGCTGCTGGCGATCGGCGTCGGCATCGGTCTCTTTCTGTCGCTCGAATTCCTGGCCGTGCTCGCCGGCTACATGGTCGTCGCCACGGCCTATTCGTTGTCGTTCAAGCGCATGCTCCTGGTCGACGTGCTGACCCTTGCCGGCCTCTACACGATTCGCGTCCTGGCGGGCGCGGCCGCGACCGGTGTCGACGTCTCGTTCTGGCTGCTTGCCTTTTCGATTTTCTTCTTCCTGTCGCTCGCGCTGGTGAAGCGCTTTGTCGAATTGCGGACTACCGCCATCGCGGTCGGCGAGCGCATCGCCGGCCGCGGCTATCGCACCGAGGACCAGGAGATCGTCGCCCAGGCCGGCATGGCCTCGGCCTTCTCCTCGGCGCTGGTGCTGGCGCTTTACATGGACAGCGTCGCGGTGCGCGAGCTCTATCCGCATCCGTGGCTGATCTGGCCGCTGCCGCCGATCGTGCTCTATCTCACCATGCGCGTCTGGATCCTGGCGCGTCGCGACGAGATGCACGACGACCCGGTCGTCTTCATCATCCGAGACTGGCGCAGCCAGATCGTGGTGCTGATCGGTGCTGTTCTGCTGTTCATCGGGGGCTGGTAGGCATGGCTGGGGCGCTCTTTCAAAGCTTCGGTCTCGCCACACCGCCCGCGCCGCGCGCGATCGGTGCCGACGACGGCATTGCGCTGCTGAAGGGCGGCAAGGCGCGGGACGGGTCGTTGCTCGCTTATGGAAACGGCCGCTCCTACGGCGATTCCTGCCAGAACCACACCGGCGCCGTCGTCGACATGCGGTCCCTGAATCGTATCAGAGCTTTCAATGCCGAGACCGGCGTTCTCGAAGCGGATGCGGGCGTGCTGCTGTTGGACGTCATCGCTCATGCCGCGCCTTACGGTTTTTTCCCGGCCGTTATTCCGGGCACGCAGTTCGTCACGCTCGGCGGCGCTATCGCCAACGACGTTCATGGCAAGAACCACCACCGGCGCGGCACGTTTGGCTGCCATGTGGAAGGTTTTACGCTGCTGCGGTCCGATGGACGCACCTATCATTGCTCGGCCGTCGACAACCCGCGCCTGTTTCGGGCGACGATCGGCGGCATGGGGCTGACAGGCCTGATCCTGTCGGCTTCGATCCGGTTGATGCGGGTGCATTCGCTCGACATCGTCGAGAAAGCGACGCCGTTTCGCGATCTCAGCGAATTCTTCGGCCTGGCAGAAGCAGCCGACCAGGCCAATGAATACGCCGTTGCCTGGATCGATCAGCTCGCCAGCGGCCGCCACAGCGGGCGGGGGCTGCTGTTCACCGGCAACCATGCCGAGCATGGCTCGCATAAAGCTTCGCGCGCCGGCGGCAATTTCTCGGTGCCGTTCCAGCCGCCGTTCAACGTGCTCAACCGGCCGTTCCTGACTGCTTTCAACGCGGCCTACCGGTGGAAGAAGCGCCGGGCCACCGCGCCGCGTCAGATCGGCTATCAAGGTTTCTTCTTTCCGCTCGACGGCGTGAGCGACTGGAATCGACTTTATGGCCCCAATGGGCTGTTCCAGCATCAAAGCGTGGTGCCGGAAGACGTCGCACGCGCGATCGTGCCGGAACTGCTCGCGGCGGCAAGGCGCGCCGGGCAAGGCTCCTTCCTCACCGTGCTGAAACGCTTCGGCGAGGTCCGCTCGCCCGCGCTGCTGTCGTTCCCACGGCCGGGCTATACGCTGACGCTGGATTTCCCCAACAGGGGGCCCGCGACGCTTGCGCTGCTTGCGGAACTCGACCGCATCACGGTCGAGGCCGGCGGCGCGGTCAACCCCTACAAGGACGCGCGCATGGCTGCCGCGACCTTCGCCGCCTCCTTTCCGGAGTGGCCGAAGCTGGAAGCGCTGCGCGACCCCGTCTTCATGTCGGACTTCTGGGCGCGAACGGCCAGGAGGATCGACCCGCTGCGGCGAGGCGTCGAGGCCGCCGAATAGATAAATCTGGAATGGATCGTGGTTAGCGAATTCTTAAGGGCGAGATTTACTCAGAACCCTCTTGTGAGTTCACGAAGTCTTTTCGGATTTGTATTACTTGATGTCACGGTGAGTGGGCCGACATGAAATACATCGTCTTCATTCTCTTTACGGTCATGACCAATGCTGCCGCACAGCTGATGCTGAAGCAAGGCATGATGTCGCTCGGGCCGATCTCGTTCGAGGGTGTCAATCCCCTGGTCAAGCTGTTGCAGATCGTCTTCAGCCCATGGGTATTCCTGGGCCTCTGCACCTTCGTCATCTCCATGGCTTCGCATCTCTATGTGCTGTCAAAGGTCGAGCTTTCCTTCGCCTATCCGTTCCTCAGCCTCGCCTATGTCGCTGTCGCCATCTTCGCCTATTTCGTCTTCCGCGAGGACCTCAATGGCTGGCGCATCGCCGGCATCGCCTGCATCTGCGTCGGCACCGTGCTGATCGCGCAGAGCGGTCGCGGCCATGAGGACCAGACCGCTTCCATCACCCACGACAAGATCCAAGCAAACGAGATCATTCGATGAGACATGTGATTTTCGGCGGCGACGGTTTCGTCGGCCGCCACCTTGCCCCAAAACTTGTGGCCGATGGTGAAGAGGTCGTCGTTGCCGACGTCGTGAAAAGCGAGCTGTCGCATTACCGCAACGCGCGTTTTATCAAGTGCGACGTCACGGATCCGGCCTCGGTCGCTGCCGTCGGGCTTAAGGGCGGCGACATGGTCTACAATCTGTCGGCCAAGATGCTGTCGCCGCTCCAGGTGCGCGCCAAGCGGCACGATTTTTTCTTTCCGGTGAATTTCCACGGCACCGAGCACATCATGCAGGCGATGGACAGAGCCGGCGCAGCCAAGCTCGTCCACTATACCACCGACATGATCTACGGCCACACGGTTATCCAGCCAATGACCGAGGACCACCCGGTTGCGCCGCTTGGCGAATATGGCTGGTCGAAGCAGAAGACCGAGGAGCTGGCTGCCGAATGGCGCAAGCGCGGCATGTCGATCTCGCTGTTTCGCCCGCGCCTGATCATCGGCCCCGGCCGGCTCGGCATCCTCGAAAAACTGTTCAAGCTGATCGACTGGAATTTTCCCGTGCCGATGATCGGTTCGGGCAAGAATCCCTATCAGTTCATCTCGGTGTTCGACTGCGCGGAGGCCGCACGCGCTGCCTGGAAGGCAGGAGTTCCGAACGAGGCTTACAATCTGGGCTCGCTCAATCCGCCCCCGGTCAGGAAGCTGCTCGGCGATCTGATCAGGCATGCCGGATCGAGATCGATCCTGTTGCCGACGCCTGGCTGGGCGGTCAAGCGCACGCTCGACCTGCTCGACCTCATGAACATGCCGATCATGGATCCGGAACAATATCTGATTGCAGACGAGGAGTGTGTGCTCGACGTGTCCAAGGCCGAGCGTCAGCTCGGCTGGATACCGCAATATCGCGACGAGGACATGCTGATCGCCGCCTATAGCGAGTACCGGGCCAAGAAGGCCGGCCATGCCGTCGCCACCAAACATGTGCCTGCCGAATAGCGGGCTCGCCGAACAGTTTTCGCTGCGCGCGATGCTGGTCGTGCGCACAGACAGGAGATTGAAATGACCGTCATGACCAAGCCCGACCAGACGAATGCGCGCACCATGGTCAGCGCACCGGGGCTGTCGCCCGTCACCGTCGCCAAGCCCGACCTGATCAGCGTCGAGCAGGCCAAGGCAATGGACGTCGCTGGGATGACCGACCTGTTCAAGGCGCATCTCAATCCCGGCCAGCTGCATTTCATGAAGCTGCTCGGCTTCCACAAGATCAAGATCGAGCGCGCCGAGGGCATGTTCTACATCGACCAGAACGGCCGCAAGATCCTCGATTTCTTCGGCGGCTTCGGGTCACTGGCCTTCGGCCACAACCATCCGCGTATTCTGGAAGTTCGGAAAAAGTTCCAGGAGGAGAAACGCCAGGAAATCGCCATCGCTTTCATGTCTCAATATGCGGCAGCGCTGGCGCACAACATTGCAAAGTGCTCGCCGGGCGATCTCGACATGGTGTTCCTGGGCTCGTCCGGCTCGGAGGCGATGGAAGCGGCAGTGAAACTTGCGGAACGCGCCGCAGGCCCAAAGCGCCCGAAAATCGTCTATGCCGAGAATTCCTTTCACGGCAAAACCAAGGGCGTGCTCGGCATCACCGACGGCCAGCTCTACCGCGCCGACTTCAAGATGGCCGAGAATACGGTCCGCATCCCCTTTGCCGACATCGAGGCGGTCGAGCGTCTGTTCCGCTCCGACCCGGAGGTCGGCGTCATCGTTCTGGAAACCATCCAGGGCGGCGGCGGCATCGTCCAGGCAGAGGCGCAATACTGGCAGAAGCTGCGGGCGCTGTGCGACCAGTATGGCGTGTTGTGGGTGGCCGACGAAGTGCAGTGCGGCTATGGCCGCTCCGGCCGCTTTTATGCCTTCGAACATTATGGCGTCGTTCCCGATGTGACGGCGCTGGCCAAGTCGCTCGGCGGCGGCAAGGCCGCGGTCGGCGCGATGATAGCCCGCCGCGAAATCTACATGAAAGCCTATGGCACGCCCAAGACGGCGATGATCCACGCCATGGCGACGTTCGGCGGCATGGGCGAGGCCTGCGTCACCTCCATCGAGGCGCTCAACGTGCTCTATGACGAAGGGCTGATCGACAACGCCGCCGTCACAGGCGACTATCTGCTGCAGCGGCTGCGGGCGCTCAAGGACAAATACCCCAAGATCATCAAGGATGTGCGCGGCAAGGGTTTTATGGTCGGCCTGGAGTTTCATGATTTCTCGCAGACCTTGCCAATGGTATTGCGCCCGATCGTCAGCGTGCTCGACGACAAGCTGAAAGGCTCGCTGTCGGGCTTCGTCGGCGCGCTGTTGCTGCGCGACTACGACGTGCTCGTCGCTTTCACCGAATACAATCGCAACGTCATCCGGCTCGAGCCGCCGTTGATCTGCCAGCGCGAGCATGTCGACCAGTTCGTCAATGCTTTCGACAGCCTCTTGTCGCGCGGCATCGTGTCGATCGTGAAGGATTTCGTCAAAAGCCAAGTCCGTTAGGCGAAGGTCGCTGAGCAAGACCATGCTGACCAAGTCTCCCCTAGCGAAAAACCAACTCGACCGGCTCACCGAGGCCGGTCTGGCGTGGGGCGAGGGAACTTACGCGCGGTTGGCGGCTCCGATCGGCGCGGCCACCTTCGCGCTCTACATTCTGTTGACGGCGTTCACAGCGTGGGTAATGCCTGACGCCAACTGGGACATGCTGCCTTATCTCGCCATTGCCGAGGAAGGCACCTATCCCGATGCGCAGGCGCTGCACGACTATGCTTACAACACCGTCAAATCAGGCGTTTCGGCCAGCGACTACAAGACGCTGACCGACGATGGCGGCGGCTACCGCAGCCACATGACGGAAAACGCCGCCGATTTCCATTCGCTGCTCGGCATGTACCGGATCAAGTTCCTCTATGCCGAGATACTTTCTACGATGAGCTCGGTGATGTCGCCGGTCGAGGCGATGGGGGTCGTCTCCGTGTTCTCGGTGCTGTTGTTCGGCGCGATTACGCTGCTTTGGCTGCGCTCGGAGAAGGCATTGGCGTTGGCGCCGGTGCTCGGCGCCGTGCTGATCATGGCCGGTTTCGGCGATGCGGCGCGTGCCTCGACACCCGATCTGTTATGTTCGGCGCTGTTGCTCGGTGGGCTCTATGCCTATGTCCGCGGCCGCGAGGTGGTAACGGCCATCCTCCTCTTCCTCGCCTTCATGGTGCGGCCCGACAATATTGTTTTCCTTGCGGTTTTCGCAGTACTGCTGGTCGCGTTCCGGCAGCGGGCATGGGGCGCGCTGGCCGGTTTTGCCGCGTCCTTCGTCGCCTATTTCGCCATTTCGCACTGGGCCCATCATCCCGGCTGGTGGCCGCATCTGTGGTTCTCCAGCATCGAGCAGCACTACAATATGGACGGCTTCGAGCCAGCATTCTCCGTCACCGCCTATCTCAAGGCATTTGCCACATCGCTGCTTCGTGCCGTGAACCTGAACAGCTGGGTGGGCGTATCGGTGCTGGCGCTGGCCGGCTGGTTTGCCGCCGCCCGTGCCGGCTTCCACCTCGACCGGCGCGCCGGCATCCTGTTTGCGGCGCTGGTGCTCGGCGCGCTGGCGAAGTTCACCGTTTTCCCGATCCACGACACGCGCATCTATTTCCCGCACCTGATCCCGCCCTTCCTGCTGCTGGCGCCGCCGTTCATGGCGCTGTGGGCAACACTGGTGCGCGGGCAGCATCGTGCCGCCTTGCAAATGATTCCCGGAGACAGGCAATGAGTTCGCTATCCGGCCCGGCACGTATCGCCTTAGCGTTTTCCTGATCCATATCGGGTCGCGCCGCACCTGTGGCGTGTCGCAAACAGGCGGTAGCGCGGTGTCCGCCGCCTGCATATTGTGCGCCGATCAAACGGGCGCCGACGCTGCCCGCAATAGCATCTGGAGTCGCGGGCAATGGCAGAGTTTCCGAAAAAGGCGAAGGTCGTCATCGTTGGCCTTGGCGGCATCGTTGGCGCGTCGATCGCCCATCATCTGATCGAGCGTGGCTGGGACGACATTGTCGGCATCGACAAATCAGGAATTCCGACCGATATCGGCTCGACCGCGCACGCTTCCGACTTCTGCTACACGACCAGCCATGATTTCCTGTCGTGCTGGACGACACTTTATTCCATCGATTTCTACGAGAAGATGGGCCATTACGCGCGCATCGGCGGCCTTGAAGTCGCACGCGTCGGCGATGATGGCCGCATGGACGAGATCAAGCGCAAGATCGCCTCGGCGAAGGCTTTTGGCACGCGAGCGCGTCTGATCGAGCCGGCCGAGATCAAGGAAAAATTTCCGCTTATCGAAGAAGAGATCGTGCAGGGCGGCCTGTGGGACCCCGATGCCGGTCTTGTCATCCCGCGCTCGCAGACCGTCGCCGGCAAGTTGGTCGACCAGGCCGAGGCCTCGGGCAAACTGCAGTCCTTTGCCAACACGCCGGCCCGATCGCTCGTGGTCAAGGACGGCCGCATCACTGGCGTGGTGACCGACCGTGGCACGATCGAGGCCGACTATGTCGTCGTCTGCGCCGGCATATGGGGCCGGCTGATCGCGGAAATGATGGGCGAGGACCTGCCGGTGATGCCGATCGACCATCCGCTGACTTTCTTCGGCCCCTACAACGAGTTCGCCGGCACCGGCAAGGAGATCGGCTGGCCGCTGCTGCGAGACCAAGGCAACTCGGCCTATATGCGCGATACCGGCGACCCCAAGACCGCCGAGGGCGGCCAGATCGAATGGGGCTATTACGAAGAGACCAATCCGCGCCTTTGCCATCCGCGCGATCTGCTGGAGAAGGACCAGGCGCGGCTTTCGCCGTCGCAACGCGACCTCGACATGGAGCAGATCCTGGCGCCGCTGGAGCGCGCCATGGAACTGACGCCGATCCTGGGCGAGCTCGGCTACAACGAGAGCCATTCCTTCAACGGCCTGCTGCAGGTGACTGCGGATGGCGGCCCGTCCATGGGTGAGAGCCAGAAGGTGAGGGGGCTCTGGTATGCCGTCGCCATCTGGGTCAAGGACGGTCCCGGCATGGGCAAGCTGATCGCCGACTGGATGACCGACGGCCGCACCGCCATCGACCATCACGCCATCGACTATGCGCGCTTCTATCCGCACCAGACGAAGGAGCAGTTCATCTGGGATCGCTGCACCGAGACGGCGATGAAGGTCTACAATCCGGCGGTGCATCCGCGCGAGCCCTTCTCCAAGGCCCGCAACATCAGGCGCTCGCCGTTCTGGGAGCGGGAGAAGGAACTCGGCGGTTATTTCATGGAACTGGGCGGCTGGGAGCGCGCCCATGGCTACGCCGCCAATGAGCACCTGCTGGAGAAATACGCCAACCGGGTGCCGGTGCGCGAGAACGAGTGGGACAACCGCCATTTCTGGCGCGTCTCCAATGCCGAACACCTGGCGATGAGCGAGGATTGCGGCATCGTCAACCTGTCGCATTTCGCCATGTACGACATCGAAGGTCCGGACCATGTGGCGTTGCTGGAATGGCTGTGCGCGGCCAAGATCGGCGGCGACAACAACATCGGCAAGGGCATCTACACCCATTTCCTCGACGAGGAGGGCATGGTGCGCGCCGACTTTACGGTCATCCGCATGGCCGACCGCTGCCGTTTGATCGACGGGGCGGACGCCGGCCCGCGCGACTTCCAGTACATGCGCCGCACGGCGCAGGACAAAGGCTTTGATGTCACGATCACGGATGTGACCGAGAAATTCGTTACCATCGGCATCTGGGGTCCGAATGCACGAGCGACCTTGCAGAAGGTTGTCGAGAATCCGGACGGGCTGTCGCTCGAAAACTTCCCGTTCGCGGCGATCAAGCCGGTCAGGATCGGCGGCAAGGATGTCACCGCCTTCCGCATCTCCTATGTCGGCGAGCAAGGCTGGGAATTGCATATGCGCTACGACGACGGCCTGGCCGTCTGGGATGCGTTGCGTTCGACCGGCGTCATGCCCTTCGGCGTCGAGACCTATGCCAATACCCGCCGCATGGAAAAGAGCCTGCGCCTGCAGAACGCCGACCTGCTGACCGAGTACAATCTGCTCGAAGCCGATCTTGCACGTCCGAAGGTCAAGGAGAACGACTTTTGCGGCAAGGCCAAGCATCTGGAATACCGCGCCCGCGAGCACCAGCCGGCTATGCTGTGCACGCTGGTGATGACCGAAAACACCGATTCCAAGGGCGTGGCGCGCTATCCGGTGGGCACGATGCCGGTGCTGGATCCCGCCACCGGCGAGACGCTGGTCGACGAACTCGGCCGCCGCTCCTTCACCACGTCGGTGGCCTATGGTCCGACCATCGGCAAGAACATCGGGCTCGCCTATCTGCCGTGGGCCTATGCCCAGGAAGGCCGCAAGCTCGCCATCGAGTATTTCGGCGAGACGTACCCGGTCGAAGTCGCGGCCGTCGGCTACAAGCCACTCTACGACCCGGAGAACCTCAAGCCACGTAGCTGAGGACGCAGGATTGTGATGAGAAGCCCGGCGCTTGGTCGGCCTTTTCTCTTTGTCGACCGGCTGTTTTCGCTTACCCTTGCGTCATGTCTGCTTTTTCCCGTGCGAGACATGTCCTGTCGGGCGCCGCCGCGCTGGCGCTGATGTTCTGTTTGGCGCCGGCCGCCCAGGCGGACGAGCCGGTCGATATCGAACTGGTGCTGGCTGTCGACGTGTCGCTGTCGATGTCGCCTGACGAGCTCGAGATCCAGCGTCGCGGCTATGCGGCGGCATTGACGCACGACAATGTGCTGCGGGCTATCGCAGATGGCGCCTATGGCAAGATCGCCGTCACCTATGTCGAGTGGGCCGGCACCAGTTGGCAGCGCGTCATCGTGCCGTGGACGGTGATCGCCAGCCGCGCCGATGCGGAGCGGGTGGTCGCGCAATTGTCGGCGCAGCCGCCCAACAGTGCTCGGCGCACGTCGATCTCGGGCGCGCTGGAGTTCGGCAGCGATCTCTTCGCCGAAAGCGGCTACCAGGGGACGAAGCAGGTCATCGACATTTCGGGCGATGGTCCCAACAACCAGGGCGCGCCGGTCGATCTCACCCGCGACGGGCTCGTCAAGCAAGGCATCGTCATCAACGGCCTGCCGCTGATGACCCGAGGCGGCTTCACCAGTGCCTACGATGTCAACGATCTCGACCGCTATTACAGCGACTGCGTCATTGGCGGCCCCGGCGCCTTCATGATCCCGGTCAACGACTGGACGCAATTTCCCGAGGCGATCCGCCGCAAACTGGTGCTGGAACTGGCCGGCCCTGCCTCACCGCAATGGGCGGCCGAGGAGGGTGTGCATCCGCCGGTCGTGCTGGCGCAGAACACGCCCGCCAGCGACTGCCTGGTCGGCGAGAAAATGTGGCGCAACCGCAGCTGGATGTTCGACAGCCGCTAGACCACTCCTGTCGCCACGGCTTGCTTCGCTGCCCGCAGCAGTGGCAAAGTGATGCAATCCGCGCGAGGGGTAGGGCGCCGCGGTCGAACAGAGGAAACACCAGATGAAACGCCTTGTCATCCTCACTGCCGTCGCGTCCGTGCTCTGCGTCGAGGGCGCCAGCGCCCAGTACAACGATGAGCCCGCCTGTGTCCTGTTCGAGCACGCGAACTTTCGCGGGCGGTCGCTGGAAATGGGGGCCGACGATGCCGTCAATTTTCGCGGCGGTCAGTTCTGGAACGACCGCGTGTCGTCGGTCTTCGTTCGCCGGGGCTGCACCCTCGTTGCGTATGAGGATTCCCGCAGGGGAGGTCGCTCGATCGAGATCAGGCGCAGGGTCCGCGATTTCGGCGGCAGCGACTGGAACGATCGCATTTCGTCGGCCGAGTGCTATTGCGACGAGTACTGAGCCGTCCTTGGATTTCAGGCATCTGCGTTTCCGCGCCTGGTCGGCGATCGTTTGTACGTCGCCGGCCAGTTTGCCGTCCGCCTCACTATGCTGTTGATTGACAAGCCGATTGGCGTCTGTGAACAATTCCCCATTCAAGAAAACAATAAGGGGAACCGACATGAACAGGATCGCCGCTTTCACCGCGACATTGACGCTTGCCGCCGGCTTGTCCGCACCGGTCATGGCCGCAACATCGGTTACCATCGGCATTAGCGGCTGGACCGGCTTCGCGCCGCTAACGCTTGCCAAGCAGGCCGGCATCTTCGAGAAGCACGGCCTCGACGTGACCTTGAAGAAGGTGCCGCAAGCGAGCCGGCCGCTCGCCATCGCCAGCGGCGATCTGCAGTGCGCTGCCACCACGGTCGAGACCTGGCTGGTGTGGAACGCCAGCGGGGTCACAACAAAGCAGATATTCCAGCTCGACAAATCCTATGGCGCCGACGGCATTGTCGCCCGCAACGACATCAAGACCGTCGCCGATCTCAAAGGCAAGAATGTCGCGTCCTCGGCGCCGGGCACGTCGCCCTATTTCATGCTGGCCTGGGTGCTGAACAAGAACGGCATGTCGACAAAGGATGTGACAGTCGTCAATCTCGAACCTGACGCGGCGGCGCAAGCTTTCCTTGCCGGCCAGAACGATGCAGCCGTCACCTACGAGCCGTTCATCTCGGCCGTGCGCGGCAAAGCCGATCAGGGCCATATCCTGGCGACCACGCTCGACTATCCGATGGTTCTCGACACGGTCGGCTGCACGCCGGAATTCCTCAAGGCCAATCCCGACGCCGCCAAGGCGCTTGCCGACAGCTATTTCGATGCGCTCGACCTGATCAAGAGCGACCCGCAGAAATCCTATGAGATCATGGGCGCCGACGTGAAGCAGTCTGCCAAGGAGTTCGAGGATTCGGCGAAGTACCTGAAATGGGCCGACAGGGCGGAAAACAAGCAGTTCTTCACCAAGGAGTTCCAGGATTTTTCCAAGACCGCCGGCGAGCTTCTCTTGCAGATGGGGCTGATCAAGGAAGCGCCAGATGTCGCCACGCTGGCCGACGCCAGCGCGGTTTCGAACTGACGTTTCGGCCTTTGGCCATCATGCAGCGGTGCCTGGTGCCGCTGCCTTCTCCTGGACGAGAGACGATTTGAAGATGGGGACGATTTGAAGATGCGCCCCTTGCATCCAGTCTCGCCGGGCATCCGAACCACGCTCGGCATCTCCTTCTTCGTGCTGTTCGTCGCCTTCTGGGCGTGGATCACGCTCGGCGGCCACGTCAACCGCATCTTTCTCGCCGATCCGCTGTCGATGCTGCGCGACGGCTGGCGGTTGCTGGTCGAAGACCGTTTCTGGCTCGACATTTTGATCACCATCTGGCGCGTTTTCGGCGGTTTCGTGCTGGCGTCCGTGATCGCCGTGCCGCTCGGCATCGCGATGGGCGCCTGGAAACCGGTGGAGGCGTTTCTGGAGCCATTCGTCTCCTTCGCCCGCTACTTGCCGGCCTCGGCCTTCATTCCGCTGCTCATCCTGTGGGCGGGCATCGGCGAACTGGAGAAACTGCTCGTCATCTTCGTCGGTTCGGTGTTCCAGATCATCCTGATCATCGCGGTCAAGGTGGGTTCCACGCGGCGCGACCTGGTCGAGGCCGCCTATACGCTGGGCTCGACCAGCAATGGCATCGTCAAACGGGTGATCATGCCGGCCAATGCGCCCGAAATTGCCGAGACGCTCCGGCTGGTGCTCGGCTGGGCGTGGACCTATGTCATCGTCGCCGAGCTGATCGGCTCGTCGTCTGGCATCGGCTACATGATCATCAACAGCCAGTCTCGGCTGGCCACGGGGCAGATCATCTTCGGCATCATCGTGATCGGGCTGATCGGGCTTTTATCCGATTTCGCCTTCAAGGCATTCAACCGCTGGCTCTTTCCCTGGAGCCTGGCGTGAGCAAGCTTCTCATCGAAGGCGTTTCGCGGACTTTCGCCGGCGTGCGCGGCGGGCAGCCGGTAAACGCCCTGATGCCGATCGATCTGGCGGTCGCGGCCAACGACTTCATCACCATTCTGGGGCCATCCGGTTGCGGGAAGTCGACATTGCTTAGAATCGTCGCCGGCCTTGAGGCGCAGAGCGAAGGCCGCGTGCTGCTCGACGGCAGGCCGGTGACCCGGCCTGGGCCGGACCGCGGCATGGTCTTTCAGTCCTACACGCTGTTTCCGTGGCTGACGGTCGCCGAGAATATCGCCTTCGGCCTGCGCGAACGCGGCATGGCCGAGCGCGAACGCGGTGAAATCGTGGCTTCCTATGTCGATCTCGTCGGGCTGAAGGGGTTCGAGAACCACTGGCCGAAGCAGCTTTCCGGCGGCATGCAGCAGCGCACGGCGATCGCGCGAGCGCTGGCCAACGATCCCGAGATCCTGTTGCTGGACGAGCCATTCGGCGCCCTCGACAACCAGACCCGCGGGCTGATGCAGGAGCTTTTGCTCGGCATTTGGGAACGGCGCAAGAAGACGGTTCTGTTCGTCACCCACGACATCGAGGAAGCGATCTTCATGGCCTCGCGGGTGGTCGTGATGACGGCGCGGCCCGGCCGCATCAAATCGGATGTCGGCATCGACCTGCCGCACCCGCGCCATTACACGCTGAAGACAAGTCCGGAATTCTCGGCGCTGAAGGCGCGGCTCACGGAAGATATCCGCGTCGAAGCGATGCACACGGCGCAGGCGTAGTTAGATCGACTCACACTGAATGGCGATCGGAAAAGATGCTCGGCTCGCTCAACAGGCGCTTTAGGCTTGGGAGATCACGCGTCGGAGCATCCAGCGCGGCCATGAAAGCAGCCCATTTTTCCGCATCGAGACGGAAGCTGCGCCGGTCAGCCAGTTTTTCGGATCGGGTCGTGCTCGTACTCACGTGACACCTAATTACGCCGCCAGCAACTGCTTGCGGTCGACGCGCTCCTGTTGCGGCGAGCGGGCATAGAGCTCGCGGTAGCACTTGGAGAAGTGCGAGGCCGAGACGAAGCCGCAGGCGACAGCCACCTCGACCACCGGCATCGACGACTGGATCAGCAGGTGCCTGGCGCGGTCGAGCCGGATTTCCAGATAGTAGCGGGCAGGGGAGCGTCCCATCTCGGTGCGGAACAGCCGCTCGATCTGGCGGCGCGACAGGTCGACATGATCGGCGATCTCGATCAGCGAGAGCGGCTCGGACAGGTTGCCTTCCATCAGTTCGATGATGGTCAGCACTTTCGAGTTCTGCACGCCAAGGCGCGCCCGCAATGGCAGGCGCTGGCGGTCGGTCGGGCTGCGCACGCGGTCGGTCAGCACCTGTTCGCACACACGGTTGACGAGGTTCTCGTCGAAATCGTCGCCGATCAGTTTCAGCATCATGTCGAGCGCCGCGGTGCCACCGGCGCATGTATAGACATTCTGGTCGATCTCGAAGAGGTCGGCGAAGACATTGGCTTTCGGGAACGCTTCGGAAAAGCCCGGCAGGTTCTCCCAATGTATGGCGCAACGCTTGTTGGACAGGAGCCCGGCGGCGGCAAGGATGTGCGCGCCGGTGCACAGGCCGCCGACGGCAACGCCGCGATTATACTCCTCGCGCAGCCAGGCGAAGGCCGACTTGTTCTGGTAGCGCTCGACATTGATGCCGCTGCACACGATAGCCATGTTCGGCCGGTCTGGGCCGGCCATCTTCTTGCGCTCCTCCTCCAGCGACGTGTTGACCGCGCATTCGACGCCGTTAGAGGCACGCACCGGCTTGCCGTCAATGCTGGCGAGGCGCCAGCAATAGGCCTCGTAACCAAGCATGCGGTTGGCCGAGCGCAATGGGTCTAGCGCGGTCGCAAAAGCGATCATGGTGAAGTCGGGAATAAGGAAGAACACAAACGATCGCTTGATCGGATGCTTTACGACGACGTTCAACGGAACCTCACGCTGCCATGACGCGAACAGGATGTCGCGAATAGCATAGCGACATCAGGAAAAACCATGCCTGTCAATCGGCTATGCTGCCAGAAGGAGATTAAATTTGCGACATGGGTCGCAAATGGGCAATTGGCGAGCAGCAAGCTTGCGGCGTGGCCTCCATTTGTCCATCGAACGGGCAAAACGCGTGGCGGCAAAACAAAACGCCGCCTTGGCTGAGCCGGGCGGCGTTGCAGTTTTGAAGCAGCGGCAGGGAGCGCTGCCCGGAAAAAATCTTCAGGCGACGAAGCCGAGGCGAGCCGCAGCCATGGCGCCGGTCTGGCCGGGCATGGTGTTGGCAAGGCGCTGACGCTCGAGAGCGGTCGTCAGGTTCATTTCGCGGCGGGCAAAGAGGCGTGCAAAAAGCTTCATAAATCATCTCCATTTGTTGCTCAGACGGGTCGCCTTCGCTTGATGGAGTGGGGCAGCTCGTTTGCTGCCGGTGACATAGGCTTGTGTGAGAAGAAACTAAATCGCAAATGCGAAGCGCTTGATATGAAAAGCGACACCGAATGCGATAAATTTGGGCAAGCTGCTCTAAATTTATGGTTGTTTACAGCGCCTTAGGTGAAAATTTGAGCGCTATGCGACTTGCTCATATGCGCCATGCAGCAGGAACATAGCTCTGAATGTCGTTTGCATGCAGATAAAATAGAGAAGGCCTGCCGGGCGGTTTTTGCGCGGCAGGCCTTCAGCGTTTGGTACACACGATCTACTTTGCTCCAGCCCAGGATCCAACGCCATTGCGGGTACCGATCTTGGCGTCGGAAACTTCAGGCCAGCCGATATCCTTCTGCAACTCGATCGGCAGGGAACGGATGGCGCGTTCGGTCTGGTAGCGGGTGCGGGCCGCGCTGAATTCGGTCGCGATGCGGCCGAGGGACGACAGGATAGACATCTTCTCTCTCCTTAGATGCCGGCGGATGCGGCAATTGGGTTACGTCGGGTCTGTTTCAGCTTCACTACTTGTCGAGGTCTGTGTCGCGGTCGCTTCCGGGACGCCTGCCTCGATGGAGTTGACTATCCTCCCAATCTGATGTTCAATCAAACGAAATGGAATGATGCTTTGTATCAGAAAAATTGAAGGCCAATTCCCATGAACGCCCCACTCAATCATCCGTTGCCGCTGCTTGATCTCGACGTTTTGCGTACCTTCGTGGCGATTGCCGAAACCGGCAGCTTCACCACTGCCGCCAATGCGGTGTTCCGCACGCCGTCGGCTGTTTCCATGCAGATCAAGAAGCTGGAGGACATTCTCGGCCGCTCCGTGTTCGCGCGCGACGCCCGTTCGGTGACATTGACCACGGATGGCGAAATGCTACTCGGCGCCTGTTGTCGATCAACCGCGAGGTGGTGTCGAAGTTCATCATTCCCGACATTGTCGGCGTCGTCCGGCTCGGCTCGCCGGATGATTATGGCGAGCGCGTGCTGCCGCATGTGCTGAAGCGTTTCGCGCAGTCGCATCCGTCGATCGCCGTCGACGTCACCATCGACCAGAGCAGCAATCTGCGCCGGCGGATGGACGACCGGGCACTCGACATCACGCTGCTGACCAACTCCTACAAGACCAGCGCGCTCGGGGCCGAAGTGCTGTTGACCGAGCCGATCGTCTGGGCCGGCGCCAAGGGCGGCTGCGCGCACATGCGCGAGCCCCTGCCGGTGTCGCTGTGGGAAGAGGGCTGCGCCTGGCGTGCCGGGGCGCTCGAAGCGCTAGGCCGCGAGGGCCGCAACTACCGTATCGCCTATATGAGCGCGCATACCGCCGGCCAGCGCGCGGCGATCATGTCCGATCTCGCCGTGGCGCCGCTGCCGAAATCCTTCCTCGGCAACGACATGGTCGAGCTCTGCCCGAAGGACGGCATGCCCGACATCGGCACTTACAACCTTGCCATGGTGGTGGCGCCGGACGCCAGCGCGCCGGTCAAGGCCGTCGCCGACCACATTCGCGCCACCTTCGAACTGTTCCGGGAAACCGGCAAGTTCTGATCCGGACCTGAAATCGAAGCGCTACTGCGCCGCTTCGGCGGAGGGTGCTTCGAGGCTCTTGTCCGTGCTGATCGGCGACTGGCTCTCGCCAAGGAACGCGACGATGCGCTCGCGTGCACGTCGCGATTCCGGCATGTCGATCAGCGGCCAGACGTGGAACATGCCTTCCTCATGGACCAACTCCACCTCGACGCCGGCGTCACGCGCCTTTTGCGCAAAGATCAGATTGTCGGGGGTGAGCAGATCGCGAGAGCCGGTCAAAAGCAGCGTTTTCGGCAGCACCGACAGGTCGCCATAGACAGGGCTGATGTGCCAGTCGGATGGATCCATTCCGGCGCTGTAGAGCCGGATCGCCTCGCGTCCGCCGGCAATACCCAGCCAGGGATCGTCGCGTTCGGCCTCGAACACCGCTGGGTTCGCCAGCGAAACGTCGAGACCCGGTGAAATCAGGACGTGGTGCGACGGCAAGGGCAGACCCTCTTCGGCAGCCATCATGGTCAGCACCACGGCCATGTTGCCGCCAGCGGAATCGCCCATGAAGATGATGTCCTCGGCCTCCGTCTCGTCGAGCATCTGGCGGTAGATCTTGCCGACCATGCCGAACATGGCGTGGAAATCATGTTCGGGAGCGATGGGATAGATCGGCACCGTAACGGCATAGCCCAATCGGTCGGCCATGTCGGCAATCAGGTGCCAATGGTAGGGCGTGATCTCGAAGACATAGGCGCCGCCATGCAAATAGAGAATCCGCCTCCGCTCACCGGCCCTGGGGGCGATTTCGTAGACCGGAAAGCCATCGACGGTGCGCGTTTCGATGGCGAAGCGCTGGTTGAGCGAAGCCGGTGGGCGGTGGTCCTCGGTCTTGCGCGCGGCAGCGATCCAGCGCTGCAGGTTTTCCGGGCTGGCAAATGCCTTCTTGCGGCTATACCTGAGCACCAAGGACACGAGGTGGCTTTTAAAACTTGGCATGCGGATACACGAACTTCGGCTGAAGCCGACTAAGAGTACCTCCACTTCTACGAAGATCGTGCCCTGGTTCGAAATGTCAAGATTTAGGCCCGCCTAAAGCGTCAACCGCGCCGCAATGCCCTGAGGCTGGTCAGCGCCGCGGCAGAAGTGCTGCGCGCAATCGGCTGCTGCCCTTCGCCGAGCCCGCGTGCGGGGCCCGGCGCCTGGTGAGCAGCTTGCATTTGTCGGCGAATGTCATCAGCGCCCCGTGCCCAGAAGCAGCGAGGCGAGCGCTGTCTGCGGATCGTTCGGCGGCGATGCCGGCCAGCCGATGTCCTTCTGGACATGCGCCGGCAGGCTGTTCAACGCCCGGATCGACTTCTTCCGGTCATGGGCAATCTTGATGGCCGCACCGTAGCGGCCGAGGCTTTCGAACATCGACATTGATCTCTCCCTTGGAGCACTTATGGCGGCAGATTCTGCCCGCCGTTCAATGTCGGTTGAATGCGCCTGCCATGTATCTGGCCGATTTCACGAAACCAGTGTTTTGGTTTCTGGATCGGGCGATCCGGAAACATTTGCATGCAAATGAAATTAAACAGACGGCAGGGCTGTCGCTCATCCGCTTCCTGGCACCTTCTCCCAGTATGGTGACGTGGTGAGGCGCCAGGCAGGACGATGCATTGGTGGAAAACACGGCATCAGATGACGCGCATCTGGATCCTTGCTATCCCCGGCCGCGGCGGGCGGCATGGCCTTCGCGCGAACGCCGGCGTGGTGCCGCGTCGCCGGCGACACCGTCCTCGCTGACGGTTTTGCGTGCCGGCAGTTTTACCGCCGCCGACAGTTTCGGGAACGGATCGACCTTGTTGGGCAACGCCATGGCGTAGACGAAATGCTCCTGGAATTTCGGCTCCAGCGCCGTCTCGATCTTTTCGATCTTGCTGACCGTGTCCTCTATCTCGCGGCGATAGCCGCGGTTGAGCAGCGCCATGCGGGCGCCGGCGCCGGCGGCATTGCCGACGGCCGAAACCTTGTCGAGGTCGCAATCGGGGATCAGGCCCAGCACCATGGCGTATTTCGGATCGATGAAGGAGCCGAACGCGCCGGCGAAATGGATCCGGTCGACATGCTCCGTATTCTGCTTTTCCATCAAAAGCTTGGTGCCGGCATAAAGCGCTGCCTTGGCGAGCTGAATGGCGCGCACGTCGGTCTGGGTGATGGTGATCTTCGGCCCATCTTCCTTCAATGCGGCGGAGCCTTCCTTCAGCACATAGGAGAAGGTGCGGCCGTTGGCGACGACCCGCGGCGAGCGCATGCCGAGCGATCCGTCGACGACGCCGTCTTCCGAGATGATGCCGGCGAGATACATCTCCGCCACCACCTCGATGATGCCGGAGCCGCAAATGCCGGTGACACCCGTCGCCTGCACGCTGTCGATGAAGCCCGGCTCGTTGGACCAAAGCTCCGACCCGATGACGCGGTATTTCGGCTCCAGCGTGTCCGGATCGATGCGCACGCGCTCGATGGCGCCGGGCGCGGCGCGCTGGCCACCGGAGATTTCCGCGCCCTCGAAGGCCGGGCCGGTGGGCGAGGAGGCGGCCACGACGCGCGCACGGTTGCCGAGCACGATCTCGGCGTTGGTGCCGACGTCGACGATCAGCATCATCTCGTCCTGGCGGTGCGGCCCTTCCGACAGCGTGACGGCCGCCGCATCGGCGCCGACGTGACCGGCAATGCAAGGCAGCATGTAGAGCCGGGCGCCTTGGTTGAGCTTCAGGCCGATGTCGGACGCCTTGATGTGCACCGCGCCCGAGACCGCCAGCGCGAAGGGCGCGCCGCCGAGTTCCGTCGGATCGATGCCGAGGAACAAATGGTGCATGATCGGATTGCCGACGAAGACGGAATCCAGAATGTCGTTGCGCTGGACATTGCCTTCGGCGCAGACCTTGTCGACGAGACCGGAGATCGCCTCGCGCACGGCGACCGTCATGCCTTCGCGGCCGTCCGGGTTCATCATCACATAGGAAACGCGGCTCATCAGATCCTCGCCGAAGCGGATCTGCGGGTTCGAGGTGCCGGACGAGGCGGCGACGCGGCCGGACAGCAGCGACACAAGATGCATGGCGATGGTGGTCGAGCCGATATCGCAGGCCAACCCATAGGCCTCGTTCTTCAGGCCCGGCCACAAAGCGATGACGCGCGCGGTCTCCGAGTCGGCATCCTTGTAGATTGCGGCGGTCGCGGTCCAGTTGCCCTTGCGCAGAATGCCTTGCACCTGAGGCAGAAGATGAAAATCGAAGTCGAGGCTCTTGAGATTCCAGTCCTTCATCAGCGCGATCTTGAGGCGGTCGAGATCGCCTGATGGATTGTGCATGTCGGGCTCTTCGATCTCGACATAGCACATGCGGATCGCCGCATCGCGGGCGATCACCCTGGTGTCGGCGTCCTTGCGGATGGTCTGGGCGTTGATGACCGTATCCTGCGGCACGTCGATGACGAGGTCGCCAAGGATCTGCGTCGAGCAGGAGAGGCGGCGCCGTTGGGGCAGCCCGCGCACGCGTTCGTAGCGCTCTTCCTTGGGGCCCTTGGGCGAGATGTGGTCGTTGGAGGAGACGATCTTATGCTTGGCGAAATTGCCTTCCTGCACTTCGACCTGGCAGCGCCCGCAGGTGGCGCGTCCGCCGCAGACGCTTTCGACGTAGACGCCGAGCTGGCGCGCTGCGTCCAGAACCGGCGTGCCGACAGGAAACCGTCCGCGCTTGCCCGACGGCATGAACAGCACGAGCGGATCGGTTATGTTGGCAGGTGAATTCAAAGCACTACCACGTTTCTATTGGCTTCTTCCAAAGACTGAACGCTTCGCAGTTTTACGTGAGCAAAGACCGCCGCAATAGCCAACACCAGCAAGATGGAACTAAGCCAGAAGAACATATTTGACAGTCGTTTCTGTTGGGACATGCTGACTTTCGCCACTACCACAACCATAAGTCCCACTATCGCAACCAGCGAAAGCGCAATGCCAAGCGGCGCCACATATCGCTTCAATTCCTTTGCAAACAAGGCGAACTCACTGGCATTTTCGAACAGCGTATAACGCGCGATCACTACCACCGGCAGCAGGATCACTATTATTAAAAAATGCCGTCTGAGCTCAAACACCAAGGTTAGCCACTCACTGCCTTCCTAAAGAATTGCCTCTACCCCCTGGCCATCCGGGCTTCACGGCCGCCGCGACGGCGACCACCATTGCCGCCGCCTTCACCAGGCGCATTGACAGCGGTAGGTGCCGCGACCGCGTGGCCGCCTTCGGCCGGCTTGTAGTCCTTGTAGGTCCTGATCCAGTTGGTGCAGTTCTCGTCGGTGCCGTTCAGCACGTTGGCGCCGCGCACGGCTTCCATCTCCTGCGGACGCACCGGGTTCATGATGGCCGATGTCATGCCGGCGCCGATCACCATCGGGATGAAGGCGGCGTTGATGCCATGGCGATGCGGCAGGCCGAAGGAGATGTTGGACAGGCCGCAGGTGGTGTTGACCTTGAGCTCTTCGCGCAAGCGGCGCAGCAAGGCAAACACCTGGCGGCCGGCATCACCCAGCGCGCCGATCGGCATGACCAGCGGATCGACGACCACGTCATGCGCCGGAATGCCGAAGTCGGCGCAGCGCTGCACGATCTTCTTGGCGACGGCGAAACGCACGTCCGGATCCATCGAAATGCCGGTCTCGTCATTGGAGATGGCAACGACCGGCACGTTGTACTTCTTGACCAGCGGCAGGATGGCTTCGAGCTTCTCCTCCTCGCCGGTGACGGAGTTGACCAGCGGGCGGCCCTTGGCGACCTTCAGCGCCGCCTCGATCGCGGCGGTGACCGAACTGTCGATCGACAGCGGCAGGTCGACCAGGCCCTGCACGATCTCCAGCGTCTGCACCAAGAGGCCGGGTTCGGTTTCATTCGGGTTGACCGAGGTGACGCCTGCATTGACGTCGAGCATGGTGGCGCCGCAGGCCGCCTGTTCCAGCGCATCCTTGATGACGGTCTCGAAATTGCCGGCGATCATCTCGGCGGCCAACTTCTTGCGGCCGGTCGGGTTGATGCGTTCGCCGATCACGCAGAAGGGCTGGTCGAAGCCGATGATGATTTCTCGTGTCGCCGAGGCGACGATGGTCCGGGTCATGAAATCTCTCCCTCGTGATATAAAGAGTTCTTTATATCGTTATCTCTTGTCGATCAAGTGAATGGTGGCTCGCCGCGCCGGTCAATGCGCGGTCTTCACCATGTCCACCTGGGTTTCGGTAATCTCGTCGTGCAATATGTGGTCGAGCCGGTCGGCGACCATCTGGTCATCGCGACGGATCTCACGTTTCCAGGGCTGGCGGCCCTTGAGCACGCCCGATTCATCGACAATCTCTGCGACATATTCCTCCTGGCGGTAAGCCATCACATGGACGCCCGAGACGCCGGGGATTTCCTTCACCTCGTTGATGATGTCGATGCAGAGCTGCTTGCCTTCCTTCTTCTGGTCCTGGGCGCCCTCCAGCCGCTTGACGATGGCGTCCGGGATATGGATGCCGGGCACGTTGGAGCGGATCCACTTGGCGGTCTTGGCCGAGGCAAGCGGGCCCACGCCGCACAGGACGAACACCTTTTCGGTGTGGCCGAGATCGCGTGCCTTCTGCATGAAGGTTTTGAACATCGGCACGTCGAAACAGTACTGCGTCTGCACGAACTGCGCGCCGGCGGCGATCTTCTTGCCGAGGTGGATCGGGCGGAAGTCGAAGGGCGGCGCGAATGGATTGACGGCGGCGCCGAGGAACAGCTGCGGCGGTGTGGTGAGCTTGCGGCCCGACAGGAACTTGCCGTTGTCGCGCATGATGCGGATGGTCTCCAGCAGCGACATGGAATCGAGGTCGAATACCGGCTTGGCGCCGGGCTGGTCGCCGGCCTGCACGCCGTCGCCGGTCAGGCACAGCATGTTGGCAACACCCATTGCCGCCCCGCCCAGAACATCGCCCTGGATGGCGATGCGGTTCCTGTCGCGGCAGGCGATCTGCATGATCGGTGCATAGCCCATGCGGGTGAGCAGCGCACAGATGCCGACCGAGGACATGTGGCAGTTGGCGCCCGACGCATCGACGGCGTTAATGGCGTCGACCCAGCCGTCGAAGATCTTCGCCCTTTTGTAGACATCCTCGGGGTCGGCGCTGTCGGGTGGGTTGAGTTCGGTGGTGACGGCGAATTCACCACGCCGCAGCACGCGCTCAAGCCGGCCGCGCGAGGTATGGCCGGGCAAGGGATCGAGCGGCAGATGAATGCCGGCCGGGTTCTCGTCAAGCTGGCGAGCGCTCATGCCGCGGCTCCGGTCTTGGCATCGGCCGCCGTCTCGCGGGCGGCTGCCGCCTGCGCGGTGACGCGCAGCCAGGCGGAGGTTTCGCGCAGCGACTGATCGACCGGTTTTTGCACGGCCAGGATCCTGTCGCCGTGCACCATGTTCTGCGAGCCTTCCCAGGCCTTGACCCAGACGCAAGGCATATCGGGCTCGACCTCGCAATTGCCGTTGGCGCGCACGCCGCCGCAGGGGCCGTTGCGCAGCTGCTTGGGGCAGTTCATCGGGCAGGACATGCCGGTCGAGGACAGTATGCACTGGCCGCACATGCGGCAGTCGAACATGAAGCCCTTGACGTGTTTCTCGACGAACTTGACCGGCGCCTCGACGCGGCCATAGCCGATGCCCTTCCACAAGGGATGCAGCAGCAGGAAGGTGTCGGCGAAACGGGCGTAGAACCATTCGAGCAGGCGCGAGTGCCTGATCGACCACAGCCTGACCGCGAAGGTGCGCTGCACGCGCCGCTGCGGCGACACGTCGGCCGGCTTGTAGTCGGATTTCGGCGCCGCCTTCTTGACCAGCGTGGCCTGGGTAACCGGCTGGGTGACCGCTGGGCTATCCTTGGCCGGAATAGTTTCAGACATTTTCTTTGCCGCCCGCCTTGACGAGAGCGATCAGCCGCTCGCGGTCATATTTCGTGTCGATATCCTGGAATGCCTTTTCGACCTCGGCTTCGAGATCGTCGCCGACCGGAACCGGATCGGCCTTGCGCCATTCGGCGAGATAGTCGTCGGTGCCGCCGGCACCGGTGCGCATGGCGCACATGTCGATCGCCTCGGTGAAGCGCAGCGGCAGTTCGCGCTTGGCGTTCTGCCGGCCTTTCCTGACGATGACCTGCGCAGGGATGTCGCGCCAGTAGACGACGATAAGATCGGCCATGAATTCTCGCTCCTCCAAGTTTCGAGCATTGCCGCATGCGCCGTGAAGCCGCTTGTTATGGGACGACGCGCGCGCATTCAAAAGCGACGCATTTGAATGTCGCAAAATGAAAGGCGAAAATCTTCGATTCTTTTGACCCGTGGTTTCATCCTTCGTCGAAGCCGTTTTGCCTTAAATCGGCGATGCGGACGATCATGCTCCGTTTCGGATCGAATGGGAGATCCTGAAAATCGAAGCTGCGGTAGAAGGCTCTCACGCCTTCATCAAGTGGGTGCGTGAGCACGCCGAAGCAACCGATCTCGCTCGAGAAGCGAACGGCTGTCCTGAGCGCGAACCAGAGCAGCGAGCGCCCACAGCCGCGCCCTTGATATTTGCGATCGACGGCAAGTTGGCCAAGCAATATGACGGGAATGGGATCGGGCCGGTTGCGCTGTGCCGGTTTTGGCAAATATGCGCGCTCGATTTGACCGGCGCTTAAAGCAACATAAGCGGCGATGTTACCGTTCGCATCGCATACGACACTCGTGCGCGATATCCCATCTTGCTGATTGCGCAAGGCATAGCGGCGAAGCCAGTTGTTGAGGGACTCGCGGTCGCAATCAAAAGCATCCCTGTCGTCGCCAGCGGCCAGTGGCCGGGGCGGCGTCAGTCCTGCCATACAGGCTCTGACGTGGCGAGCCTGCGGAGCGCCGGAAGATGCTTCGGCGGCGACTTCGCCCATTCCTCGAACTTTTCCCAGTCGATCGCGGGGATCGCCACCACGCGCCCGCTCAGCACCTCCATTTCGGCGGCTTCCACGGCTTTTCGCCGAATGAAGTCGCTGAGATTGGTGTGAGTCTGTTTGGCGGCTGCTTCAAGAATATCACGCTCGTCGGAGGTGACACGCACGCTGACAGGTCCCATGTTGGACATCGGATTACCTTTTCGCTTCCTGTATGACAATAGCATACGGAAGCTCCGGCTGCCAGCCTCACCAAATGAAGCCTCACCAGATGCCGCGACGGAGTCCGGTCCAGAGATAGAACCAGATCGTCGGGTGATACCATTGCCGGGACGGCAGGCCCGGATCGACGGCTGCGAGCTTTCCCGCCAGCACATCCCGGACGGCCTCGACGCAGATGTCGCGCGAGAACGCCGCCTGCCGCAATGCGTAGCTCGTGATGCTGTCGCCCGGTTTCGGCCGGCCGTGCGCCTGTTTCAGCACGGCACCGGTGTCGACGCCGGCATCGACCAGATGCACGGTGGTGCCGAAATTCTGCGGATCGCCCGATATCAGCGCCCAGTAGCCGCCATTCATGCCGCGGTATTTGGGCGTGATCCCGGCGTGGTAGTTGATCACCGGGCAGGGCATCCGGGCCAATATGTCCTTTGACAAGAGCCTGCAGCCGTTAAGCAGGACAACGCCAGGCTGGATCTTTTCGATCGCCTTGAGACACTCCAGGCTGTTGGCGGAAGCAACATGGATGATTGCTTGGTCCTGTCGCGGCTCGATATCGAGCTTCTCCTCGGCTATCAGCCGCCTGGCATGGCCGGCGAGGAGCAGCTTGCCAAGCCTGGTCAGCACCATCGTTCCGAGCTGACCGATGGCTTGTAGCCAGCCCTGGCGGCGAGCACGGCCAATCAGCAATTGTTTTTTGGATTCAGGGGTTTCGAGAATGACGCTGACAGGACCGATGCGGTCGGCGATCGCATTGACGATAGCCCAGACATGCGAGCCTCCTCCGGTGACGATCACGATCGGTCGCGGACTGGATTCCGACGCTGCCATCGATCTTGCCCCCTTTCAAGCGACCCGTTGTCGACTGGGCGGATGCTAGGAAGGGCAGGTTAATTCTTGGTGTGCCCAAAACCTGGTTGCCAGCCAATCAAGGGAGGAAAGGATTCGATCAGCGCTTGAATTCGAGGATGTCGAGCTTCGATTCGTAATAGGGCGCGGGGAGTTCGATGCGCCATTCGCCGGCGCTGTTGCGGAAGGCATAGCCGACCTGATCGGTCTGCGGGCCGCTGCCATAGGGTTTCGCCGGATCGGTGTTGACGGAAGCGGAACCGAGATAGATCGCGCGTTTCTCGCTGTCGTCGAAGAAGCGGCCCTTGGTGCGCTGCGAGCCGCTGATTTTCTCCAGCCGCCAGCCGGAGCCATCGTCGGTCACCTTGCATTTGAACCAGCCATAGATGACGAGCGGAGAAAGCCCGCCGGCCTTGATGGTGCGGCACTGCCAAGTGCCGGTCAGGTCCTTGTCGGAAAAGGACACCAGCGGCTTGGCCAGCAAGGCATCGAGCTGCTTGACCTCGGCGGGGTTGCCCGCTTTTGCCTCGGCGAGGGCCGCCTTGCGGGTCTCGCCATATTTGTCGAGTCGTGCCTTGTCGGCGGCGGTGATCAGCTTCTGCACCTCGCCATCGGCAAGGGCGGGCAAGGTGAAGCAGAGCAGGCCGACAACGGCAAACAATGGGCGAAGTGTCATGGTAGCCTCCCTGGCGATGTGCGGAGCAGCGCCGCTGCATCTGGCGAACAACTTACCCGTGCTTAGCAGCGTCGCGCTCGAAAATCATGGTGTGACGAATGCGAATGTTGCTTATGGGGTCATCGCGGGCGAAGGGCAGGCGTGGTTTGGACGAGCTTTGCCGGCGTATTTGCCTGACTCGTGGCCGAATACGGGCCTGATCAGCGTCAGCCGTGTGCCGTGGCCTTGGCCAGCCCGGTCGTCAGGTCGCCATAGCCCGTCGCGCGGCGCTCATAGACGAGGCCCAGCATCTTCGCCGCGTTCTCGGCGACCTTGTCGAGCTCCGGATCGTCGGTCTGGGCGAGATAGATCAGCTTCTCGTAATTGCCGAAATAGTCCTTGATCAACTCCGGGTGCTTGTCGAGGCCGAGCGGCTTCATGAAGAAGGCATCGAACTGGCGGCACAGGAAATCCGTCATGTAGAAGGACATCATGTCGTCGTCGGCGACCTTCGCATAGGCATCCATGCCCTGGTAAAAGGCGAAGCAATGCGGTCCGGCCATGCGTTCGACGCCATGCTTCTCGCACACCCGGTCGAGCAAGCCGCCGGTGCCGCAATCGGCGTAACCGACGAAGATGTTGCCGTAGCCTTCCGCCTTGGCCTTTTCGATCGCCTTGTCCATCGCCGGCGCGATGCGGTCGGGATAGAAATGAAACTCCGCCGGCAGGCAGATCAGATCGAGATGGTCGAGTTTGAGCTGCTCCTTGACGGCCAAAACTTCGCGCGCAATCATTCCACAGGCAATGACCAGCAGCCTGTCGTCTTGATTCGGTTTGGTTTTCTGCGTCTTGGCCATGAAACCAGTCGAGCGGCCTTCGTTGCTGTGGCGCTAATTTATCTGTCGAGGGAGATACCGTCCATGAAACTGCTACGCATCGCGCCGATTGCCATCCTAGCCTGCGTCCTGGCCCTTACGGCTTGCGCGAACACCGTCCGTGGCGTCGGCAGGGACGTCAAGTCGACGGCCAAGGCAGTCGAGGACACCGTCACCAAGCCCTGATCCGCGCACTGCGTTCTCCATCATCTGGGAACAAAAAAGCCGCGCTGCAAGGCGCGGCTTTTTTCGTGGGTCGTCGCGGAACCGTCGGGCTCACGCCGAAGCGCGTACATTGTGCTTGCGCTTCATGTAGTCCTTGGCGGTCTCGACCGCCACCGCCGCATCGCGGCAATAGGCGTCGGCGCCGACGGCCTTGCCGAATTCCTCGTTAAGCGGTGCGCCGCCAACCAGCACGACATAGTCGTCGCGGATGCCCTTCTCCTTCATCGTGTCGATGACGACCTTCATGTAGGGCATGGTCGTGGTCAGCAGTGCCGACATGCCGATGATATCGGGCTGATGCTGCTCGATGGCGTCGAGATATTTTTCGACCGCATTGTTGATGCCTAGGTCGATGACGTCGAAGCCGGCGCCCTCCATCATCATGCCGACGAGGTTCTTGCCGATGTCGTGAATGTCGCCCTTGACGGTGCCGATCACCATCTTGCCCTGCTTGGGCGCGCCGGTGGCGGCGAGCAGCGGGCGCAGGATGAACATGCCGGCCTTCATTGCATTCGCCGACAAAAGCACTTCGGGGACGAACAGGATGCCGTCGCGGAAATCCTCACCGACGATGCGCATGCCTTCGACCAGGGCTTCCGTGAGCACCTTGTAAGGTGCCCAGCCGCGGTCGAGCAGGATCCGCGTGCCTTCCTCGATCTCTTCCTTCAGTCCGTCGTAGAGATCGTCGTGCATCTGCTGCACCAACTCGTCGTCGGAAAGTTCGGAAAGGATGATCTCGTCGTCGGCCATGTATCGAACTCCTGCCCGCATCGCGACTGTGTCGCAAGGCACAAAATGTTTGCATTGATACCTAACCCGCCAGGGGCACGTATCCATAGCTGATTTGCGACTTCCCGCAAAAGGAAAGCGACTGGAAAATCTACCTGTTTTCTTGTCGATTTTGCGACAGGCGTTGGCGCTGGCTGGCCGTTTCGAATAGGGTGCATGGCTACGATCCGAGGAGGAGCGGCGATCAGCGGCCGCAGCGGATTTCAGACAAGAACAATTCAGGGAAGAAACATTATGAGCGATCACGCGGCAGTCGACCAGGAAGCGTCAAACGCGCGACGCGGGCGCGGCGCAAGCGGCGGAGCGGCGGCCAGGCGTGCAGCCCGCTCCGGCGGCGGTCCCGGCACGCAGCTCACCTACATCAAGCGCAAGATCAACATCTATGAGGTGCTGGACGAGGAAGGACTGGCGCTGATCGAAAAGAACACCGACACGGTGCTTGAAGAGATCGGCATCATCTTCCGCGACGACGCGGAAGCGCTGCAGCTCTGGAAAGAGGCCGGCGCCGACGTCAAGGGCGAGCGCGTGCATTTTCCCAAGGGGCTCTGCCGCTCGCTGCTGAAAACCGCGCCGTCCGTCTATACCCAGCATGCCCGCAATGCCGAGCGCTCGGTACAGATCGGCGGCAATGCCACCGTCTTCGCGCCGGTCTACGGCCCGCCCTTCGTGCGCGATCTGGACGGCGTCAGGCGCTACGCGACGATCGAGGATTTCCAGAATTTCGTAAAGCTCGCCTACATGGCGCCGTCGATCCACCATTCGGGCGGCACGGTGTGCGAGCCGGTCGACGTGCCGGTCAACAAGCGCCATCTCGACATGATCTATTCGCACATAAAGTATTCGGACAAGCCGTTCATGGGCTCGGTGACGGCGCCGGAACGCGCCGAAGACACGGTCGCCATGGCCAAGCTCGTTTTCGGCGACGATTTCGTCGAGAACAACACGGTGCTGACCAGCCTGATCAACGCCAACTCGCCGATGGTGTTCGACGAGACCATGCTTGGCGCGCTGAAAGTGTATTCGCGCCATAACCAGGCCTGCATCGTCACCCCGTTCATCCTGGCCGGCGCGATGAGCCCTGTCACTGTGGCCGGCACGCTGACGCAGGTGCTGGCCGAAGTGCTGGCCGGCGCATCGTTCACGCAGCTTATCCGTCCCGGCGCGCCGGTGCTGTTCGGAACCTTCGCCTCGTCGATCTCGATGCAATCGGGTGCGCCGACCTTCGGCACGCCGGAGCCGTCGCTCGTCTCCTACGGCGCTGCACAACTTGCCCGTCGCCTTGGCCTGCCGTTCCGCACCGGCGGCTCGCTCTGCGCCTCGAAAATCCCGGATGCGCAGGCGGCCTATGAGAGCGCCAACACGCTGAATTCGACCATTCTGGCCGGCACCAATTTCGTGCTGCATTCGGCCGGCTGGCTCGAGGGCGGGCTGGCCTCCTGCTACGAAAAATTCATGATGGACATCGACCAGCTCGGCATGACGCAGAAATTCTCCGAAGGCGTCGACCTGTCGGAAAACGGCCAGGCGATGGACGCCATCCGCCAGGTCGGGCCGGGCAGCCACTATCTCGGCTGCGACCACACCCAGGCGAATTTCCAGACTGCTTTCTACCGCTCCAACATCGCCGACAACAATTCCTACGAGCAATGGCTGGCCGAAGGCCAGAAGACGGCGCCGCAGCGCGCCAACGAGCTCGCCCGCCGCTGGCTGGAAAGCTATGAGGCGCCGCATCTCGATCCGGCCATCGACGAAGCGCTGAAGGAATTCATTGCCAAGAAGAAGGGGTCGATGCCCGACGCCTTCACCTGAAAGGAGCCCGAGTCAGGCGGGGCTAAAGTCGCCAACATCATCCACAAGGAAGTCTGGCGGAGCGCCTTCTCCGACCCGGACCAGAAGGGATGATTGCTGCGCGCGGCATGATCAGGGAGATCACGGCCGCGCTTGGCGCCAATGGCCTCATCCTGCGCGGCGGCATCGCCTTTGCGGCCAGCGAGGAGGCGCCTCATGGCCCCTCGGGCGCTCCAGCCAGGTCCGTCCTGCTGGTCGGGCAGGCGGGCGCGGCACCCTGGCCGTATTTCCAGCGCTGGCGCGAGCAGCAGCCACAAAAAATTGCCAATCCGCTCGACAGCTGGTCGCGGCAGGTCATTGGCGTCGTGGCTCAGACATTCGGAGCGCGGGCCGTTTCGCCCTCGGACAAGCCTTATTTGCCGTTCCAGCAATGGGGGATGCGGGCGGAAGGGTTGAAGCCGTCACCGCTCGGCATCCTCATGCACCCGCAATACGGACTGTGGCATGCCTATCGCGGTGCGCTGCTGTTCGAGGACGATCTTGCGCTCGAAGCCATCGAGCCGGCGATCCATCTCTGCGACAGCTGTGTTGAAAAACCTTGCCTGAAATCCTGTCCGGTCGACGCCTATTCCGCGCACGGATTTGCCTATCGATCCTGTCTGGCGCATGTGCGGGGAGCGAGCGGCGAACCGTGCCGCAGCGGCGGTTGCCTCGATCGCAACGCCTGCCCTTACGGTGCCGACTTTCGCTATCCCCCGGAGGTCCAGGTCTTCCACATGGCGGCATTTGCAGGCCTGTAATTCGCAGCCCCATCCTGCACGAAATGTTGACTGCCAGGTTCAGGGGACGCCTTGCCGTGGCGGCTCGCGCGGATATGTATCGCGCATCTCGCGAACGGAGCAGGTGATGACGAAACAAGATCTCCAGATCAAGACCAGGGACGGTACGGCAAAGGCCGCGCTGTTCCGGCCAGCCAAGGCTTCCCCGGTCAATGCCGGTGTCATTCTCTATCAGGATGCCTTCGGTCCGCGCCCGGCGCTCGACGGCATGGCCGAACGGCTGGCGGGCGAGGGCTATGCGGTGCTGGTGCCGGATCTGTTTTATCGCAAGGCGCCTTATGGTCCGTTCGACGCCAAGACCGCTTTCGTCGAGGAAAAGACCAAGGCGGCACTGACGGCGCTGGTCAGCGGCACGACGCAAGAGATGACCATCAGCGACAGCGCGGCGTTTCTCGATGCGCTCGCCGGCGAAGGCGTGACCGGTCCGATCGGCACCGTCGGCTATTGCATGGGCGGAGCCCGATCGCTGAATGCAGCCGCTAGCTATCCCGACAGGATCAGGGCGACCGCCAGTTTCCACGGCGGCAATCTCGCCAGCGATGCCGCCGACAGCCCGCACCGCAAGGCGGAGACGATCAAGGCGCGCGTCTATGTCGGCATGGCGGGCGTCGACAGGAGTTTTCCGCCGGAACAATCGACGCGGCTGGCCGAGGCGCTGAGGGCGGCGAAAGTTGATCATGTCCTGGAGAATTACGCCGGCATGGCGCATGGCTGGTGCGTGCCCGACCACAGCGTCTATGACGCCGCCGGCGCCGAGCGTCACTGGAACAGGTTGATCACCCTGTTTTCTGAGACGTTGGGGTAGCCTTTCAATCCAAACGCAAATCCAGCCCAATTTGCCGAACGCAGCGCGTTGGCGTTTCGCCCGCTGCGCGGACCATGCCTTACCTCCGTGGAACGGGGAGAAGGAAAAACCGCTCTGCAAAAAAATCTTTCCAACACCCCAAGGATTGGCCATTAGCCTTCGTCCAACAGGCAAATGATGGCGATGATGCTGGATGAGAGCGAAGCCTCCGACGCCGAACTGATCGGGCGGGCGAAGGGCGGAGACAGGGGGGCTTTCGGCGCATTGCTGGAGCGTCACTACGACTTCGTCTATCGCGCCGCCTATCGCTGGTGCGGCAGGAAGGCCGATGCCGAAGACATCGCCCAGGAAGTCTGCGTCCGGCTCGGCCGGGCGATCCGGGACTATCGCGGCGGAAGTGCTTTCACGACATGGCTCTACACCATGACGATGAACGCGGCGCGCGACATGATGCGCAAGACCGCACGCGAGACGGTCAAGACAGCGGCCTACGGCGTCCATGCGCTGATTTCGGGCGCGGCCGAGGCCGAGAGCGAGGATCCGGCCGAGGCGCTGTGGGCGGCTGTGCGGCAATTGCCCGACAAGCAGCGCGACGCGGTGCTGCTGGTCTATGGCGAGGGCTTGAGCCACGCGGTCGCCGCCGAGGCGATGGCGATCTCGGAGACGACGGTTTCCTGGCACATCCATGAAGCGAAGAAACGGCTGAAGACGTTGATGCGTTCAGCCGGGGAAGTGTGACCATGGTCGACGACAACGAACTCAAGAGACTGCGCGACGCAGCAGTGCCGGCGCCTGGCGAGAGCGCGAAGGCGCGTGCCTTCGAAGCCGCCATGCGCGCCTTCGAAGAGGAAAATATTTCTGCCGTCACCCAAGGTTCGGTCGGCGGTCTTCGTCTCACAGAGCGAGCACAAAAGCTCTGGAGCGAGATCATGCAAAAGAAACTCATTGCCACGCCGGCCATTGCCGGGCTCGTCGCCCTGCCGATCGCCGGATATGCCACTTTCCATATGCTGAGGGAGCAGCCGTCCACTTTCGGCGGCGGCGAGAAGATCACCGAGACACTGGCCGACAAGCCGGCGACGGTGAAGCCGCTGGCCAAGCAGGGAGATCAGGCGACCAAGAAGCCGCTCGCGGCCACTGCGCCGGAAAAGGACAAAAAAGCCGATGCGGATATGGAAAGCCGCGATGCAACCGATGCGCTTGTGGCGCCGGCTGCGCCGCCGAAATCCGAATCGACGGCCGTTGGCGGCGCGGTACAGCAGAATGCGCTTGGACGTGGTATGCCGGCCGAGCCAGCACCACCGGCACCCACAGCTGAATTCGCATTGGATGGCGCTGTAAACGCACCCAGCACTTCGCGCGCCTCCCGCATGCAGGCCGAGTCCAAATTGATTGCACCGCAACAGCCAGCCATGGCGCCGGCCGACCAGATGCAGCCGCAAGAGGAAAACCGCGACCGCGTCCAGGACTTCAAGACCAATCCGGTGCATGCAGCACTCGAAGACCCGGTCTCGACCTTCTCGATCGACGTCGACACCGCCTCCTATTCCTTCGTGCGGCGTTCGCTGAAGGAAGGCTTGGTGCCGCAGGCCGATACGGTGCGCGTCGAGGAGATGATCAATTACTTCCCCTACGACTGGAAGGGGCCGGACTCCGCCACGACGCCGTTCAATTCGACCGTCAGCGTCATGCCGACGCCGTGGAACACGCACACCAGGCTGATGCATGTCGCCATCAAGGGTTTTGACGTCAAGCCGGCCGAACAGCCAAAGGCCAATCTGGTCTTCCTGATCGACGTCTCTGGCTCGATGGACGAGCCGGACAAGCTGCCGCTGCTCAAGTCGGCATTCCGTCTGCTGGTCAGCAAACTAAAGGCCGACGACACCATCTCGATCGTCACCTATGCCGGCGATGCGGGCACCGTCCTGGAGCCGACCAAGGCGTCCGAAAAGGACAAAATTCTCAATGCCATCGACAATTTGACGCCCGGTGGCAGCACGGCCGGCGAGGCGGGCATCAAGGAAGCCTACAGGCTGGCGCAAAAGTCCTTCGTCAAGGACGGCGTCAACCGGGTGATGCTGGCCACCGACGGCGACTTCAACGTCGGCCAAAGCGATGACGACGATCTGAAGCGCCTGATCGAGCAGGAGCGCAAGACCGGTGTCTTCCTGTCGGTGTTCGGCTTTGGCCGCGGCAATCTGAACGACCAGATGATGCAGACGATCGCCCAGAACGGCAACGGCACCGCCGCCTACATCGACACGCTTGCCGAAGCGGAAAAGGTGCTGGTCGAGGATGCTTCCTCGACGCTGTTCACCATCGCCAAGGACGTCAAGATCCAGGTCGAGTTCAATCCGGACAAGGTCTCGGAATACCGGCTGATCGGCTACGAGACCCGGGCGCTGAACCGCGAGGATTTCAACAACGACCGCGTTGACGCCGGCGATATCGGTTCGGGGCATTCGGTCACCGCGATCTATGAGATCACGCCCAGGGGCAGCGGCGGCGAGCAGATCGATCCGCTGCGCTATGGCCAGGCGGCGGTGAACAATGGCGGCGTCGCCAATGCGGACGAATATGCCTTCGTCAAGATCCGCTACAAGCTGCCCAACGAAGACGTCTCGAAACTGATCACCACGCCGGTGACATCGGCCAACGAGGTTGCGTCCTTTGACGAGGCCAGCATCGACCAGCGTTTCTCCGTCGCGGTCGCGGCCTTCGGCCAGAAGCTGCGCGACGAGGATGCGACCGCGAAGTTCGGTTACGACAAGATCATGGAGATCGCCACTGCCGCCCGAGGAGCCGACCCGTTTGGGTACAGGTCCGAGTTCCTCTCGCTTGTGCGCCTTGCCTCGGCGCTGGGCGGCAAGCGGTAGTGGTGATGACCGCCGGGTTCCTTCAGATGGGATCGTTCTGATAGGGAAACGACCCACGGGCGGGTGAGACAGGGCCGGCGAGGGGTATTCCCTTGTCGGCCTTTTTTCCGAGAATTTCCCGGTCGTTAAATTGCTCGGCATTTCGGGTACAGGATCGCAACCCCCTCCTTGTTACGTGGGGCAGCCCACTTGGCTTGAGGAGCCGGAATTGCAGATCAGGACTGTTGCGAACTCGATACCGCCGGCACGAGAGCCAGCTCAAGAAGCAGCTGCTTCGCCAGCGTCGTCGGCGGAATCCAGGCGCATGCGGGACGATGTCGCCGCTGCTCGCAACACCGCCATGTCGGCCCTCAACAACGACCGGTTCCGCCTCATGCTGGAGCAGATCACCGATCCGGGCACCTCGGGCGCGCTGATGATCATGCGCAGCGATGCGGTCGGCGCCGGGACCGACTTCAGGTCGGCGCAGTCGAGCTACGCCGACAACAGCGAATAATCACAACGACGATGAGGTCAGGCCCGGCCACGGCGCCGCTCGCGGCGGGCTTCGCTGGTCTCGGCGGTGTTTTCCGTCGCCACCTTGTTGCGCATCGGACCGATGCGCTCGACGATCGCTCCGACGGTCGGGCGATCCGCCTTGGTGTGCGCGTCGAGCGCCTTGCGCATGGCGGCGAGGTGCTGGAACGAGGTGCCGCAGCAGCCGCCGACGATTTTCGCGCCGGCATCGACGGCCAGACGGACATAGTCGGCCATCAATTCGGGCGTGCCGGAATAGTGGATTTCGGTGCCGCGGAATTCGGGAATGCCGCAATTGCCCTTGACGATGACCGTCGCCTCCGGCTTCGCCTCGGTCATGTCGAGCAGCGAAGCAAGAATATCGGAGGCGCCGACACCGCAATTGGCGCCGACGCCAAGCGGGGCTTGCGACAGGCCGTTGACGACGCCGTGGATGTCCTTCGGCAGCAGGCCCATCATGGTGCGGCCAGCGGTGTCGAAGGATCCTGTGTAGGTGTAGGGGAGGCCGACGCGGATGGCGGCTTCGGCGGCGGCGCGGATCTCGTCGGGAGCCGACATGGTCTCGATCCAGGCGACTTCGGCGCCGCCTTCCTTGAGACCCTCGATCTGCTCGGCGAAGGCGTCGACCGCCTCATCATAGGTCATGGCGCCAAGCGGCACCAGCAATTCGCCGGTCGGGCCGACGGAGCCGGCAACGATCACCTTGCGGCCAGCCTTGTCGGCCACAGCGCGGGCGATCTCGGCGGCGCGCTTGTTCAGCGCATGCACGCGGTCCTGCGCGTGGTGCAACTTCAACCGGTGGCGTGTGCCGCCGAACGAATTGGTCAAGATGATGTCGGCGCCTGCGTCGACGAAATTCTGGTGCAGGCTGGTGATGGTATCGGGCGCCGTCTCGTTCAGCAGCTCAGGTGCCTCGCCGGCTTCCAGTCCCATGGCGAACAGGTTTGTGCCGGTCGCGCCATCGGCGAGCAGCACGCCCTTCTCGGCCAGCAGCGCATCGATCGGGTTGGTCGTCGTCATCGGATTGGCTTTCATGTTTCGAAGTCGAATAAGGATATAAAGAAGTCTTTATGTCTAGTCAATGAAATAGCGGCGATGACGTCCGTCAATGCCGATGCCTTCGCTCACGCCGCCGGCACGATCTCGACCGCGAACGCCTCACCCGAATGACCGTGATTGACGCCGATCAGCCGGCGCCCGATGGAAATGACATGCCGGCCAGATTGCGCGCGAAGGCGGCGGCCTCATGCGGATTGACGTCGGCGGCACGGATCAGATTGTCGAAATGCCGGGTCAGGGCCTGGACTGGCTGGGTGGCGTTCAGCACGACGTACATGTCGCCGACATAGATGGCAGCGCGGTAGGGCCCAAAAATGGTCAGCGGGATCGAATAGCGCATGCGGCCGTCGTAGAGAAACAGACGGAAGGTCGGGTAGAGGTCGTCGAGCAGCGTTGCCATGTGGGCGAGCTGTTGCTGGCGGTCGGCTTCCGGAAAACGATCCCATACGCCCAGGCCGCGTGCGAAGATCTCCAGCGTATGGCGCGGCATGCAGACTTCCATGTCGGTTTCCGGGCGCCGGTTGTATTCGATGCGGTATTGGGTCTCGCTGGCCTGTGCCAGGCGGCTCCGGTTGGTGATGTTGGCTTCGTAGTCGACCAGCGCGCGTGTTCGCAGAAGATCGGGAATGCCGGCCGGTACATAGCGGATCTTTGTGCCGGCCGCCTCGGCGAACCATTTGGCGAGCAGGGTGCGGTCGAAACCGTCGGGAGCCTCCTCGATCTCGAGGCTTTCGCGGATTTCGCCCGTGACGCCTTCGTCCTGGCTGAGGCCAAGCAGCCAATCCAGGGAAATCTTGAATTCGGCGGCGATGTTGAGCAGCGTTTCGGCGCGCGGCAGGCGGGTCGAGGCGCCGGACATCAGCTGCGAAAGTGCCGACCGATCGATGCCGACAGCGGTGGCGAAGGCTGACTGGTTGAGGTCGGACCTTGTCAGGAGCAGCTTCAAACGCTCCCTAAAGATCGCCGACAGGTCCCGTTTGTCCATCATCCGACTCCGCACATTGGGAGAAAATTTTTGCCCCAAAGCGGGGCCGAAGCCATGCCTCAGGCGTAAATGAATCCCCGATACTGTTTACAATGTGTAACATATGCGGCCACAAATGCGCAATCGCAACATTTTGTGCACTTTGTCTCGTTGAGTGGAATCGCTTCTCCTGACACAATGCTGTCAGGAACCGATCGGGGTTCCGGCGACTGAGGGACAGTGGTCGATCGCATGGCAGGCAAGAGCATCAGGCGACGCAATGCACCGGCAATCGAGTGGCCGACCGTGGCTCTCGCTTTCTTCTGCTACGGAGCCTGGCTCGCTATCGGCTTGCTGCTCTGGCCGAATTATCCGATCCTGGCGCTTGCCATCCTCGGCTTCATCCTGGCACTGCAGTCGTCGCTCATGCACGAAGTGCTGCACGGCCATCCGACGCGCAACGCGCTGGTCAACGAAGCTTTCGTCTTTCTGCCGATCGGGCTTGTCTGGCCGTTCCGCCGCTTCAAGACGCTTCACTTGCGCCACCACGCCGATGAGCGGTTGACCGATCCGCTCGACGATCCCGAGAGCTATTACCAGGCGCTCTGGCAGCATGACGACCTGCCGCCGACGATGAAATTCCTGCTCAAGATCAACAACACCATGGCCGGCCGGTTCGTGCTTGGCCCGTGGTTGTCTTGCGTCGGCTTCTTCATCGACGATGCCAAGCAGATGATTGCCGGCGACAAGGCAGTCCGCAAAGCCTGGCTGCTGCACGCGATCGGCCTTGCTGTCGTGCTGGCGATCGTCGAGTTCGGCTTCGGTATTCCGCTGTGGCTCTACATTCTGGTGCCGGTTTGGCTCGGCCAGTCGCTGATCGCGATCCGCACCTTCGCCGAGCATCAATGGTCCGAGCATCCCGAAGGCCGCACGGTCATCGTCGAGCGCTCGCCGCTGTCGTTTCTGTTCCTCAACAACAATCTGCATTTTGTCCACCACAAGACGCCGACGGTGGCCTGGTACAAGCTGCCCGAGCTGTTTCGTGACCGCCGCGAGGAATGGCTGCGGATGAACAACGGCTATGCCTATCCGAACTATTTCGCCCTGATCAAAGCCTATGCCTTCAAGGCGAAGGAGCCGGTCGTGCATCCCGTGCTGCGGCGCGCGGCGGAACCGGGCAGGGCATTCAAGCCACGCGTCAGGGCGCGCAACATCAATGGGCTCGGCACCGTGCCGGTCCCGGCTGAGCCGCCGAAGGAATGAGCTTTTGCAGCAAGCAGGCGCTGCCTGCTAGACTGCTTTGGTCGGTTCCCTTCAATACCAGACATAGCGGTCAGATCCCGGCATGAGCGAATTGGTTGCGGCGTTGCCGATGTATGACTGGCCCGAGGCACGCGACGAGGTCGACGCGCAATGGGCTGGGTTGCGCGATGCGTTCCGGCAAAGGGGCATCGATGCGCCGGAAACCATCGTGCGGCGCATTGGCGATCTGCCGCCGGTGCCGGGCGGCATTCGCGATGCCCAGGGAAAACTGATCGCGCCAGACCCGGCGACATTGCCGCCGGACGAACTCGATTTTCACCAGGTTTGGCTGCACCCGGCTCTGCTGTTCGCGCAGACCTGCTGGGGGCCGATGGAACTCGGCCTGTCACGGCACGTGCAGGTGGTCGGGCAACCAAGCTACGACGCTTACGAAGGCGGGCAAGGCGAGCTCTATTCCAGCGCGCTGGTGATGCAGGCGGGCGAGGGGGCAGAGGTTCGTTCGCCGGCGGACGGCAGCGCCTTCCTTCCGCTCGATCTGATCCGCGGCAAGCGCTTCACCTTCAACAGCCTCGATTCCATGTCCGGCATCATCGCATTGACCCGCGACCTCGAGGCCCAGGGCGAAAGCCTCGATATCTTTTCGTCGCGCAGCGAAAGCGGCGGCCATCGCGGCTCCATCGTCGCCGTGGCCGAGGGCAAAGCCGATGTCGCGGCGATCGATTGCGAAAGCTGGTCCCTGGCGCGGCGTTTCGAGCCTGCAGCGCAAGCGGTGGCGGTCGTCGGCTGGACAGCACGGCGCAAAGGCCTGCCGTTCATCACCGCTGGGACAACGCCGGAAAAGACGGTCAGGGCACTGCGCGAGGCCCTTGCCGGGCTAGCCGAGCAGCCTCGCATCAAACGGGTAGGTTGAAAGCTGCTGGTTGCCGGTGCCGGTGATGAGGACCTGCTCCTCGATCTTGACGCCCTCGCGCCCGCCGAGCTTGCCGATATAGCTTTCCACGCACAGCACCATGCCTGGTTCGAGCACGCCATCGGGCGTATCTGATGTCCAGTCACTGGCATGCGGCAAGGTCGGGTATTCGTCTGCCAGGCCGACGCCGTGATAGAGCACGCCGTAGCGGGTCGGAAAGCAGTCGCCGGGCGGCACCGCCGAGCGTTCGACAAGGTCGCGAAACGCGACGCCCGGCTGCATTAATTGCGTATTGTGAGCGATCTGATCGGCGGCGCTGCGGAACAGGTCGCGCTGTTCGTTCGAAGGCTCTGCATCGCCGCACAGCCAGGTGCGCGACAGGTCGGCGCAGAAGCCGTAGGGGCCGATCAGGTCGGTGTCGAAAGCGACGAGATCGCCAGCCTCGATCTTGCGTGACGAACATTCCTGGAACCATGGATTGGTGCGCGGGCCGGATGCCAGCAGCCGCGTCTCGATCCATTCGCCGCCGCGCGCGATGTTGCCGCGGTGCAGTTCGGCCCATAATTCATTCTCGGAGATGCCAGGCTTCAGCGCCTGTTCCATCTCTCCCATCGCCGCCTCGCAAGCGACGATGGCGCGGCGCATGGCAAGGATCTCGTCGGGTGATTTGATCAGCCGCGCATTCTCCATCACCGCTTCGCCATTGCCGATGGAAATGCCGAGGCGCTCAAGTTCCTCCACGCCTTCCGGATCGATATGGTCGACCGCGATGCGGCTGTTGCCGCCGCCATGTTCCCGCACCAGATCGGCGATGCCGGCCGCCCAGCGACTTTCTGCTCGGTGAGCTCGCCACTGTAGAGATATATCCACGAGACGGCGGGGCGAACCTCGTCGACGACGCCGGAATGGTCCGACAGATGCTCGCAGGAGAAATAGTCGAAGAGCACCACCGGCCCCTCGGTGGCAACGAAGCAATGCCGTGTCGGATTGTGCGCCACCCATAGCTGCATGTTGGTGGAATCCGTGGCGTAGCGGATGTTGACGGGGTCATAGAGCAGCGCGCCGGCGTAGCCGCGGCGCCTCAGTTCGGCGCGGATGCGATCGAGCCGGTATTTGCGCATTTCGGCCAAGTCAGGGGCGGCAATGCCTGCCGCCCATTCTGCTTCGGCTGTCGCGCCGTAGCCCAGCACATGCTGGTTTAGATCAGCCGCCTTCCGGCGGGAGGCGTCGCGCAGCGCCTCGATCGAGCCCGGCTCGAACGGCATGATCTTGCGATGCCGGCCAAAGCTGCCTCTTGGCCCCGCGCTGTCCATGGTCGAGCCTCAGGTCCGCATCTTCTCGCCGCTCGGGTCGAAGGGCGCTTCGATGTTGATGCGGGCCGGACGCCGGTGTCCGAGGATCTCGATCTCGAAAAGGCCGGCACTTTCGTCCCCGGAAAGGGCCGCCGGCACATAGCCTTGCGCCATCGACTTCTGAACATAGTGCGCATAGCCGCCAGAGGTCACCCAGCCGACCACGCGCCAGTCGCCGTCGACAATGCCGCGCACGGCGGACGCGCCTTCGGCGGCCCCGGAACCGCGAACTTCCTTGCCCTTGTCGTCGAAGCGCGGCGCGCCGTAGCCATGCGGTTTTTCCACCGAACCATAGTCCTTGCTGACCTTGGCCCAGATCGGCTCGTCGCCCATCACATCGGCATCCGCCGCGTCGACGATGAAGGAGACGCGGCGCAGTTTCGGCCCTTCCGCTTGTTCCCTGGCGGCGGCTTCGCGGCCGATGAAGTCGTTCTTCTCGAGCTTGATGAAGCGGTCCATCGAGCCTTCGAACGGGCCGTAGATCGGCCGCAACTCGCGGAACCAGGTCGGGAAATTCTTTTCGAGGCGCATCGACAGCAGAGCGCGCATGCCGAAATCGACGAGGCCGAACTCCTCACCGGCATCCTTGATGGCCTTGTAGACCAGGCGCTCGTAGGCTGGCGGCATCCAGATCTCGTAGCCGAGGTCGCCGGTATAAGTGATGCGGTTGACAAGGCAAGGCGCGCCGCCGACCGCCATCTCGCGGAAATCCATGAAGCGGAAAGCCTTGGTCGAGATGTCGACGTCGACAAGTTTTTGCAAGAGATCGCGGGATTTCGGCCCGGCGATCGACAGACCCACTAATGTCTGGTCGAAACGGTGGATGCGGACCGAACCGTCCTTCGGCAGATGCTTTTCGAACCAGCGCATGTGATATTTCTGCGCGGCGGAAGAGCCCCAGATCATGAAGCGGTCTTCGGCTGCCTTGGCGATGGTGAAGTCGCCGATCAGCTTGCCGAATTCGTTGAGCATCGGGGTCAGCACGATGCGGCCGGTCTTCGGCATGCGGTTGGTCATCAGCCGGTTGAGGAAATCTTCCGCTGCCGGCCCCGAAACCTCGTATTTGGCGAAGTTGGCGATCTCGGTGACACCGACGCGTTCGCGCGTGGCGCGCACTTCCTCGCCGATCGGTCCAAAATCGTTGGAACGGTGGAAGGAAACGATGTCCTTGGGCTCCTTGCCCTTCGGCGCGAACCAGAGCGGTGTTTCGAGACCCCAGCTGTCGCCCATGACGGCGTTGTTGGCCAGCATCGTGTCGTAGAGCGGTGTCGTCTGCGCCGGCCGCGCCGCCGGCAATTCCTCGTTGGGGAAGCGGATGGAGAAGCGGCGCGAATAGTTTTCGCGCACCTTGGCGTTGGTGTAGCGCAGGCCGGCCCATTCGCCGAAGCGGGTGACATCCATGCCCCAGACGTCGAAACCGGGGTCGCCATGGACCATCCAGTTGGACAGGGCAAGGCCGACGCCGCCGCCCTGGCTGAAGCCGGCCATGACGGCGCATGCGCACCAGAAATTGGTCAGGCCCTGCACCGGGCCGACCAGCGGATTGCCGTCGAGCGCGAAGGTGAAGGGGCCGTTGATGATCTGCTTGATGCCGGCCTTTTCGATGCCGGGGAAATGCTTGAAGCCGATTTCCAGCGACGGCGCGATGCGGTCGATGTCGGGCTGCAGCAATTCGTGGCCGAAATCCCAGGGCGTGTTGACCGGCGACCACGGCTTGCAGGCTTTCTCATAGGTACCGAGCAGGATGCCGTTGCGTTCCTGGCGGGTGTAGATCTCGCCCTTGAAATCGAGCACGCCGATCATCTCGCGGCCGGTCGACTTGTTGAATTCCTCGACCTCGGGCATCGGCTCGGTCAAGAGATACATGTGCTCCATGGCCAGAACCGGCAGCTCGACACCGACCATGCGGCCGATCTCGCGTGCCCACAGGCCGCCGCAGTTGACGACATGCTCGGCGTGAACCGTGCCCTGTTCGGTGACGACGTTCCAGGTGCCGTCGACCTCTTGCGTCAGCTCGACGACGCGGTTGCGCAGCACGATCTCGGCACCTAGCTTCTTCGCCGCCTTGGAGTAGGCGATGGTGGTGCCCGACGGGTCGAGATGGCCTTCGACCGGATCCCACATGGCGCCGACGAAGTTCGTCTCGTCCATCAGCGGGAACATCGCCTTGGCCTCGGAGGGCGTAATCAGCTCGGTGTCCATGCCGAGATAGCGGCCCTTGGCGTGGGCCAGCCGCAGGAAATCCATGCGCTCGGGCGTATCGGCCAGCATCACGCCGCCGGTCAGGTGCAGCGAGCAGGACTGGCCCGATATTTCCTCGATCTCCTTGTAAAGCTGCACCGTATAGGCTTGCAGCTTGGCGACGTTGGGATCGCCGTTCAGCGTGTGGAAGCCGCCCGCCGCATGCCATGACGAGCCGGAGGTGAGCTCCGAGCGCTCGATCAGCATGATGTCGGTCCAGCCGGCCTTGGCCAGGTGATAGAGCACCGAGCAGCCGACGACGCCGCCGCCAATGACAACCGCTTTTACGTGAGATTTCATAAAGATAGGTCCGTTTTTAGAGAAACTGAATCGGGTGAGCGGGGCGCAAGACAAAGCGGAGGTCGGAGGCAGCAACGTCTTCGGCCAGCCTGCCGTCAAGCGCGGCAAGGATGGTGTCACAGACGGGAGTACGATGTTCCAGGACGTCATGGCTCCAGACACGCAGGATCGAATAGCCTTGGGCGCGCATGAAATCGTCGCGGCGGCGGTCATAGGAACTGTCGGCGTGTTGTGAGCCGTCGAGCTCGACAACCAGCCATTTTTCGCGGCAACAGAAGTCAGCGTAGTATGGTCCGATAGAGAACTGGCGGGTAAAGCGATAGCCGCCAAGCTTGCGCGTCTTTAGCTCAAGCCACAGCAATGCTTCCGCCTGATTACCCGCTTGCCTGAGTTTTCGTGCGCGCTGGGTTGTGCCGGTCTTGCGGCGACTACGTGTTTGATCAACGGCTTCCCCCACTCCGTCGCCGCTTCGCGGCGCCACCTCTCCCCCCTCCGGAGGGAGAGGAAGGGAGCCAGCCTTGCCAAGCTCGCGCCCTTCCTCTCCCCCGTCGATCGGGGGAGAGGTGTCGAGCGCAGCTCGACGGAGTGGGGGTCGATTGCTCGCCCGATCCACCTGATTGTCCATTTTTCGGCGGCTGCGCGTCTTGGGAGCGGCTTCCCCCACTCCGTCGCCGCTTCGCGGCGCCACCTCTCCCCCCTCCGGAGGGAGAGGAAAGGCGCCAGCCTTGCCAAGCTCGCGCCCTTCCTCTCCCCCGTCGATCGGGGGAGAGGTGTCGAGCGCAGCTCGACGGAGTGGGGGTCGATGATTGATC
>NZ_JAMYQP010000012.1:0-155788 GCF_040320945.1 Mesorhizobium sp. M0587
ACCGCCTTCGCCTACATCCTCTATTTCAACCTCGTCGCCTCCGCCGGCGCCACCAACGCCTCGCTGGTTACGCTGATTGTCCCGGCCAGCGCCATGCTGCTCGGCTTCCTGTTCCTCGGCGAACGGCTCGAACCGTTCGAAATCGGCGGCGTGGTGCTGATCGGCCTTGGCCTCGTCACCATAGATGGGCGCTTGTTCAGGCAGGCGTGAGAACGCCACGCGTCCAAGCCACTTTGATTGAATCTCCACATCGCGCTTTCCGAAAGTCGAATTGGCTTTCGGGTCGTGGTAGCGCTGCCATGACACGGTGGAGACACATCCCTGCCATAATTTGTTCACAGGCCTGAAGCGGGTTTTTGCCGAAGAGTTTCAACGCGTAACGGGAAAAGCGAGGTCGCAAATTTCACAGTCACGTCGCAATGCAGCACATTTTCCGCTTGCCTGTGGCACAAATGAAACTAGACTCCATGACATAGCTCTTTAAGAGGAGGCTATGTCATGGGACTTACGAGGCCAATCAACGCATTGATGATTTGTGCTGCGTTTGCCTTCATCGGCGCCCTCATTATGGGCGTCCTTCCCTGAACCCGCCAAGACGGGGAAGACCAGCACCCAATAGTCCAAACAATTCGAAAGGCCGGGTTTTTACCCGGCCTTTTGCTGTTCGGCTATCTATGCCGCGGCCGATCCGGCGGCCTCCGCCTCATGCGCGCGGATACCGATCATGTGGCAGACGGCGAATACGAGGTCGGCCCGGTTCATGGTGTAGAAGTGGAAGTCGCCTACCCCCCGTTCGACCAGATCCAGCACCTGTTCGGCCGCCACGGCGGAGGCCACCAGCGCATGGGTCTGCGGATCGTTCTGCAAGCCGTCGAAGCGTTCGGCCAGCCATGCCGGCACCAGCGCGCCGCAGCGCGCCGAGAAATTGGCGACTTGCGTGAAATTGTGCACCGGCAGGATGCCGGGCACGATCGGGATATAGATGCCGGCGCGGCGGGCACGCTCGACATAGCGCTCGTAAAGGTCGTTGTCGAAGAAGAACTGTGTGATCGCCCGCGTCGCGCCATTGTCGACCTTGCGCTTCAGCATGTCGATGTCGGTGGCGAAGTCAGGGCTTTCCGGGTGCTTCTCCGGATAGGCCGACACCGAGATGTCGAAGTCGCCGGCATCCTTCAGCGCCCCGACCAGCTCGGCGCCATTGGCATAGCCATCCGGATGCGGACGGTAGGCGGTTCCGACGCCCGCGGCCGGATCGCCGCGCAAGGCGACGAAGCGCTTCACGCCCATGTCGGCGAATTCCTGGATCACCGCATCGACCTGATGGCGGGGGGCGTCGACGCAGGTCATATGCGCGGCCGGCGTCAGGCTGGTCTCCTTCAGGATGCGGCCGACGGTGCGTGCCGTGCGCTCGCGCGTCGAGCCGCCGGCGCCATAGGTCACCGAAACGAATTTCGGCTTCAGCGGCTCCAGCCGTGTGACCGTGTCCCACAGCCTCGTTTCCATTTCGTCGTTCTTCGGCGGAAAGAATTCGAAGGAAACCCGGACCTTGTCGCCAATGTCGGGGCGGCGGGAAAAGCGGAACTGGTTCATCAGGCGATTTCCCCTATCGGGTTCACTTTGGCTTGCTGGCTGTCGTTGGCGGGATCGGCGATCAGTAGGCGCCGGTCGCGGCCAAGCCACAGCTTGACGGTGAGCCTGGCCTCGTTACCGCCGCGCGGCTCGAACTCCTGGCTGTCCTCGAGATCAAGACCGGCCTCGGCAAACCACTCGCCCATCTGCCGGTCCGAAAAGCCGAGCCGCATATGCGCATGCTCGTCGCGCAGGAATTCAAGCGTGTGCGGCGCGAAGTCGACGATGACCAGCCGACCGGCCGGGCGCAGAAGCCGCGCCGCCTCGTGAATGGCGCGCGCCGGATCGTCAAGATAGTGCAGCACCTGGTGGATGGTGACGAGGTCGAACGCATCGCGCTCGACCGGCGGCGAGAAGATGTCGCCTTGCCGCACCTGCGCATTCGAAACGCCGGCCTTGTCGAGATTGGCGCGCGCCACGGTCAGCATCTCGCGCGACATGTCGATGCCGACGCCGCGCCGGTAGAGCGGCGAGAAGATTTCCAGCAGCCGGCCGGTGCCGGTGCCGAGGTCGAGCATCGACTGGAACGGCCGCTTGCCGACCAGCTTCAGCATCGCGGCTTCGACGGCGCGGTCCGGCACATGCAAGGAGCGGATATGATCCCAGCTCGCCGCGTTCACGGAAAAATACTCCGTGGCACGGTCCTGCCGCTTGCGTTTGACCGAGGCCAGCCGCTCGAGGTCGCGCTCAACCTGCGGATCGGCACTGCGAATGCCGGACACCAGCCCAATGACGAAGTCGCGCGCCGAATCGGCATCCGACAGCCGGAAGAAGGCCCAGGACCCCTCCTGGTAACGGTCGATCAGCCCGGCCTCCAGCAACAGTTTGAGATGACGCGAAACGCGTGGCTGCGACTGGCCAAGAATTTCCGTAAGATCGGAAACGGTGAGGTCGCCGCGCGACAGCAGCGCCAGTATGCGCAGCCGGCTGGATTCGGCCGCCGCCTTCAATGTGTCCACCATCGTGTCGAGCGCGACATGCATCTGCGTATTCTCTTTGAAAAAGATATAAACATATGTTTATGTCGATTTTCACCACCATGCAAGCGCTATGTCGCTTCCGGACAAGAAAATGCCGCTTGCGTGACCTCTCGGTGTGTCGTCAAAGGCATGTGGTGGGCAATGGCATGCCTGGAACAGACCTCGGCATTTAACAAGCTCGCACCACGAGATCAGGATGACTGAAACGCAAATGTTCGAAACGCGCGAGGGCGAACAGAGGCTGGAAAACGACCCGGCGCAGATGCCACCGGATGGCGGGATCGTCTTCATCGGCCGCATCGCCTCGCCATGGACAACGCGGGAGACCTGCCCGAAGAACATGCGCACCGCCCTCGAGGCCGGGCAGCCGGCGGTGCTGACCATCGACGCGCCTTATCGTGAGGGCCTGCGAGGCCTGGAGCGCGCCAGCCATGTGATCATCCTGTCCTGGCTCAATCATGCGCCGCGGAATCTGATTGTGCAGAAACCCCGCCATGCGGCTGAAGCGAAAGGTGTATTCGGCCTGCGCTCCCCTGCTCGGCCGAACCCGATCGGCCTGCACGTGGCCAGGCTCGTCGGTCTCGATATCGGCACAGGGCGCATCGATCTCGACGCCATCGACGTGCTCGACGGCACGCCCGTCATAGACATCAAGCCCTATTTCGCTTCGACCGACGCCATTGCCGAGGCGACCGTGGAAGGGCGCGACGAGCCCAATCGGGTTCGGCGATGACAGCGCCGACCGGTCGCCGCCGCGCCATCGCCAAGGCGCTGACTGCGCTGCTGCCCCTGGCGCCCTATGCCGACATGGAGAAGATCCGTGCCGACGCCGGCTCGGTGCACATGAAGACCTTGCCGCCGACGATTGCCGTATGGCTAGCGACCATCGCCCATATCCGCCACGGCCATACCGATTACGAAAAGCTGCTGGCCGAAGGCTATGACCGCGACTCGGCGCGTTTCTTCGTCATCGAGCAGACCAACGTCGTGCTCACGCGCTGGCGCGCCACACGCCTGCTCGACGCCGACGACGAGGATGGATGAGGCCGCGGGTCACTGCCGCTTCAGCACGGCGACGGCATTGTAGGGCTGGCCGTCCGCCTGGCCGACCCATAGCCAGGACAGGTTTCCCTTGAAGAACCGGACGGTGATGTCGCCGCCGTCAATGCACTTGTCCTGCCCGTAAGTGATGCTCTCGTGATATTGCGCCGACGTATCATCTCTCGACGTCTGCGACAGCGATCCGCCACAGCCGACTGATGGATAGTCGATCGACGCGCCGCCGTCCTTGATCGTCATGGCGATCGACCAATCGGCGCCGGTGTCACCTGCCGGACTCTGGTGGCCGTTGCCCACCCATATGCCGGTCAGCGTCGGTACGTCGACCACGCAAGGCACGTTCTGGAAGATCGGCGTCAATTCACTGCCTGTCTTCTCGCAGCGATAGGTCTGGCCGCCCTGGCACAATTCCTCGCCCTCTTTCGCGCATTGTGCGCTGGCTTGGCCAGCGACAGCGAAACCCATCGTGACTGCAACAATGATCCCAAACCTGCCCATATCTCTCTCCCGCCCACCATTCCAGGATCGTAAGGCAATTCCAATCCTATGTATCAGCCAGATCGCCGTGCCATATCTGTCATTGGCGAGGACGAACAGCGCCGGGCGAGTGGCTCTATGCCTTCCGCATGGCGCCGGTAACCTGCCGATCCCGCCCCGCTTGGAGAAGGCACCGATGAGCCAGACGATGGCAACACAGGCTCCGAAGCCGCTGCCGGTGGTCAGCGACCGCCACGTCGACCCGCATTCCTATCCGGACGGCATCGCTTTCCTTGACGGGCAGTATCTACCGATGTCGCAAGCGAAGATCTCGGTGCTGGATTGGGGCTTTCTGCATTCCGACGCCACTTACGACACGGTGCATGTCTGGAACGGCCGCTTCTTTCGCCTCGACCTGCATCTGGACCGCTTCTTCGGCGGGCTGGACAAGCTGCGCATGACGATCCCCTTCGATAGTCAAGGCGTGGCCGAGGTCCTGCACAATTGCGTCGCGCTATCCGGCCATCGCGCCGCTTATGTCGAAATGCTGTGCACACGCGGCGCCTCGCCGACCTTCAGCCGCGATCCGCGCCAGGCGTTCAACCGCTTCATGGCATTCGCCGTGCCGTTCGGCTCGGTCGCCAATGCCGAACAATTGCGGCGCGGCCTGCGCGTCGCGATCAGCGACAAGGTGCGCATTCCACCAGCCTCGATCGATCCGGCGATCAAAAATTATCATTGGCTCGATCTGGTGCGCGGTCTCTACGACGCCTATGACCGCGGCGCGGAGACGGCGCTGATCCTCGACTTCAACGGCAATGTCGCCGAAGGGCCCGGCTTCAACGTGTTCTGCGTCAAGCACGGCAAATTGTCGACGCCGGCCATTGGCGTGCTGCCCGGTATCACAAGGCGCACCGTCTTTGATCTCTGCGCTGAGGAAGGTCTGGCCGCTGCTCCCGCCGATGTCAGCGTCGCCTCGCTGCGTGAAGCCGACGAGGTTTTCATCACCTCGACCGCCGGCGGTATCATGCCGGTAACGGAGATCGACGGCGCGGCGGTCACCGACGGAAAGGTCGGGCCGATCACCAGCCGGCTGATGGCGCTCTACTGGCAAAAGCACAATGACCCGGAATGGTCGAGCCCGGTGAGCTATCCTGACCGGCCTGCCGATGATCAATAGCTGAGGCGTGACAACTTCTGCGCGCGGTCCGCTGGGCGGCGCAGCCCCTGCTCTTTGGCGACAATAAGAACGCGCAGCTAACCCCTATAAATCCACTGCTCCGGCACGCGCACCGAGATCTCCTCGCCGGCCCGGATCGTGCCCGGCTTCTCGACCCAGGCGACGACGCCGCGCAGGCGTTTCGCCGCTTTCGGGAACAACAGCGCGCCGGCGTCAACGTCGGCCATGCCGGCATTTTCGGCGATCGATCGGCCGGAGATCCGGCAAGGTCCGTTCTGTGCGTCGATCTTGATTGTCGCCCCGCCCTTGAAGAACAGCAGCGTGCCGGCCGGCAGCATGGAGAGGTGCGGCACGCCTTCGATCAAAAGATTGGCGCCGATCCACTCCGGCTTGATCTCGGCCAGCCCCATGCGCTCGGCGACGATGGCAAGCTCATCCTCCGCCACGATGGACAATTGTCGCTCGTTGCGCATTTCGGTGCCGCGCGGATACCAGGGCTCGCGCCCGCCCGAACGCCGCGTCGGCCCGGCATGGAAATCGCCCGCTATGCCGTCGAAACCCAGCCGCAATTCGTCCACCGCACGCGTCTGGAAATGATCCGACGGCGCGACGTAGAGAGCTGCCGCCCTGGCGACAAGCTTCTTGCCCGGGATGATGTCGACCGGCTGTTCAGCCTCGCGGAAGAGGTCCAGCATGGCGTTCTGTCCTTCAATCATACGCTTGGTTTTGCCTTCCGACCGGCAAGGCCGCAAGAGCGGTTTGGGCCAAAGCGCGCAAGTCTTCGACCGAAGCGCCGTCCCGCGCCTGGATCGACATGCCGTTCATAACGCTTGCAATGTATTTGGCCAGGCCCTCCACCGAGAGGTTTTCTGGCAGATCGCCTGCTGCCTTGCCTTTCGCCAGCCGTGCCGCTATCGCCGTTTCACTTGCCTTGCGATAGGTCCTCAGCTCATCGGCAATCGCTTGCGCCTGCGGCGAGGCCGCCAATGCGCCGCTGACGAACAGGCAGCCACCGGGCTTGCTGGGCCTGGAATAGGCCTTTGCTGCGCCGAGCAGCAAGCGGCGGATAGCCTCTCCCGTCGACACTGGCGCGCTCAGCGCCTCGACCGCAAAGCCAGTTTCCGTCTCGTGATAGTGCGTCAGCGCCTTGCGAAACAAAGTCTCCTTGTCAGTGAAGGCGTTGTAGATCTGCGGCGGCGTCAGCCCCATCGCCTCGCGCAGCATGGCGAGCGACGTCGCCTCATAGCCATGCTCCCAGAACAGATGCATCGCGGCATCCAGCGCCCGGCCTGGATCGAATGCACGCGGCCGGCCGCCGCGCTTTTCCAAATTATTCATAGTGCCAATTATTCATAGTGATCGATACGAAACCCGTTGACTCGCAACCTCCACGTAACGTAACAATTGATACGAAACATGGCAAGCCGGACGACATCCCTGTCGGCAAGGCCATGCAACCCGAGCCCAAGGAGATCCACATGCCAATCACCGTGACCGCCCCGAAAGGCGTACTGACCTCGGCAGGCGAACGCGAGATCCTGCCGCGCCTCAGCGCCGCCCTCATCGAGGCCTCCGGCGCCACCGGCAATGCATTCTTCACCGCGATTGTCGGCGGCACGGTCCATATCCTCCCGCCTCGCCACATCTATGCGGGAGGCGCCAATCGGCCTGTCGTCATGGTGGAACTGAAGCTGCCCAATATCGGACTTGGCTCGGTCGAAGCCCGCAAGACCTTCATCACCGCTGCCGCCGGGATTGTCGCAAAGCTCTGCGTGTCGGGCCACCGGCCGGAAAACACCTGGATCAACATCGTCAACGCGCCCGACGGTGGCTGGGGCATTGGTGACAGGCAATATACGGGCGAGGCGCTCATCGCCGCCACCGCCGCCGCGCATTGATGCGGCAAGGAGCGATCCCATGCGGCTCTCCCCTGCACTATTCTTCACCACCAACTGCGAACCGGCCCTGGCCTTCTATGAGCAATGCGGCCTGGGCCGGGGAACGATCCTGCTGCGCTGGGGCGACAACGGCATGCCGGTGCGAACAGAAGCCATGCGCGGAAAAGTTCTCCATGCGCAATTCCAAGGCCAGGGCGTTCTGTTTCATGCTTCCGACAATGACGACGCGGAGCCTATGAAAGGCTCTGCCATGATGCTGGAATTCGACGATCTGGCCGCAATGGGCGAGCTCTTCGATCACATGACCGCAGGTGGCCGGATCACTGTGCCCCTCACCCGCCAATATTGGGGAACCAGCTTCGGCATGCTGATCGATGCCTTCGACGTACAGTGGATGTTCAGCGGTCCTGCTGAATGAGGCCGCGGCGCCGATCACGATCCTCGTACCCACTGCCGTATTGCGCCGCAATGCCGCCGCGCTCTGACGGTCTCATGGTGACGTCCGGACAGATCGGTGGAGGTGCTCATGCGTCCCGCGACGGCAATGGTGCTGCTTTGGCTGATCTGGGTGGTGTCATGGGCCGCTGCCGCCTTCTGGGCTGACCGGGCCGAGAAACGTGCCGGCTTTCTGGCCGAGGCGCCCTATCGGGCAGTGCTGATACTTGGCACCATCCTGCTCTTCATTCCGGCACATGGCTATGTCGGACGGTTTCGTATGTGGTTTCCCAACCTGGCCGAAGCCTGGATCTGTGTAGCGCTGATTGCCGTCGGTTTCGCCTTCTGCTGGTGGGCGCGCCTGCATCTCGGCCGATTGTGGTCGGGCACCGTAACCGCCAAGGCAGAGCACAGCGTTGTCGACACCGGACCCTATGGCCTCGTTCGTCACCCAATCTACACCGGGCTTCTACTGGCGATCCTCGCCACCATGGCGGCGAAAGGCACCGTCTGGGGTGTGGCCGGCGCCGCGCTGCTCACCATCGGCATCGTCATGAAGGCAAGGCTGGAGGAACGCTTCCTGCGTGGTGAACTGGGTAGCGCCTATGACGATTATGCCCGGCGCGTGCCCATGCTGGTCCCCTTCGCGCCAGCCTGACGCGTCAGGTCACAGCATCCTCAGCAGCGCGCCGCCGATCGAATATCCCGCGCCGAAGGCGCAGATCAGCCCGTGGTCGCCGGGCTTCATGTCGGCATGGTTCTCCGACAGTGCGACGATGGCGCCGGCGCCCGCCGTGTTGCCCAGCTTTTCCAGCACCATCGGGGCGCGGTCGTGGTCGACTTCATGGCCGAACGACAGCTTCAGGATCATGGCGTTCATGCGCGCATTGGCCTGGTGCAGCCAGAAGCGCCTGACCGCCTGCGGCGTCAGCCCATGCTCGGCCAGGAATTCGACGATGAATTTATGCCCGGCAACGGTGACTTCCTTGAACACCTTGTTGCCGACCTGCTTGATCAGGTTGCCTTCCAGGTTGATCATGTAGGGGTCATCCTGGGTGGCGCGGGTGTAATAACCGAGATTGGTGCGGATGTTGTTCGACATCTGGGTCCAGATGCGCGTGTCGAGCACCTCGAAGCGCCCCGGCCGCTTCTCGCCCTGGGCGAGCCCCTCCACCACCATCGACACCGAGGCATCGCCGAAGATGAAGTGCGTCTGCCGGTCGCGGAAATTGAGATGGCCGGTGATGATCTCCGGCGTCGTCACCAGAATGCGCTTGTGCGCGCCCGACCGCACCAGATTGACCGCCATGTGCAGGGCCGCCGCCGCGGAGGAACAGCCAAGCCCCATGTCGAAGCCGGCGCCCGTTGTCCCCAGCGCCTCCTGCATCTCGATGGCGATCGCTGGGTAAGGCCGCTGGTGATGCGAGGCCGAGCAGATCACCAGGTCGATCTGGGAAGGCTCCAGTCCGGCATGGTCGAGAGCCTTCCTGGCCGAAGCGATGCCGAATTCGGCCTGCAGCGACAGCACGTCGTCCGGCCGCGCCGGAATGCGCGGCGTCATGCGGGTCGGATCGAGAATGCCCTCGCGTTCGATGACGTGGCGGGTGCGCACGCCCGAGGCATGAACGATGAAGTCGCTGTCGGATTTCTGCAGCGGCGTCTCCCCGGTGCCCTGCCGTCGCGCGTTCTCGCTATCGACCCAGCTGTTGAAGCTCTCGACCAGTTCTTCATTGGTGATGACAGGTTCAGGGATTTCAGCGCCGATGCCGCTGACGATGACGCGATGCATGTTCAGTCCGTCCCATCCGCGGGCATTGCGGTTTCATGTGGGCGCCGAAACACTCCGGCGCAACGTTTTCTCATCGAGCCGGTTTACGCCGGCTTAAACCAAAGGTTTACGCCGGCTTAAACCGGACTTCACCAGGCGCATAGCTTGGTGTTGGTCTGCGGGTTGTTCCAGCACGCGCCGTCATCGCGGCTGCGCACATACTGCCCCGGCAGAGGCACGTTGCGGCGGCCGAGATCGACATAGCCATAGGCGAAGCCCGGCCCGTCGATCTCCAGCACATAGGTCGGATAGCCAGGCGCCGAAATGCGGAAACTGCCGGCGCCGTCGATGGTCCTGTAGCTGCATGGGAAATAGCCGTCATCCGTGGTGAAGCAGCGCGCCCGCTTGGCTTCCGCCGACACAGAGAACGCCAGCAGCGCCGCCGCGCATATGCCGCCGCCGTAAAGCATCTTTTTCAGTATCATCATCCACCCCTGCCACACGGGCAACTCACCCCAATTCCTGCGGCATCGAAATGCGCACGGTGGCGAAACCGGGTCAAGCGGCGGAGCACCCAAAGCAGCCCACGCTGGCCGTGCTCAAGCCCGCTTGGCCACGATGAAGATGCGCGGGAAACGCAGCAGCACCTTGCCGCTCGCCGTTCTGGGATAGGCCTTGGCGATCCTGGCCGTATAACTGTCGAGGAACATCGCCTTCTCGTCCGCGTCCAGCGGGTCGAGAAAGGGCTTCAGCCCCGTCGACTTCACCCATTCGACGATCGCCTCGGCGTCGGCCAGCGGATGGTTGTAGACCGTGTGCCAGATATCCAGCCGATCGCTGAGGGGCGCCAGCAGGTCATAGTAGAACGACACTGGCGGCAGCGGCGCGCGCGCCGCACCATTGATCTTCGCGGCGAACGGCATCTCGGCTGCGGTTTCCCGCATCAGGCGATGAGAATCCTCGGCCATATTGTCGGGCATCTGGATGGCGAGCGCACCGCCCGGGGCGAGAAACCCCATCAGCCGCTGGAACACCGCCGGATGGTCGGGCAGCCACTGGAAAACCGCATTGGCGAAGATCACGTCGACGGGTTTTGCAGGTTGCCAGCTGGATGCGTCCGCCAGATCGAAGGTGACATCGGGCAAACGCTCCCTCGCCTTCTCGATCATGTCGGGCGAGGTATCGAAACCGCTCACCTCGGCGTCCGGCCAGCGCTCGACCAGCAATTCGGTCGAGTTGCCCGGCCCGCAGCCGATGTCGACGACCCGGCGCGGAAAGTCGACCGGCACTTGCGCTGCGAGATCGCGCGCGGGCCGCGTGCGCTCGTCCTCGAATTTCAGATATTGGGCGGCGGACCAGTCAGGTCTTGCTTCGATGGCTTCGCTGTGATTCATCGATAGATCTCACGACGATTGCCGATTTCGACGACCAGGACGACAAGTCGGCTATCTTGGAACTGGGTGATGACTCTGTGGTCGCCAACGCGAAAACGCCACGCTTCCTGCTTGGTGCCGGTCAGACGCTTGGCAAGAATCCGAGATTGGGGTGCGCCGACACGCGTTGATGGAGAAACTCGAGGACGCGTCGTTGTTCTTTCGTCGAAAGCCGCTCGATATCCTTTTCGGCTCGCGACGTGAACTCGACACGCCAACTCATTCAGCGGCAGGCTTCTTGCGCCGTTCCTCGGCCTCGCGAAGTTCAAGCTTCCGCAACACCTCTTCCAGGGGGACACGCACGCCGTCATCTTCTTCGAGGCGTTCTTCCGCGATTCTGGCATCCTGCCAATCCTCGATAGCCTCGAGAATCGCGTCGAGGGCGACCTGATCCGCTGTGCGACCACTGGCCCTGGCCATATCCGCCAGCAGTTTCTCTGTCTCATGCGGCAGTTTGACCGTCATCATGGAAATCTCCATTCCATCAATTTAGGTCACACGAAGGTGGACTGCAACGGCTCGTTGCCTGTCAGCTACCGCGTCAGCCTCTTATACGTCATGCGGTGCGGGTTGACCGCTTCTGGCCCGAGGCGGCGGATCTTGTCCTGCTCGTAGTCCTCGAAATTGCCCTCGAACCATTCGACATGGCTGTCGCCTTCGAAGGCCAGGATGTGCGTCGCCAGACGGTCAAGGAACATGCGATCGTGCGAGATGATGACGGCGCAGCCGCCAAAATTTTCCAGCGCGTCTTCGAGTGCCGCCAGCGTTTCCGTATCGAGATCGTTGGTCGGTTCGTCGAGCAGCAGCACATTGCCGCCGGTCTTCAGCATTTTTGCCAGATGGACGCGGTTGCGCTGGCCGCCTGAGAGGTTGCCGACCTTCTGCTGCTGGTCGCCGCCACGGAAGTTGAACGACGCGCAATAGGCGCGTGTATTGGCCTCGAACTTGCCCAGCTTGACCACTTCGGCCCCGCCGGAAATCTCTTCCCATACCGTCTTCGACGGATCGAGTGCGTCGCGGCTCTGGTCGACATAGCCGAGCTTCACCGTCTCGCCGACGCGGATGGTGCCGGCATCGGGCTTTTCCTGGCCGGTGATCATGCGGAACAGTGTCGTCTTGCCGGCGCCGTTCGGGCCGATGACGCCGACGATGCCGCCCGGCGGCAGCTTGAATTCCAGGCCCTCGATCAACAGCGTGTCGCCAAAGCCCTTCGAGAGGCCTTCGACCTCGATCACCACATTGCCGAGCCGTTCGCCATGCGGAATGACGATCTGCGTGTCGGTCGGCCGCCGCTTGTCAGCTGCATCCAGCAGATCCTGGAATGCCTGGATACGCGCCTTGGACTTGGTCTGGCGGGCCTTGGGGCTGGATTGGATCCACTCGCGCTCGCGGCCGATGGCGCGCTGGCGGGCATCGTCCTCGCGGCCTTCCTGCTTGAGGCGCTTGGCCTTGGCTTCGAGGTATTTGGTATAGTTGCCCTCGTAGGGAATGCCGCGGCCGCGATCGAGTTCCAGGATCCAGCCTGTGACATTGTCGAGGAAGTAGCGATCGTGGGTGATGATCATCACGGCACCCGGATAGGCGCGCAGATGCTTTTCGAGCCACGCCGTGGTTTCGGCATCCAGATGGTTGGTCGGTTCGTCGAGCAGCAACAGGTCGGGCTGGCGCAGCAGCAGCTGGCAGAGCGCGACGCGCCGGCGCTCGCCGCCCGACAGCTTGGTGACGTCGGCATCCTTTGGCGGGCAGCCCAGCGCTTCCATCGCCATCTCGACCTGCTGTTCGAGATCCCAAAGGTTGAGCCGGTCCATCTCGTCCTGGAGCTTGGCCGACTCGTCGGCCGTCTCGTCGGAATAGTTCATCATCAGTTCATTGTAGCGCTCTATGATGGCGGTCTTGGCGGCAACACCTTCCATGATGTTCTGGAACACGGTCTTCGCCGCGTCGAGCGCCGGCTCCTGCGCGAGATATCCCACGGTCGCGCCTTCGGCGAGCCACGCCTCGCCGTTCCAGTCCTTGTCGATGCCGGCCATGATCTTGAGGATCGTCGACTTGCCGGCGCCGTTGGGGCCCAGGATGCCGATCTTGGCGTCGGGGTAGAAGGACAGATGAACGTTCTCAAGCACCTTCTTGGTGCCATAGGCCTTGTTGAGGCCGGCCATGTGATAGATGAACTGGCGTGCCACGCGCGCTTTCCTTGAAAAACTGACCGACCCAGAAAAACTGACTGGATTTGTCGAATTGAATGGAGGTTGGGCGCTATGTAAGCGATGCGGCGGCGAACGGCAATCGCTTTCGCCACTTCAAGCCGATCACACGGACAAGTGCGCGCTGCCGGGGCTCGACCGGAGCCGAACCGCGTTTACTGGAACCCGATCGCGTCGACAGTGCCGGTCGGGCAACCGGCTTTGTTGGTCGGCACCGAAGCCAGCAGCAGGCTCTTGAGCGAACTGTCCGGGGCGATCGGACCGGCGAGACCGAGTGTCAACTCGCCGATCAGCCGCCGGCCGCTCGACGGATCGATGACGCAGGACACGCGCACACGGTCCCCTGCCCCAGTACCGAAGGCGGCGTCGAAGGCACCGCGAATCTGGTCCGCCGTCAGCTTGCCGCCGATGTTCCTGGCGAAGAGATCGCGCACTGGCGAGTTGTTCACCTCACGCATCAGCTTGAGCGCCTCGGAGAAGTACTCCTGCTGGCTCTCGCCGTAGCAGGTGCCGTGCTTGATCCACTCGTGCCGATCGAGCTGCGAAGCCGTGCCCGGCATCACCTTGTCGAGTTCCGCGCGTGTGTCCGCGTCCAGATTGACGGGCGGCAGATCCTTCCAGTGGGCCGGATTGTCGTTGGCCTTGTCGCCAGCTGTCGCCTGACAATAGAAATTGCCGTTCGGCTGCGGCCACAATCCGTGCAAGGTGAAATTGGTGGCATCGAATTCGTTCGGGTTCTGCGCCTTGCATTCGGTCTTGTTCGACTTGGTCTCGCAAAAGGCCGGCTGCCAGCTCAGTGCGAAGACGTATTCGGGTTTTCCCGAGGCCGCCGGCTTGCCTTGTCCGCCTGGTGCCGCCGGCACCGTTGCGGCACTGCTGCCCGAGAGATGACCGCAGGAAACTTTCACCCAGCGGCGTTCCGGATCGGCGCCCGGTATCTGGATGAGGTAGTGCGTCGGCGCATCCTTATTGCCGGCCAACAGTTGATAGCTCTGCCCGGCATCGGTCGAGACATTGCCGGGGTTCTTGCCGTTCTTGATGGCTTGCGTTGCCGGACAGGCAGCGTCGGCAACGAAAGTGCCGCTCATCTTGACGTCTGCTTGCGCAGCGCCTGCCAGCGATGCCGCCAGCATTGCCAACCCGAAAACAACACCAATGCGCATAGGAAATCCCCGCCTGGAAGAAAGTGGCCGATAGCCTGAAGCTGTCTCCATGTCAGAATTGCGATATTTTGCTGGCCTGTGGCAAGAAACATCGTCGCGAGACCGACGCGCGGCGGATTGACGCAAAACCGGCACCAGCGCAAACAGGGCCGCTGCGGTAGAGCACGATCCCGAAAAGCGGAATCCGGTTTTCTGGAAGATCATGCTCAAGCAAGACAGAACACGCCTGGGGACCAAGCGGCCATGCCATTCAACCAACAACGCATGGTTCGCTCGCCGACCGGCGCCGAGCTCAATCTCTTCGTCAGGCAGGCCGATGGCCACCCACGCGCCGTGGTCCAGATCAATCATGGGCTGGCCGAGCACGCCGCGCGCTATGCCCGCTTCGCCGATTTCCTCGCGGCACGCGGCTTTCATGTCTATGTCCATGACCATCGCGGCCACGGCGCCACCAGGGCGCCCGATGCGCCGCTCGGCAGGTTCGCCTGCAAGGACGGCCCGGCCAAGGTGATCGCCGATGTCGACGCCGTCCACGATCTCATCGCCAGCGAACAGCCGAACCTGCCGGTCATCCTCTTCGGCCACTCCATGGGCGCGTCCGTGGCATTGAACTACCTGTTGAGTCATTCGCCACGCATCCATGCCGCCGCGATCTGGAACGGCAATTTCTCAACTGGCCTGCTCGGACAATTGGCTCTGGGCATCCTTGGCTGGGAACGGATGCGGCTAGGCTCGGATGTCCCGTCGCGCCTGCTGCCTAAACTCACCTTCCAGGCATGGGGCAAGGCAGTGCTCGGCCACCGCACGCTGTTCGACTGGCTGTCGCGCGACGAGGCGGAGGTGGCGAAATACATCGCCGATCCGCTCTGTGGCTGGGATGCCTCGGTGTCGATGTGGCGCGACGTCGTCGCCATGGCGCTGAATGGCGGCAAGAATTCCGGCTTTGCCGGCATCAGGCGCGATCTTCCCGTCAGCATCGTCGGCGGCGAAAGGGATCCCGCCTCAGACTACGGCAAGGGGATCACCCATCTTGCCGATCGCATGCACGCGATGGGCTTTTCGAATCTGGTTTCAAAGGTTTACGCGGACACCCGCCACGAAAGCCTGAACGAGGTGAATCGCGACTCCATCATGAACGATTTCGCCGGCTGGGCCGACGGCGTGCTGAAATCGTGACCCGGTCACCGCGGCACGCGCCCTCTCCAAGCCGGTACATTGGCCTATTGCAAGGGCCGTGACAGCCGCTGCCGGGCTTGATAGAGGCTCTGCTTCGATCAACCACGGTGATTTATGGCTGAGCCCCCGCTGAAAGGCGTCCGCGTCGTCGAACTCGCCCGCATCCTTGCCGGGCCATGGGCCGGGCAATTGCTTGCCGATCTCGGCGCCGACGTCATCAAGGTCGAAAGCCCCGATGGCGGCGACGACACCCGCAAATGGGGTCCCCCCTTCGTCATGGGCAAGGACGGCGAGAACCTGTCGGCCGCCTATTATCACTCCTGCAATCGCGGCAAGCGCTCGATCGCCATTGATTTCTCGACGCCGGAGGGCGCGGAAACCGTGCGCCGGCTGGTCGCGACCTCGGATGTGCTGATCGAGAATTTCAAGCTCGGCGGCCTCAGGAAACACGGGCTCGACTATGAGAACCTGCGCAAGATCAATCCGCACCTGATCTACTGTTCGATCACCGGGTTTGGCCAGGACGGGCCGTACGCGCCACGCGCCGGCTACGACTTCATCATCCAGGCCATGGCCGGCATGATGTCGATCACCGGCGAGGTCGGCCGCGAGCCGCAAAAGGCCGGCGTCGCCATATCGGATATTTTCACCGGCCTCTATTCGGTCATCGCCATCCAGGCCGCTTTGCGCCACGCCGAACGGACCGGCGAAGGCCAGCACATCGACATGGCGCTGTTCGACACGCAAATCTCGGCTCTCGGCAACCAGAACCTCAACTATCTCGTCTCCGGCAAGTCGCCGGTGCAGATGGGCAATGCGCATATGAACATCGCGCCTTACGAAGTGGTTCCGGTCCAGGACGGCCACATCATTCTGGCGGTTGGCAATGACGGCCAGTTCGCCAGGTTCTGCGCTGTCGTCGGGCTGGACGAACTGCCTGCAAATCCCGACTTCGCTACCAATCCTGCCCGGGTCGCCAACCGGGTCAAGCTGCGCGAACGCGTGGTCGAGGCGCTGAAGGACTGGGGGCGCGATCCGCTGCTGGCCAAGCTCGAAGCGGCAAATGTGCCGGCGAGCCCGATCAACACGATCGGGCAGATGTTTGCCGACCCGCAAACCATCGCGCGCGGCATGCGGCTCGATCTCGACGACGGCCATGGCAATCTTCTGCCGTCGGTGCGGGCGCCGATGGTGATGTCTGAAACACCGCTCGTCTATGAGCGTCCCTCGCCGCGCCTGGGCGAGCACACGCAAGAAATTCTTGCCGAACTGGAGAGGTCTGGGAAATGAAGACCGGCGGACAACTGATCGTCGACGCGCTCGAAGCCAATGGCACCGACCGTATCTATTGCGTGCCCGGAGAATCCTACCTCGCGGTGCTCGACGCGCTGCACGATTCCACGATCCGCACCATCGTCTGCCGCCAGGAAGGCGGCGCCGCGATGATGGCCGACTGCCACGGCCGCCTGACCGGCAAGCCCGGCATCTGCTTCGTCACCCGTGGCCCCGGCGCCACCAATGCCTCGGCCGGCATCCATATAGCCATGCAGGATTCGATCCCGCTCATCCTGTTCATCGGCCAGGTTGCCAGCCACGCCAAGCAGCGCGAGGCCTTCCAGGAGGTGGACTATGTCAGGTTTTTTGGCGACATCGCCAAATGGGTGGTCGAGATCGACGACGCCTCGCGTATCCCCGAATTCATCACCCGCGCCTTTGCGGTCGCGACATCGGGTCGCCCCGGCCCAGTGGTCATCTCGCTGCCCGAGGACATGCTGACCAGTGTCGTCGACGCACCGGCCGCGCTCGCCTACACCTCGGTCGAGACCAGCCCCGCCGAAGCCGAACTCGACCGGCTCGAGGCGCTGCTCAATGCCGCCAAACGGCCGATTGCAATCCTGGGCGGTACACGTTGGGATTTCCAAGCTGTTCAGGAAATCACCCGCATCGCCGAGGCTTGGTCCCTGCCGGTCGGCTGCTCCTTCCGCCGCCAGATGCTGTTCGATCATCTGCACCCGAACTATGCCGGCGATGTCGGCATCGGCATTAACCCCAAGCTGGCGACAGCGATCAAGCAGGCCGATCTGGTGCTGCTGATCGGCGGCCGCATGGGCGAGATGCCGTCCTCGGATTACACACTCCTGAAGAGCCCCTACCCCGACCAGACGCTGGTCCATGTCCACGCCGATGCCAGCGAGCTCGGCCGCGTCTACCGTCCGACGCTGGCGATCAACGCGTCGCCCGCCGCCTTCGTGCGCGCCTTCGCCAGACGGAAGGGACCGGCAGCGCCGGGCTGGGCGGCGGAGACGGCAAAGCTGCATGCCGCCTATCTCGACTGGTCGACGCCGCCGGAAACCGGCCCCGGCCCAGTCCAGATGGGGCCGATCATGACCTATCTCGAAACGGTGCTCCCCGACGATGCCATCCTGACCAACGGCGCTGGCAACTACGCCACCTGGGTGCATCGCTTCCACCGCTCCCGCCGCTTTGGCACCCAGGCGGCGCCGACCTCCGGCTCGATGGGCTACGGTACGCCTGCGGCGGTCGCCGCCAAGGAGCTGTTCCCGGATCGCACCGTAGTCGCCTTCGCCGGCGATGGTTGCTTCCTGATGAACGGACAGGAATTCGCCACCGCCGTGCAGTACGACCTGCCGATCATCGTCATCGTGGTCAACAACGGCATCTACGGTACTATCCGGATGCACCAGGAGCGCGAATATCCCGGCCGTGTCGTCGCGACCGATCTGAAAAATCCGGACTTCGCGGCGTTGGCCCGCGCCTATGGCGGCCATGGCGAAACAGTCGAGAAGACGGCGGATTTCGCGCCCGCCTTCGAGCGCGCCCGCGCCAGTGGCAAGCCGGCGATCATCGAGATCAGGCTCGATCCGGAGGCGATCACCCCAACCCGCACAATGACGCAGATAAGGGACAAGGTCTGAAAGTTGGTGTCCGGCAGGACAGAGGAGGCGCTGTCCCGCAAAGCTTTCGCAAGCTAATACGGGCGCGCCCCGAGCGACGTCGCGTTACATCGACGCCGCCGCCTTTTCGATCTGCCCGCGGATCTCACCGTCCGGATTCGCCTTGGTGTGGACATTGACATAATATTTGCCGGCCTCAAGGTCGGCCGCCTGGGCGTCGGTGAGCGTCGCCGACCCCTTAATCGGGCTCTTGAGCTTGCCTTTGAACGGAATAACGGGGTCTGCGTTCGCACCCATCGCCGCCGGACCATGAATGTGCGCCGCCGAAGCCGGCCCGCTGAGACCGGAATATTTGACGTTCCAGCTGAGTTTCTTCTTTGTGGTATCGAACGTCAGCGTCGCGCTGCCTTTGCCCTTGGTGGTGACGGGTGGGCTCTGCTGGCCGCCATCGAGCGTCGCCTTGTACTTCACCGTCTCGGCCATGACCGGTGATACGAATACGAACGCGGTCGAAATGGCCAGCGCTGAGAGCACCGGCAGGAAGGAATGTCTGGGCATTGAAGAACCTCCGATTGGCTGTCGCATGCTCCGCACCTCCCAGGCGCGCACATGCCTCAACCAACGGTTGGGCGGCGGAATATATCCCTGTACACGTTTTTGTGACCGGCCGCGCATGAGGGCACGTGAGAAAGGGGCGGTTGCCCGCCCCTTCTCGAATTCGCGCGGGAAGTCGGATCGCGCCGCTTTACTTCACCGCCTTGTCGGTAATCGCGGTGGTGTAGGCGCCTTTCGGCTCCTTGGTGATGATCTTCTGGTCGAGCAGCGCCTTGGCGGTGCGCTCGTAGGTTGCCGGGTCGAGCTTGCCGTCGGCATTGTCGACCAACTTGGCGACTTCGCTCATCATGCGTTTCTGGTGGTTCTCGTCCTGGCCACCGCCGTCCATGACGATGCCGGCCGCTTCGTCATTGTTCTCGATGGCGTATTTCCAGCCCTTCATCGAGGCGCGCACGAAACGCACCATCTTGTCCTCGAAGGCCGAGTCCTTGAGCTTGTCTTCCGACGCATAGAGCCCGTCCTCGAGCAGGTCGTTGCCCATCGCCGAATAGTTGAACACGGTCAGCTGTTCCGGCTTGTAGCCGGCGTCGATCAGCTGCCAGTACTCGTTGTAAGTCATGACCGAGATGCAGTCGGCCTGCTTCTGGATCAGCGGCTGAACGTCAAAGCTCTGCTTGAGCACGGTGACACCGTCCGGGCCGCCATCGGTCTTGAGGCCGAGCTTGTTCATCCAGGCATAGAACGGATACTCGTTGCCAAAGAACCAGACGCCGAGCGTATGCCCCTTGAAGTCGGCTTCGGTCTTGATCGGGCCGTCCTTCGGGCAGACCAGTTCCATGCCGGCCTTCTTGAACGGCTGGGCGATGTTGACCAGCGGCACGCCCTTCTCGCGGGCGGCCAGCGCGCCGCCCATCCAATCGACGATGACATCGGCGCCGCCGCCGGCGATCACCTGCTCGGGCGCGATATCGGGGCCGCCCGGCTTGATGTCGACGTCGAGACCCTCGGCCTCATAGAAACCCTTGGCCTTGGCGACATAGTAGCCGGCAAACTGGGCCTGCGTGACCCATTTCAGTTGCAACGTCACCTTGTCGGCGGCCATCGCCTGGAACGCGGCCAGCGACATCGCGCCGGCCAGAATTGGAATAATCAGTCTTTTCATGTTTTTACCCTCTGAAGTTAGCGCCCTTAACCCACCGCCCCTATCCACCACGGACAGAGGGATGCCAAAACGTGACGGCTCTTTCGACAAGAGCGACCACGCCATAAAAGACCGAACCCGCAAGTGCTGCAACTGCGATTTCGGCCCAGACCATGTCGATGTTCATCCGCCCGACCTCGGTCGAGATACGGAAGCCCATGCCGACGACGGGCGTACCGAAGAACTCGGCGACGATCGCGCCGATCAGCGCCAGCGTCGAGTTGATCTTCAGCGCATTGAAGATGAAAGGCGCCGCGGCCGGCAGCCTTAGCTTGATGAGCGTTGGCCAGTAGCCTGACGCATAGGTGCGCATCAGGTCGCGTTCCATGTGGCCGGAAGCGGCAAGCCCGGCGACCGTATTCACCAGCATCGGAAAGAAGGTCATGATGATGACGACGGCCGCCTTGGACTGCCAGTCGAAGCCGAACCACATGACCATGATCGGCGCCACGCCGATGATCGGCAGCGCCGAGACCATGTTGCCGATCGGCAAGAGCCCACGCCGCAGGAACGGCACGCGGTCGGCGAGAATGGCGGTGATGAAGCCGGCGCCGCTGCCGACGACATAGCCGAAGATAACAGCCTTGAAGATGGTCTGCCGGACGTCGGCGCCGAGCACCGGTAGCGAAGCGGCGATGCGCGCACCGATGGCGCTTGGCGGCGGCAGCAGGATGAAGGGGATGCCGGCGCCCCGCGTCACCGCTTCCCAGATGATCAGGATCCAGGCGCCGAAGATGGCCGGGATGATCAGGCGCAGTGCGGTCCGCCCCCAGCTTGCCATTACGCGAAGTCCCGACAACACCGCCACGCAGCGCCAGCCAAGCAGCCAGGCAGCCGTGAGCAGCAGGAAATACGGCGCCAAGGCCGTGCCTTCGAAACCCGCGATCCCCGATATCAGCAGCCAGGCGACGAGATGGGCGCCGATGAACAGCACCACGGCCTCTGCAAGACGCGCAATCCTGGTCATCGAGATCAACGCCGCCAGCATGGCCAGGCCGAACATCAAGCCCTTCGTTCCGAGATAGGGATAATCGATGCTGGTCGTCGGGTCCGCGAGTGCTGCCGCTTCCGGCTTCGACATCGCACCGAGCGCCACCGCGACAAGGCAGAGCACGATGGCCAGCACCGCTTGCCAGGAGGGTTTCAGCCAGTTCATGCCGGCCTCCCGCCCATCGCGCGATCGACGATGCGCCCGGCAATGCCAACCACCATGACCAGAAGAGCTGCCACCACCGAGCCGGCGACCAGCGCCGACCAGATGTTGATGGACTGGCTGTAATAGGCGCCGGCCAGCAGCTTGGCGCCGATGCCGGCGACGGCACCCGTCGGCAGTTCGCCGACAATGGCGCCGACCAGGCTCGCCGCCACCGCCACCTTCATCGAGGTGAACAGGAACGGCACCGATGCCGGCACGCGCAATTTCCAGAAGGTCTGCGAAGCGCTCGCATTATAGGTGTGCATCAGGTCGAGATGCATGATCTCGGGCGAGCGCAACCCCTTCACCATGCCTACCGTAACCGGAAAGAACGACAGGTAGGTCGAGATCATCGCCTTCGGGACCAGACCGGTGATGCCGATCGCCGCGAGCACGACGATGATCATCGGCGCCACCGCCAGGATCGGAATGGTCTGCGAAGCGATGATCCACGGCATCAGGCTGCGGTCGAGCGTCGCCACATGCACGATGCCGACCGCGATGATGATGCCCAGCGCCGTGCCGAAGGCAAAGCCGAGCAGCGTCGAGGACAGCGTCACCCAGGCATTGTAGACCAGGCTGCGGTTCGAGGTGACGTTGCGCAGAAACGTGTTCTCGAAGAAATTCACCGCCACCTGATGCGGCGCCGGCAATGTCGGCTTCGGCTGCGACAACGTCTTGCCGATGAATTCGCCCAAAGCAGGTGTTTCACCGGCGCGACGGTCGAGATCGCGCTGGAACGGCGTGTTGAGGATAACGGCGAAAACATACCAGAGCACGACCACGCCAGCGAGGATCGAGGTCACGGGGATGAGCTTGTCGCGAAAGCTGTCCATCTAGCGGCCCTCGCCAGCGAAGCGCCCTCCTCTCCCCAACGGGGAGAGGGTGGCCGGAGCGAAGCGGAGGTCGGCCGCCTTTGCCTTCGTCATCCTAGGGCGAAGCAAGGAGCGAAGCGACGCGGCGCAGACCCTAGGATCCATGCCGTTACCTCTCCGCTCCGCGACCGTTCGGAATATGGCTCCTTCCGCGCCGCTTGGCTTGCCGAATATTCTCGACCGCTTGCGCCTTGCGTCAGGCGTCACGGCATGGATCCTAGGGTCTGCGTACGCCGCTTCGCGGCTACTCCGCCCTAGGATGACGAAGGCGTGGGTTGCCGCGCCTTCGTGAGGTGGAGGCGCCTTTCGGGGCGCTGCCGCGAGTCCGTGCTGCATCACCTCAATCATCATAGCTGTGCCCTGCCCGGAGCCCTTCACGAACCCGCGCGGCGATCGCCAGGAACTCCGGCGTCTCGCGGATGTCGAGCGGCCGCTTCTTCGGCAACGTCGATTCGATGATGTCGCTGACGCGGCCCGGCCGCGGCGACATGACGACGATGCGCGTCGACAGATAGACGGCTTCGGGAATGGAATGGGTGACGAAGCAGATGGTCTTGTCGGTGCGTCTCCACAATTGCAGCAATTGCTCGTTGAGGTGGTCGCGCACGATCTCGTCCAGCGCGCCGAACGGCTCGTCCATCAACAGAAGGTCGGCGTCGAAGGCCAGCGCGCGGGCGATCGAGGCGCGCTGCTGCATGCCGCCCGATAGCTGCCAGGGATATTTCTTCTCGAAGCCGCTGAGATTGACGAGGTCGAGGGTGCGCCCGATGCGCTCCGCCTGCTCCACCCTGGACAGGCCCATGATCTCCAGCGGCAGCCCGACATTGCGCTCGATGGTGCGCCATGGAAACAGCGCGGCGGCTTGGAAGACATAACCGTAGGCGCGTTTCTCGCGCGCCTGTTCTGCTGTCATGCCGTTGATCGAAATCGTCCCCGAGGTCGGCTTCTCCAGGTCGGCGATGACGCGCAGCAAGGTGGTCTTGCCGCAGCCCGACGGCCCGATGAAGGAGACGAACTCGCCCTTCCCGATAGTCAGGTCGACATTGGACAGTGCCTGCACCGGCCCGTCATTGGTCTGGAAGGTGAGGCCAAGTTTGTTTGCCGAAACGACGGCTGGCGAAGTCCCTGTCATCGGCTGAGGCCAGCCTGTTCCCGCCACCGGGGCGTTGGTCGGATTCCGATTGCTTTTATCGCGTTGTTGTTTTCCACTCGCCCAGTCCCATTGGTCTTGTCCCGTCTGATCGACGCCCGGAGTTTCCCCGATGTCGCCTAAACCCACCTGTCATCTTATTCGCCCTGAAAGCACTTATGAAGGCAAGCAGGGTTTGACCTATTTCGCCGGGATCGCCGCCGAGTCGGTCGGCTCCTCCGGCATATGCATGCACGTGCTCACCATGCCGCCCGGTGCCCGCGCCAAGGCGCACATGCATGAGAGCCATGAAACGGCGATCTATGTGCTCTCCGGCGAAGTCCATACCTGGTATGGTGATCGGCTGGAGCATCATATCGTCGTCAAGGCCGGCGACCTTTTCTATATCCCGGCGGGCGTGCCGCATCTGCCGGCCAATCTCAGCGGCACCCCCTCCTCGGCCGTCATCGCTCGCACCGATCCCAACGAACAGGAAAGCGTCGTCCTTCTGCCGGAACTGGATGCGCTGATAACGTGAGATCGTCGAATTGGGGAAACTGGCCGTCATCGGCACCGGGACACTTCCCCATAGACCGTGCCGTCTTCGTCGGCGATCACCAGCTTCTTGGCGTTCTTCGGGCTGCGCTTGATGGTGAACTGGATCGGCGACTTTCCGTCTTCGCCTTCCGCCTCGCACTCTGCCTTGACGGTCAGCGAACCGTCCGCCTCCTTATGTTTATCTGTGAAGGTGCAGGCGCTGGCGATCGTGATGAAATCGGTGTCGGTCAGGAGCAGCATGTCCTCGGCATAGACTTGCTGGCCATTCTTGTTGATGCAGCCCGACTTGTTGCCATAGGGTTTCGACAGGTCGATCCCTGCCGCCGAGGCCTGGCCGGCAGCCAGAAGAATCGCAGCGGATACCGCAAGATGAACAGCGCGCATGTCAAACCCCGGTCGCCGGAATGCCCGTTCGCTCGACCTTGCGCGGCGCGCTGATCTCTTTCCAGGTCGACAATGCCCGGTTGACCGCCGCGTTCGGCTGACGGCCGATGAATTCGCCGTGCCCCGGCTTGGCCTTGACCTCGGCTTCCTCGATCGACAGTTCGCCGCGCGAGAAGACGAAACGCGGCAGGCCGGTGACCTCGAACCCCTCGAAGACATTGTAGTCGATCACCGACTGCTGCTTTTGCGAGGAAATCGTTTTCTTGCGCTTCGGATCCCAGACGACGATGTCGGCATCCGCGCCTTCGACGATGGCGCCCTTCCTCGGATACATGTTGAGGATCTTGGCGATGTTGGTCGAGGTCACCGCGACGAACTCGTTCATCGTCAGTCGGCCGGTGTTGACGCCCGTGGTCCATAGCACCGGCATGCGGTCTTCGAGCCCTCCCGTGCCGTTGGGAATCTTGGTGAAATCGCCTACGCCGTTCCGTTTCTGCTTGGTGGTGAAGGCGCAATGGTCGGTCGCCACCACCTGAAGCGATCCCGCCTGCAAGCCGGCCCACAGCGAATCCTGGTGCAATTTGTTGCGGAATGGCGGGCTCATGACGCGTCGCGCCGCATGGTCCCAGTCCTTGTCGAAATACTCGCTCTCATCCAGCGTCAGGTGCTGGATCAACGGCTCGCCGAACACCCGCATGCCCTTCTGGCGCGCCCTCCGGATCGCCTCGTGGCTCTGCTCGCAGGAGACGTGCACGACATAGAGCGGCACGCCGGCCATGTCGGCGATCATGATCGCGCGGTTGGTCGCCTCGCCTTCCACTTCCGGCGGCCGCGAATAGGCATGGCCTTCGGGGCCGTTATTGCCGGCGGCAAGCAGCTTCTGTGAAAGCGCTGCGACGACATCCCCATTCTCGGCATGGACCAGCGGCAGCGCGCCAAGGTCGGCGCAACGCTGGAACGAGGCATACATCTCGTCGTCGTCGACCATCAGCGCACCCTTGTAGGCCATGAAGTGCTTGAACGAGGTGATGCCCTTGTCGACAACGGTCGCCATCTCGTCGAACACCTGCTTGCCCCACCAGGTGATCGCCATGTGGAAGGAATAATCGCAGGACGCCTTCGAGGTCTTGTTGTCCCACATCTGCAAGGCTTCGAGCAGCGACTGCTGCGGCGCCGGCAGGCAGAAATCGACCACCATCGTGGTGCCGCCGGCAAGGGCGGCGCCCGTGCCGGATTCGAAATCATCGGCAGAGTAGGTGCCCATGAACGGCATTTCGAGATGGGTATGCGGATCGATACCGCCCGGCATGACGTAGCAGCCGGTGGCGTCGAACTCGTGATCGCCGTGAAGGTTCGAGCCGATGGCGACGATCTTGCCATGCTGCATCAGCACGTCGGCCTTCCACGTGCGGTCGGCGGTAACGACGGTGCCGTTCTTGATGACTTTGGTCATTTTGTTGTTCCCCTTGTTCTCTTCGCGCTTCTTTGCGAGCGCCGTTCGGAATTCAGATCTTAAGCTCACTCCACGATGACGGCGGTCTCCACCACCGCGTGGAACAGCACGTCGGCGCCGGCCGCCGCCCATTCCTTGGTGATCTCCTCGGCCTCGTTATGGCTCAACCCATCTACGCAAGGGCACATCACCATCGCGGTCGGCGCGACGCGGTTGATCCAGCAGGCGTCGTGGCCGGCGCCGGAGACGATGTTGCGGTGCGAATAGCCGAGCCGGTCGGCGGCATCGCGGATCGCCTTGACGCAGCCCTCGTCGAAGGTGACCGGGTCGAAATGCCCGACCTGTTCGATCTCGTATTTGATGTCGAGCGCATCGCAGATCGTGTCGATGCCTTCACGGAGGCGGCCGTCCATCGCATCCAGCACTTCCTTCTCCGGCGAGCGGATGTCGATGGTGAAAACGGTACGGCCGGCAATGATGTTGCGTGAGTTGGGATAGACCTCCATATGGCCGACCGCGCCGACGGCATCGGGCTGGTAGTCCATGGCGATCTCGTGCACCAGCTCCGTCACCCGCGCCATGCCGAGCCCCGCATTGCGGCGTTTGGGCATCGGGGTCGAGCCGGTATGCGCCTCTTTGCCGGTCAGCGTCACCTGCAGCCATTTCAGCCCCTGGCCATGGGTGACGACGCCGATGTCGATGCCCTCGTCCTCGAGGATCGGGCCCTGCTCGATGTGCAGTTCGAAGAAAGCGTGGATCTTGCGATCGCCGACCTTCTCGGTGCCCTTCCAGCCGATGCGCTCAAGCTCCTCGCCGAACTTCTTGCCATTCTTGTCGGTGTGCTCGTAAACGTCGGCCTGATCGAGCACGCCGGCGAAAACGCCGGATGCCATCATCGCCGGCGCGAAGCGCGCGCCTTCCTCGTTCGTCCAGTTGGTGACGACGATCGGATGTTTTGTCTTGATGCCGAGTTCGTTGAGCGAGCGCACGATCTCCAGACCGCCAAGCACGCCAAGCACGCCGTCATATTTGCCGCCGGTCGGCTGCGTATCGAGATGGCTGCCGACATAGACCGGCGGCAGGCTGGGATCTGCGCCTTCGCGGCGGGCAAACATGGTGCCCATTTCGTCGATGCCCATTTCGAGCCCGGCCGCATCGCACCAGCGCTTGAACAGCTGCCGGCCTTCGCCGTCCTCGTCGGTCACGGTCTGGCGATTGTTGCCGCCGGCAATGCCGGGGCCGATCTTCGCCATTTCCATCAGCGAATCCCACAAGCGGTCTGAATTGATTCGCAGATTCTCGCCGGGTGCGGCCATTCAAAACCTCATCGATTGCGGGGCGTCCCCCTCCCCCTCGAGGGGAGGGTGGCCGCGAAGCGGTCGGGTGGGGTCGCCGAACATACGCTCGACCTTCTCCTTGACCAACTGCGCGACATGCCACGCGTTGTTTATGACATCGGGCTCGTCAACACGGAAGATATCGAACCCGAGCGATCGCAGATAGGCATCGCGGACGGCATCGTGATGTTTGCCGTTCTCGTGTTCATGCAGATCGCCATCCACCTCCACCACCAGCTTCACGGCGAGGCAAGAAAAATCGACGATGTAGGGGCCGATCGGACACTGGCGGCGGAACTTGATGCCAGCCGACCTCAGCTCGCGCAATTCATACCACAGCAGGGATTCGCCCTTGGTCGCGTGAATTCGAAGCGCGCGCGCCTTCTGGCGCATTTCGAAACTCACGCGGGTACGGGGCATCAGCAGCAACCTCGCGGCAAAAGATCAGGCCGGCGCCCCGTCGCACCGACCCCACCCGACCGCTTCGCGGCCACCCTCCCCTCGAGGGGGAGGGATATCCGCGCCCAGATCTTCAATCGATCGACCTCAGCACATCCCGCACATGGTCGATCAGTTCGTTGATCTGGCCCTTGGTGATGATCAGCGGCGGCGACAGCGCGATGATGTCGCCGGTGGTGCGGATAAGCGCGCCGCGCTCGAACGCCTTGACGAAGGCCGAGAAGGCACGCTTGGTCGGCTGTCCGGCGATCGGCGCCAGCTCGATGGCGCCGATCAGGCCGATGTTCCTGATGTCGATGACATGCGGCTCGCCCTTCAGCGAATGCAGCGCATCTTCCCAATAGGGCGCCAGCTCCTCGCCACGGGTAAGCAGGCCCTCTTCCTTGTAGGTGTCGAGCGTACCCAAGGCTGCCGCGCAGGCGATCGGATTGCCCGAATAGGTGTAGCCGTGGAAGAACTCGATCATGTGCTCGGGGCCGGTCATGAACGCGTCGTGGATCTCCTTCTTCACGAACACCGCGCCCATCGGGATGACGCCGTTGGAGACGCCCTTGGCGGTGGTCATGATATCGGGCGTGACGCCGAAATAGTCGGCCGCGAACGGCGCGCCGAGACGGCCGAAACCAGTGATGACCTCGTCGAAGATCAGAAGGATGCCGTGCTTGGTGCAGATTTCGCGAAGCTTCTGCAGATAGCCTTTCGGTGGCAGGATGACGCCGGTGGAACCGGCGACCGGCTCGACGATGACCGCGGCAATGGTCGAGGCGTCATGCAGGGCGACGATGCGCTCCAGTTCGTCGGCGAGTTCCGCGCCATGTTCCGGCACGCCCTTGGAGAAGGCGTTCTTCTCCGGCAAATGCGTGTGCGGCATATGATCGACGCCGCCGAGCAGCGTACCGAACATCTTGCGGTTGGTGACGATGCCACCGACCGAGATGCCGCCGAAATTGACGCCGTGATAGCCGCGCTCGCGGCCGATGAGACGGGTGCGTGAGCCCTCGCCCCTCACGCGGTGATAGGCGATTGCCATCTTCAACGCGGTCTCGACCGATTCCGAACCGGAATTGGTGAAGAACACATGGTCCATGCCCTTGGGCGCGACGTCGACCAGCCGGTTGGCCAGTTCGAACACGATCGGATGCCCCATCTGGAAGGCCGGAGCGTAGTCGAGCTCGGCGGCCTGCTGCTGGATCGCCTCGGTGATCTTGGGCCGGCAATGGCCGGCATTGACGCACCAGAGGCCGGCGGTGCCGTCCAGCACTTTGCGGCCATCGCTGGTGGTGTAATGCATGTCCTTGGCAGACACGAACATGCGCGGCGCCTGCTTGAACTGCCGGTTTGCCGTGAACGGCATCCAGAATGCGCTGAGATCGTTCGGCGTGACTTTCAGCCGGTTGGACATGACCAAGACTTCCCCTTGTAATCTGTTTCGGTGCGTCCAACGCTTGGTCTTTGCCGCGCTTTCGTGCTACGCAAATTTTTGACCGATTGGACAAACGTTAGCACCGCCCTGTCGGCGGTCAAGGGATTACTAGCGGAAATGCGGCACCTGAAGTGCGTTCCACAGGCTAGGGAAAAACTGGTCCAGAGAATTGGTCCAGATGGTCGTCAAAGCGAGGGCCCGCAACGGTGAACGCCGGCACGGAGGCCCCCCGCCGAACCCGCATCCAGCAGGAAAAGCGCGAACTCATCCTGGAGGCCGCGCTCGAAGTGTTCTCCACCCATGGTTTTCGCGGGTCGACCATAGACCAGATCGCCGAAGCCGCCGGCATGTCGAAGCCGAACCTGCTTTATTACTTCCGCCGCAAGGAGGACATCCACGAGACGTTGATGCAACGCCTGCTCGACACCTGGCTGGCGCCGCTGCGCGAGCTCGACGACATCGGCGATCCCATGACCGAACTCAGGAGCTATATCAGGCGCAAGCTTGAGATGGCGCGCGATTTTCCACGCGAAAGCCGGCTGTTCGCCAACGAGATCCTGCAAGGCGCGCCACGCATCATGCCGCTGCTGGCGGGCGAGTTGAAGACACTGGTCGACGAGAAAGCCGCCGTCATCAAGGGCTGGATGCGCGCCGGCAAGATCGCCCGCACCGATCCCTGGCACCTGATCTTCTCGATCTGGGCGACGACGCAGCACTATGCCGATTTCGACGTCCAGGTACGCGCCGTGCTGGGGCCGAACCGTGGCGGCGACGGCCGCTTCGAGGACGCCGCAAGGTTTCTGGAGCAGTTGTTCCTCGACGGGCTGAAGCCGAAGAGCTGACGCGTCAGGCGCTGCGCCGTTCGGCCGGCAGCGCGTCCAGCAATGTCCGTAGCTTGGCGACCGAGTTCTGCTCGGCGAGCGGCGTGTAGACGATCAGCTTCATGTCGGAGCCGTCGTCGATCGAAAAGCTCATATGCTCGAATGTCATGGCGCCGGCGCTAGGGTGCCTGACATGCTTCACCCCCGACAATCGGCGTGCGACATCGCGCTGCGGCCACCAATCGCGGAATTCCGGGCTCGAACGCGTCATCAGATCGATCAACCGCTCAAAGTCCGGATCGCCGACATATCTGGCGCTCTCGGCCCGGAACGAGGCAAGCACGGTGCGCGCCAATTGTTCCCAGTCGACCAGCAGGCGCCGGTGGTGCGGGTTGGTGAATACCATGTGGACGATGTTGCGGGCGTCACCCTCCAGCAAACCATAATCGCCGAACACCGCCACGGCCGCCGGGTTCCAGGCCAGCACATCCCAACGCCGGCCGATCACATAGGCCGGCTGCAGGACGAGGCTTTGCAGCATGTGCAGCAACGGGCCGTCGACCTTTTCCGGCATCACGGCACGACGCTCCGGCTGCTGGCGGCCTGCGAGAGTGAAAAGGTGCTGCTTTTCGGCGGCATCGAGACGCAGCGCCTCGCCGAGTGCAGTCAGAACTTCAACCGAGGGTCGCACGTCCCTGCCCTGTTCCAGCCAGGTGTACCAGGTCGTGCCGACCCCGGCGATCATCGCCACTTCCTCGCGCCGAAGCCCCGGCGTGCGCCGCCGCAATCCGGTGGCGATGCCCGTCGCCGAAGGCGTCAATCTCTCGCGGCGCGAGCGCAGGAAGGCACCGAGCTCGCGCCTGCGGCTGTCCTCGGCGGAGTGAATAGGAGCAGAACGAGGCTGGGAATCCATGGCTCTATTATAGCAGTATTGATACCAGGATAAAGTTAGAACTGTTTGGCGCACGTCCGCTGTCCCATTTTCGTTCGGAGCGACGAAAATGGAGGCTCCGAACATGGATCTGAAAGACAAGACAATCCTCATCACCGGCTCGACCGACGGCGTCGGCCGCGTCGTCGCGCAAAGGCTCGGCGCCGCTGGCGCCCGTGTCCTGGTGCACGGACGCGACGCGGCGCGCGGCAAGGCGACTGTCACGGAGATCGAAGCAGCCGGCGGCAAAGCCGATTTTCTGGCCGCCGACCTCGCCTCACTGGCGGAGGTGCGCCGCCTCGCCGAGACCGTGCGCGCCAGGACGGACCGGCTCGACATCCTCATCAACAATGCCGGCATCGGCACGGCAGGCACCAAGAGACAGGTCAGCGCCGACGGTTACGAACTGCGCTTCGCGGTCAATTACCTCGCCGGTTTTCTGCTGACGTCGGAGCTTCTGCCGTTGCTGAAGGCCAGCGCTCCGGCGCGCATCGTCAATGTCGCATCGGCCGGCCAGCAGGCGATCGATTTCAGCGACGTCATGCTGACCCGTTCCTATGACGGCGTGCGCGCCTACTGCCAAAGCAAGCTGGCGCAGATCCTGTTCACCGTTGATCTGGCTGAACAGCTGAAAGGCAGCGGCGTCACCGTCAACGCCTTGCATCCGGCGAGCTACATGAACACGACCATGGTCCGGCAGGCAGGTGTGACGCCTTGGAGTTCGGTCGAGACCGGCGCCGACGCCATCCTCAACCTCGCCACCTCGCCTGATCTCGAAGGACGCAGCGGCCTCTATTTCGACGGCCTGCGCGAATCCCGCGCCGATGCCCAAGCCTACGACGCCAACGCAAGACAGCGATTGCGAGCCTTGAGCCTCGATCTCGTCGGCAACGCAATATCGAATCCGTCAACATCGAAGGAAGAACATTCATGACTGACAAGATCGAACACACAGTCATCATCGGCGGCTCGTCCGGCATCGGCCTGGCGACAGCGCGCAAGCTGCTTGGCCCCGGCATGAAGGTGACGATAACTGGGCGCAACCAGGACAAGCTCACCAGCGCCTGGAAGAGCCTTGGCGGCGCCGCCGAAAAGGCTGCGTTCGATGCCGGCAAGCCGGACGAGGTCCGCCGGTTCTTCGAGCGCCTCGGCCCGTTCGACCACCTCGTTCTGGCGGCGAGCGGCGGCAAGGGCCTTGGCCCGTTCGAGACCCTCGACCTTGCCGACATCGGCAGTGGCGTCGACGAGAAGGTGCGGCCGCAACTGTCCTGCCTGCAGGCCGCCTTGCCGACGTTGAACAAAAGCGGCTCGGCCACCTTCATCTCCGCGGTCTCGGCTCAGCTTGCGATGCCGGGCGTCACCGGCATCGCCGCCATCAACGGCATGCTGTTGACCGTGGCGCCGATCCTGGCTGTCGAGCTGAAGCCGCTGCGCGTCAACGTCGTCGCGCCTGGTGTCATCGACACACCCTGGTGGGATTTTTTGCCGGACGAGCAAAGGCAGGCGGTCTTCGCGGAATATGCCGGCAAGACGCCGGTCGGCCGCATCGGCCGCGCCGAGGACGTCGCCTCGGCAATAGCCTTTCTCGTCTCCAACGGCTTCATGACCGGCCAGGTTCTGACCTGCGACGGCGGCCTGCGGTTTGCGGCGTAGCCGTCAGAGCGACTGGGCGATCAGCGTCAGAAAGCCACCGCTCAGTGCCACATTGCCAACAAAACCATTGATACGCGACGCACGCTCCTGTTCCTGATGGTCCCAGAAATTGTGGAACATCGGCGTGGCGACGATCAGGAACAGCACCAGCACTGCCGCAGCGATCGCGGTCCACAGGCCTGCGATCACCAGCACACCGGCAATGATCTGCAACATGATGCCGGCCCATAATGCTAGCCGCGCCTGCGGCACGCCGCGCGCGGCCATCAGCCCAGTCAGGAAGGCCGCGTTCTGGATATTGCGCAGGCCGGCGAAGACAAAGGCGCCACCGAGCAAAAGACGGCCGAGAAACAACAAGGCCGAAGCCAAATCGGCTGACATCAACTCTCCCTCCAAAACAGTTCGGGGGCCGCCTCACTCGGCGGCGCCCCAAACACATCGGCCAATCAGGCGGCCTTGGCCGTCGACATCGGATGAATGGCCTGGAAGGGGATGCAAAGCCGGTTCCAAGTGTTGATCATGCCGAGCGCCACGGACAGCTTGACCAGTTCCTCTTCCGAGAAATGCTCGAGCGTGCGGGCATAGAGTTCGTCCGAGACACCGTTGTCGGCGATCTTAGTCACCGCTTCGGTCCAGGCCAGGGCGGCGCGCTCGCGCTCGGAAAACAGAGGCGATTCCTTCCAGGCCGACACCAGATAGAGACGCTGCTCGGTCTCGCCGTCGCGCCTCGCCTCGCGGCTGTGCATTTCGACGCAGAAGGAGCAACCGTTGATCTGCGAGGCCCTGAGCTTGATCAGGTGCAGCAGGCTTACCTCGAGCCCGCATTCGTCGACTGCCTTGTTGAGCGCCGACACCGCTTTCATGATCTCGGGTGCCTTGGCGAAGAACTGGAGCCTCTGTTTCATCGTTTTTCCTTTCACGCTTGCTTGGTTGAACTGGATTTCTGCCGCCGCTGGTGACGCTCGGTGAAAGCGCAGCTTGCCGCCACGGACCGCGGATCGGCGCCTTTCACGAAGTCCGCCACGATGTCGGACAGCCTGACCTCGGCCAGCGCCGCGCGATAGGCGCGCTCCGCCTTCAGCATCGCCGCATTGATGCCGCACGGCCTGACATAGGCCGACGCATCGAGTTTCGTCGGGCCGCGCTGCCGGATCTCGCCACAGCGGAAAGCCGGCTCGCGCCCTTCGACCGCGAGCACGATGTCCAGCAGCGTGATGCGTTCGGCCGGCTTCGCCAGCCGGTAGCCGCCCGCCGGCCCAGGCACCGATTCCAGGATGCGTGCTGCCGTCAGCATATTGAGATGCTTCAGGAGATAGCTCGGCGACAGGCCGAACGCCTCCGCCAGCGCAGCGCCCGGCACGGTGCTGTCGCCATCGACGCTCGCCAGCGTGGCCGCGCAATGGATAGCCGCTTCGACGCCATCGCCCAGTTTCATGGTACCGGTCCCTCATTCATGGATGTTACATATCCTGGATAATTTTCATCCGCAATACGCAAAAAAGAACGACGCCCGAAGGCGCCGCTTTTTTCATCGATAGGCGCGCGCCCTATTCCGCCGCCACTTTGGCCATCGGGTTGTTCGGGTGCGTCGTCCAATTGGCGTAGATCGGTGAGACCGGCTTGCCGGTGCGCTGGTCCATGACGCCGGCCGCCAGCGGCTCCATGGTGATGCAGTTCTCGACCGGGCAGACGTTGACGCACAGATTGCAGCCAACGCATTCGGCCTCGATCACCTCGAAATGCCTGACGCCGTCGACCATGCTGGTGATCGCCTGGTGCGAGGTGTCCTCGCAGGCGATGTGGCAGCGGCCGCACTTGATGCAGGCGTCCTGGTCGATATGCGCCTTCGCGATGTAGTTGAGGTTGAGATACTGCCAGTCGGTGACGTTGGGCGTGGCGCGGCCGACGATGTCGTCGAGCGAGGCATGGCCCTTCTCGTCCATCCAGTTTTCCAGGCCGGCGATCATCTCCTGCACGATCTTGAAGCCATAGGTCATCGCCGCCGTGCACACCTGCACGTTGCCGGCGCCGAGCGCCATGAATTCAGCCGCATCCCGCCAGGTGGTGATGCCGCCAATGCCGGAAATCGGCAGTCCCCGCGTTTCGGGATCACGGGCAATCTCGGCCACCATGTTCATGGCGATCGGCTTCACCGCTGGGCCGCAATAGCCGCCATGCGAACCCTTGCCGTCGATGGTCGGCATCGGCGCGAAACTGTCGAGGTCGACACCGGTAATCGAGTTGATTGTGTTGATCAGCGACACCGCGTCGGTGCCGCCGGCATGCGCTGCCCGCGCCGGCTTGCGCACATCGGTGATGTTCGGCGTCAGCTTGGTGATGACAGGCATGCGGGTGTTCTGCTTGCACCAGCGCACCACCATTTCGATATATTCCGGCACCTGGCCGACAGCGGCACCCATGCCGCGCTCCGACATGCCGTGCGGGCAGCCGAAATTGAGCTCGATGCCGTCGGCCTCCGTCTCCTCGACCACCGGCAGGATCGCTTTCCAGGCCTCCTCGACGCAGGGCACCATCAGCGAGACGACGATGGCGCGGTCGGGCCAGTCCTTCTTGACCTGCTTGATCTCGCGCAGATTGACCTGCAGGTCGCGGTCGGTGATCAGCTCGATGTTGTTGAGGCCGAGCAGGCGGCGGTCGGCGCCCCAGATCGCGCCATAGCGCGGGCCGTTGACGTTGACCACCGGAGGGCCTTCCTCGCCCAGCGTCTTCCACACCACGCCGCCCCAGCCGGCCTTGAAGGCGCGCACGACGTTGTAGGCCTTGTCGGTCGGCGGCGCCGAGGCCAGCCAGAACGGATTTGGCGATTTGATGCCGACGAAATTGTTTCTGATATCTGCCATGCTCATGCCCTCCCGTTCGAGGTCAGCGCCCGATTGATGCTCTCCGCCGCGTCGCGGCCTTGCGCAACGGCCGAAACCGTCAAGTCGTCGCCGCCGAAGATGCAATCGCCGCCGGCCCAGACTTTCGCCAGCGAGGTGCGTCCTTCCCCGTCAACCTTGATGCGACCGCCTTCGAGGTCGATCGATGCCCCGCTGCCGTTGAGCGCGGCCGGGACAAAGCTCTGGCCGATCGCCTTGAACACCTGGTCGGCGACAAGCGTCAGCGTCTCGCCGGTGCCGGCGAGCTTGTCGCCGTCGAGCGCGGTGTATTCCAGTTCGATGGCCGACACCTTGCCGGCTTCGGCAATCACACGCTTCGGCTGAAGCCAATGGCGGATGGTCACGCCGTTTGCCGCGGCCAGATCCTGCTCGAACCCGGAGGCGTTCATGTGCTCCCGGCCGCGCCGGTAGCAGATCGTCACCTCCTCGGCACCAAGCAGCTTCGACTGCACGGCCGCGTCGATCGCCGTCATGCCGCCGCCGATGACGACGACGCGGCGGCCAACCGGCAGGCTCGAAAGATCGCTGGCCTGGCGCAGTTCGGCAATGAACTCCACCGCATTGGTAACGCCGGTTGCGTCCTCGCCATCGGCGCGTAGCGCGTTGACGCCGCCCAACCCCATACCGAGAAACACCGCATCATAGTTCCGGATCAGGTCCGACAGTTGAAAGTCGCGGCCAAGCGCCCTGCCGTCCTGGATGTCGATGCCGCCAATCGAGGTGACATAATCGACCTCGGCCTGGGCGAAATTGTCGACGCTCTTGTAGGCGGCGATGCCGTATTCGTTGAGACCGCCAGCCTTCGGACGCGCTTCCAGGATGGTGACGTCATGGCCGTGGCGGGCGAGCCGGTGCGCGGCGGCAAGGCCGGCCGGTCCGGCGCCAACCACGGCGACGGTTTTGCCGGTCGGCGTGGCGCGGGGATAAAATTGCTTGTTCTCGGCCATGGCGGCGTCGGTGGCGTAGCGCTGCAGGCGGCCGATCTGCACCGGCTTGCCCTCAGCCACCTCGCGCACGCACACCTCCTCGCACAGGGTCTCGGTCGGGCAGACGCGGGCGCACATGCCGCCAAGGATGTTCTGGTCGAAGATGGTCTTGGCCGAGCCGATCGGATTGCCGGTCGATATCTGGCGGATGAATAGCGGGATATCGATCGAGGTCGGGCATGCGTTCATGCACGGCGCGTCGTAGCAGAAATAGCAGCGGTCGGACTCGACCAGCGCCTCGTGATGATCGAGCGGCGGGTGCAGGTCGGAAAAATTGTCCGCATACTGGTCTGCCGGGAGCCGGCCGCCGGCAATGCCTTCCCTATACTGGCTTTCTGGCATCGTCAGTTCCCCATGTTTTCATTTTGGGGAAGGCTAGCACATCTTGTTTTTTTATCAATTGGTCAATTTTCCGGGTAAAGCTTTGAAAACCCTTGATAAAAATATGATCTTTTCGCTCAACTTAACGACAGACAACGGATTGACCATAGCGCGGCACGTCCTGTTCTCGTCACACTCCGCGCCGATTGTCGGATTGCTGTCTCGAAGATCGTCCTAGGATGGATCGAACAAACGATCGATGCATGAACCGGTGAGGAGACCGTCAATGCCAAAATCCCCAATGCCTTTCTTCTGGTACGAGTTGATGACATCAGACCTCGACGCCGCCGAGGCATTCTACACTAAAGTAGTCGGCTGGACGGCGCAGCCTTTCGACAAGGCTCCCGGCATGCCGCGCTATATCGTCATGAATGTCGGCGAGCGTGGCGTCGGCGGCCTGATGACGATGCCCGAGGACGCCGCCAAGATGGGCATGTCGCCCGCATGGCTCGGCTATATCCATACCAGGGATGTCGATGCTGCGACGAAATCGCTGAAGCAGGCCGGCGGGGCCGTGCATCGGGAGCCCGACGACATTCCGGGCGTCGGCCGCTTCGCCGTCGTCGCCGATCCGCAAGGCGCGACCTTCATGTTCCTGCAGCCGAACGGGCCCGACCAGCCGGCCGTGCCGGCCAGCACGCCGGGCCATATCGGCTGGCACGAACTCTACACAACCGACTGGAAGGCCGCGTTCGATTTCTATTCCAGCCAATTCGGATGGACCAATGCCGGCGATTTCGACATGGGGCCGATGGGGATCTATCAAACCTTCGCGGCCGGCCCTGAATCCGGCGGCGGCATCATGAACAAACCCGAACAGATTCCAGTACCGGTCTGGCAGTTTTATTTCAACGTGACCGCCATCGACGCGGCGGCCGAACGCGTAACTGACAATGGCGGCAAGATCCTGATGGGGCCGATGGAGGTCCCCGGCGGCAGCTGGATCGTGCAATGCCAGGATCCGCAAGGCGCCCACTTCGCCTTGATGGCGCCCAAACGGTAAGAGGTTCAACGTCGCACAGGAGGACGGCCTTTGATCGTAAGATTGGGGGCCGTGTCCTTGCTTGGCCGGGCTATTCCGGCGCCAGCACCGCGACTTTCAGGCCCGCCTTTTTCGCACCGCTGAACTGGACGGTGGCCGGGCCGGGCGCAAGCTTGAACCGAATGCTCTTGCGAATGTCCGGACAGGTCTTGACGCCGCTGTAGCCGGCCGATTTCACGGTGTGGCCGTCCTGAATGACATCGACCCAAGCTTCGCCGGACAGGCTTATCTGGATGCCCCCTTCCGGCGGTACAACCATGCTGGCGATGCCGCCGAACGTACCAGGCGCCGGGGCACGTTCGGGCGGGAGAGCGAATTCCGCCGTCTCGGCCGGCACCAGGACCAGATCGGCGGCTGCGCCGACCGCCAGCGCCGCGCCCGACGTAGCAGAAGGAGGCGCGGCGAACAGCGCCTGCTCGCGCGTTACCGGCCATTTGAAGGCCTCGCAGCCGGCGTCCTCGGCGATCGCGAAGCTGGTGCCTGCAAGGACTGCGAAAAAACTGATGACGACTTTTTTCATGGCAAGAGGCCCCAAAACGATTTCGATTATCTACAAATCGATACAACCATAGAGATAATGATGCAACCTTAGAGAGAAAAATATCGATGTGTTGCGAAACGTCTCCCATCACCGATTGTTGATGTCAGGTCGCGGGAAGTGAGTGGTCCATCTCGGGACGATAATCTAGGCCGGGCCGGGAGGTGAAAACGGAGTTTCGGATGGAGCTTTTGAAAGGCCTTGCCAAGTATCAGCCGCAGGCGCTCGGCGTGCTGCGCATCATGACCGCGCTGCAGTTCATCGAACACGGCACCCAGAAACTGTTCAATTTCCCCGTCGGCGAGCATGCCGGCGCGCTGTCCGGGCTGTCGCTGACCGCCGGCATCCTCGAATTCGCCGGCGGTATCCTGTTGGCACTTGGCCTTCTGACCCGGCCGGTGGCGTTCCTGCTGGCTGGCGAAATGGCGATCGCCTATTTCATGGCGCACATGCCGCGCAACTTCTTCCCGGTCAACAATGGCGGCGATTCGGCGATCTCGTTCTGCTTCATCTTCCTCTATTTGTTCTTCGCTGGTCCTGGTGCTTTCGCGCTGGACAACCGCGGCAACGGATGATGCCCCGCCGGGCTGAGTTTCACCCTCTCATGCGCTCGAAATTCGCGTCGAACAGCGGTACCGCCTGCATGTGCGCCGCGTGGCGCTTGCCGAGCAGCTCGATCTCGAAGCCGTCGGTCTCGTCGGCGATCTCCTTCGGCACATAGCCGACGGCGAGGGACTTTTTCGAATGATGCGCATATCCGCCCGAGGTGACCCAGCCGCGCACGGCGCCGCCGAACCAGATCGGCTCGTCGCCGATGACATCGGCATCGTCGGCATCGACGATGAAGGTGCGCAGGCGCAATTTGCCGCCCTGCTTGCGCTCGTCGAGGGCGCCGGTCTTGCCGATGAAATCCACCTCCTTGCCATAGGCGACGAAGCGGTCGAGCCCGGCTTCGAGCGGTCCGTAGATCGGTCGATATTCGCGCCCCCATGAGCCATAATTCTTCTCCAGCCGCAGCGCATTGAGCGCGCGCGACCCGAACAGGCCAATGCCGAACTCCTCGCCCGCCGCCATCAGCACCTGGAACGCCGCGCGCTGATATTCCGGCGCCACCCAGATTTCATAGCCGAGATCGCCAGTGTAGCTGACGCGGCCAACCAGGCACGGTGCCATGCCAATATCCATCTTGCCAATGGCCATGAAGGGAAAGGAGGCGTTCGAGACATCCGTCCGCGTGACCTTAGCCAGCACGTCCCGCGCCTTCGGCCCGGCGATCGACAGGCCGGTGAGCTTCGATCCCAGCGCCTCCATGTGAACCGAGCCATCCCCAGGCAGATGCTTTTCGAACCAGCGCATATGGTATTGCTCGGCAATGCCGGAACCGGCGATGAACCAGCCTTCGCCGCCGAGCCAGCCTTCGCCGCCCAGATTGGCCAGCGTGAAATCGCCGATGAGCTTGCCGTCCTCCTTTAGCATGGGCGCCAGCGTCATGCGGCCGGGCTTCGGTAATTTGCACGCAAGGATGCGGTCGAGCCAGCCTGCTGCCCCCTCGCCCGTCACCCTGTATTTGGCGAAGCTCGAAATCTCGGCCAGGCCGACACAGGCCCGCACGGTTTCCACTTCCTTCGCAACATGTTTGAAGTCGCTGGAGCGCCGCCACGAGAACTCGTCCTTGACCCCTTCGGGCGCGTACCAAAGCGGCACCTCCAGCCCAAAGGCAACACCCCATTGCGCCCCCTTGGCCGACAACAAATCGTAGACCGGCGTCGTCTTCAGCGGCCGCCCGGCGGGCAGTTCCTCATTGGGGAAGCGGATCGAAAACCGCCTGGAATAGTTCTCGCGCACCTTGGCATTGGTGTAGGCCATCGTCGCCCAGTCGCCATAGCGCGAAACATCCATGGCCCAGATGTCGGCGCCGGGATCGCCCTCGATCATCCAGTTCGATAGCGCCAGGCCAACGCCGCCGCCCTGGCTGAAACCGGCCATGACGCCGCAGGCCACCCAGAAGCCCGGCAGGCCGCGCACCGGCCCGACCAGCGGATTGCCGTCGGGCGCGAAGGTGAAGGGTCCGTTGATGATCTGCTTGATGCCGGTGTTCTGAAAGGCCGGGAAATGCCGGAAGCCGACCTCAAGCGACGGCGCGATGCGGTCGATGTCGGGCTCCAGCAATTCATGGCCGAAATTCCATGGCGTCTGGTATTCGGACCAGGGCTTGTTGGCCGTTTCATATGTCCCCATCAGCATGCCCCCGCGCTCCTGGCGCAGATAGAGCTCGCCGTCGAAATCGACCGCATGGATGATCTCGGTTCCGGTCCTGGCGTTCCAGGCGGCGACCTCCGGCATATCCTCGGTGATCAGGTACATGTGCTCCATCGCCAGCACCGGCAGCTCCAGCCCGACCATGCGGCCGACCTCGCGCGCCCACAGCCCGCCGGCGTTGACGACGTGCTCGGCTATCACCTCGCCCTTGTTGGTGATGACGCGCCACAATCCGTCGGGCCGCCGAACGATGTCCTCGACCTTGGTGAAACGCTCGACCTCCGCGCCGAGTTTTCGCGCCGCCTTGGCGTAGGCGTGAGTGACGCCGGAGGGATCGAGATGGCCGTCCTCCTTGTTGCGCACCGCACCTACGAACTGCGTGGGATCGAGCAGCGGCATCAGTTCGGCCGCCTCTTTCGGCGAGATTTCTTCCAGGTCGATGCCGAGATAACGGCCCTTGGCGACGACGCCGCGCAGCCAGTCGAGCCGCGCCTCGGTTGCGGCGAGCAGCACGCCGCCGGTCAGATGCACCCCGGTTGCCTGGCCGGAAAGCTCCTCGATCTCCTTGTAGAGCGAGATCGTGTATTTCTGCAGCTTGGCGACGTTGGGATCGCCATTGATGGTGTGCATGCCGCCGGCCGCGTGCCAGGTCGAACCGGAAGTCAGTTCGTCACGCTCCAGCAGCACCACGTCGGTCCAGCCATGGCGGGCGAGATGGAACAACACCGAACACCCGACGACGCCACCGCCAATGACCACGGCCTTTGCATGTGATTTCATAGGTTGTTCTCTGATATCAGTGAGTTGGACAGACGATATAAATTGGAACGCGAGGAGCTAGGCCGCCCCCCTCTGGCCTGCCGGCCATCTCCCCTCAAGGGGGGAGATCAGCAGCGGCAGCCTTGCCGCCGGCCTTTTAACGTTGGCGAGTGGCGAAGGACGTCGTGATAGCCAATCTCCCCTCTTGAGGGGGAGATGTCCGGTCCACCCTCCGCAGCAGCTGCGCTGCAGCTGCGGAGGACGGGCAGGACAGAGGGGGGTGTGCGCGCGCGACATCCTCACGGCTCGCCCTGCCCAATCGCTTCCTTGCGCTTGGCCACATAGGCCTCCAGCGCTTCGCGCACGGCGACATCCATCACCGGTTCGACATAATCTTCCAGCGCCTTCTTCCATAGCCGGGTCGCGCGTGCGGTGGCATCGAGACCACCGGCCTCCTGCCAGGCTTCATAATTCTGCCAGTTGGACAGCATCGGCTGGTAAAAGGCGGTGGCGTAGCGCTCCAGCGTATGCGGCTCGCCGAAGAAATGGCCGCCGGTCGGCACCGCGCCCAGCGCCTCGACCGCAAGCTCGGCCTCGTTGACCTCGATCGGGCGCAAGAACTCCATCATGTGCTGGATCATCTCGACATCGATGATGAGCTTCTCGAACGAGGCCGTCAGCCCGCCTTCCTGCCAGCCGGCGGCGTGGTAGACGAGGTTGCCATGACCGAGCACCGCGCCCCACAGCGCCATCAGCGTCTCATAGGCGCCTTGCGCATCGGCCGCGTTGGACGCGGAACCCGGCGTCGTGCGGTAGGGCAGCCCATAGCGCCGCGCCAGTTGTCCCGATGCAATGTTGGCCTTGGTGTTCTCAGGCGTGCCGAAGGCAGGCGCGCCCGACTTCATGTCGACGTTGGAGGTGAAGGCGCCATACATCACCGGCGCACCGGGCCGCACAAGCTGCGTAAGCACGACGCCGAACAGCGCCTCGGCGTTCTGCTGCGCCAACGCGCCGGCGAGCGTCACCGGGCTCATCGCCCCCATCAGCGTGAATGGCGTCACTGCCACCGACTGGCCGAACTCGGCCATCGTCATCAACCCTTCGGCCATCATCTCGTCGAAGCGGCGCGGCGAGTTGACCGAGATGATGGTGGTGATGCCCGGATCGTCGCGCATCTGGTCCAGTGTCAGTCCGCGAGCGATCGCCATCATCTCGATGCCGTCGAGCGCCCTGCCCCGGCCGATCGCCGAGACATGAAAGCTCTTGTCGGTCAGCGTCAGATTGGTGAAGTAGGTATCGAGATGGCGGGAATTGGCCGGCAACTCGACCGGCGCGCAGACCTGGTTGCCAAGCATATGGATGCAGTGGAAATGCTGTGCCAGCCGGGTCAGATCCGCATAGTCGCGCAAATTGCCGGCGCGACGACCGCGCTCCATGTCGTGCACATTGGGCGGCCCGGCGACGAGCGTAAAGTTGATGGTGTTGCCGCCGAGATGGACCACGTTGGCCGGGTTGCGCGGCGTAAGCCGGTAGGCGGACCGCGTCGTCTTAAGCATCTCCTCGACCAGACCGCGATCGATGCGGACATTCGCGGTCGCGTGATCGACCCTGGCACCTGCCTTCTCGAACAGCGACAGCGCGCGCGGGCTCATCACCTCGATGCCGAAATTCTCCAATATGTGCATCGACGCCTGGTGGATCGCCTCGATCTGGTCGGCCGACAGCAAGGCCATTGGCGGATAGGGGTTCGTCACACGCCTGGGCGGCAGCTGCGGGATGGGCGCTGGCCCCCTGTTGCTGGTTCGCTCGGCGCCGCGCTTGCGTCTTGGTTCGTTCATGCCGGATATCAAAGCCCCGGCAAACCAGCCAAGCTGTCAGAAATGCGCCATTCGCGGGCGTGATTTTAGCCAAGGCGGCATTTTAGCAATGTCTATTTAGATTAAGCGACACGATGTGTCGGATTATCGATACAGCGTCGTCTTGAACGACTGCTTTCGATGAAGCATTAACGGACGCAGCAAGATTCCCTTTATGTTTTCGGCCTATTGCTCTCCCGATGCGTAGGTCGAGTTTTAGCAAAATTGTAGCAGTAAGCACGCTGCTGGCACTTTCGGCCTGTGCCACTGCGCCCAGCCATATCAACGACGTCTGCGCCGTCTTTGACCAGAACGATGGCTGGTTCGACAATTGGCAGTCGGCCGCCGAGCGCGCGCAACAGAAATACGGCGTGCCGGTTCCAGTGCTGATGGCGACCGTGCGCAAGGAATCCGGTTTCAAGAGCAACGCCCGGCCGCCACGCACCAAGCTTCTCGGCTTCATCCCCTGGAAACACGTCTCGTCTGCGACGGGCTTCTCGCAGGCGCTGGACGGCACATGGTCGCAATATCAGAGCGAGACCGGCAACTGGGCGGCGCGGCGAACCAAATTCGCCGATGCCGTCGACTTCGTGGGCTGGTACCATTCCAAGACATCGGACACGTTCGGTGTCGCCCGCAACGACACCTACAACCTGTATCTCGCCTATTATCTCGGCTGGACCGCCTACGGTCGCGGCAATCACGGCGATGCCGGCGTCCAGGGTTACGCGCGGGCAACCGATAAGATGGCCCGCGACTATGCGCAGCAGTTGAGCCAGTGCGGCAACTAAAGGGTTGCCGCCACGGAGGCGGCTTCCTGATCAGCGTGGCTTGTTGCCGAACACCTTGATGTATTCCGCCTCGCCGCCCTTGGCGAGCGCCTTGGCCTGTTTGACCCAGTCCTCGCGCTCGATGCGGCCACGGAACCTGAGATGGTCGTCGACCCATTCGCGCTCCGCCTTCTTCCATGCCGCGACTTGGGCGTAGGTGAAGATGCCGAGGCCGTTGAGGATGGCTTCCGTCTTCGGGCCGACGCCGGCAATCAGCGTCAAATCATCGGGCACGGCAGGCCTGGCGATACCGGCCGGCCGGTTCCGATCGGCGATGCCTGCGCCGGTCAACGGGGCTGGCTTGGACTGCCTCGCCGCACGTCCGGCAAGCGGCGCAACGCGTGCGTTCTCAGCCTGACGGCCATCGCCGAGCGTCCTTGGCGTGAACGGCGCGGAGGTGGCGTTGGCATCGGTCGCGGGTGCGCCGGTTTCCGAAACTTCGTCGCGAACCTCGTGGCGGCGGGTACGCGAGACCGCCTCCGTCTCCTCGACCGCCTGCCCCACCGCGTCGGCTTCGGCGCTGGCTGTTTTGCCACGCGGCCGTTTGGGCGGCGTGCCGGCAAAGCCCGGACCGGTGCCATGCGGCGCATCGTCCGGCACGCCTTCGTTTGCGGCGTGCTGCTTGTCGAACTTGATCACCGGCTCCATCGTCGCCAGCACGTCGTCGGAGAGCCAGCACAGGCTCATGTGGCCGTCACCCAAATTCTTGACCGGCGGGACCTTGGTCTCGCACAGATTGTCCGGCACCAGTCTCTTGTAGCCGCAGCGTGTCTGGAACGGGCAGCCGGTCGGCGGGTTCATCGCCGAGGGAATGTCGCCTTCCAGCACGATGTGCTTCTTCACCACGCTGGTGTCGGCGATCGGGATCGCCGACAGAAGCGCCTCGGTATAGGGGTGATAGGGCGGCGCGAATATCTGGTCGGTCGTACCCTGCTCGACGATGTAGCCGAGATACATGACGACGACGCGGTCGGCGATGTAGCGCACGACGGACAGGTCGTGGCTGATGAACAGCATCGTCGTCTTGTTCTTGCGCTGGATGTCCATCAGCAGTTCGGTCACCGCCGCCTGTACCGACACGTCCAGTGCCGAGACCGGCTCGTCGGCCACCACCACCTTGGCGTCGCCGGCGAAGGCGCGGGCGACGCCGATGCGCTGCTTCTGGCCGCCGGAAAGCTGGCGCGGTTTGCGCGTCTCGAAGGCCCGCGGCAACTTCACCAGGTCGAGCAGTTCCAGCATGCGCTTGCGGCGGTCGGCGACGGTCTTGCCGACATTGAATTTCTCCAGCGTGCGGATGATCTGCGAACCGACCGAATGGCTGGGATTGAGCGTGTCGAACGGGTTCTGGAAGACCATCTGGATCGACGACACCGTGTCGACGCTCCGGTTCTCGATACCGGTCGACTGGATTTCCTTGTTGCCCAGTGTCACCTTGCCGGAGCTTGCCGTTTCCAGCCCGAGCAACACCTTGGCCAGCGTCGACTTTCCGCAGCCGGATTCGCCGACAATGGCGACGGTCTCGGATTCGCGCGCCATGAACGAGATCGTCTCGTTGGCCTTGACAACGCGGCCTTCGCTAGAGCCGAACACCTCGCTGCCGCCCACCTTGTAGTATTTTCTCAGATCCTCGATCTTGAGCACCGGCGCACCGGGCACGACGCGCTCATTGACCTTCTTGGCGCCGGGCGGTAGCGCCTCCCAGTCGATCTCGTTGAAGCGCACGCAGCGCGAGAAGTGGCCCTCGTGCCCGGCGACCTCGATCATCGGGATTTCGGCGGCGTTGCAGACGCCCTCGACGAAATGGTGGCAGCGCGGGCCGAAATTGCAGCCCTTCGGCCGCTCGTGCGGCAGCGGCAATTGCCCGGGGATGGAGATCAGGGGCCGTGAATTCTTGTCGGCGCCGGGCAGCGGGATCGAGCGGAACAGCCCTTGCGTGTAGGGATGGCGCATCCGGTCGAACACGTCCTTGATCCTGCCGGTCTCCACTGCTTCGCCCGAGTACATCACCGTGATGCGGTCGCATGTTTCCAGGATCAGGCCGAGGTTGTGCGAGACGAAGATCATCGAGGTGCCGAACTTCTCGCCGAGCCCCTTGACCAGGTCGACGATGCCCGCCTCAACGGTCACGTCGAGCGCCGTGGTCGGCTCGTCGAGCAAAAGCAGCGCCGGCTTCGACAATAGCGCCATGGCAATGACGATGCGCTGCTGCTGGCCGCCCGAGAGCTGGTGCGGATAGGAGCGCATCATGCGCTCGGGGTCGGGCAGCTTGACCGAGCGCACCATTTCGAGCGCGCGTTTGTAAGCCTCCTCCTTCGACACCTTGTCGTGGATCAGCGGCACCTCCATCAACTGCTGGCCGACCTTCATCGCCGGGTTGAGGCTGGCCATCGGCTCCTGGTAGATCATCGCGATCTTGTTGCCGCGGATGGCGCGCAACTCCTCGTCGGAGAGTTCGCCCATGTCCTTGCCCTGGAACTTGATCTTGCCGCCGACGATCTTCCCGATATTGGAGAGGTCGCGCATGATGCCGAGCGACACTGTCGACTTGCCGCAGCCGGATTCGCCGACGATGCCCATCGCCTCGCCCGGCATGACCGTGCAGGAAAAGTCCATGACGGCCGGTATCTCGCCCTTGCGGGTGAAGAAGGAGATCGACAGGTTCTCGATCTCGATGATCGGTTCGGCGGGATTTCGAACTGCCTCGTTCATGGGTCGCTCCAATCCAATTTTACCAGATGAGGGCCGAAACCCGTCAATCAGTCTTTCATCGATTGCTCACGCAGCGAGTCGGCAAGCAAATTGAGGCCCAGCACGAACGACATCAGCGCGATCGTCGGCGGCAGCGCCGGGTGGATAAAGGAGCGCAGCAGCCGGCTGGCATCCTTGATCGCAGTGCCCCAGTCCGGGCTTTCCGGTGCCAGGCCGAGGCCGAAATAACCGAGCGTCCCGAGCAGGATGGTGGTGTAGCCGATGCGCAGGCAGGCATCGACGATCAGCGGTCCGCGCGCATTGGGCAGGATCTCCCACAGCATGATGTACCAGGGCGATTCACCGCGCGTCTGCGCCGCCGCCACATAGTCGCGCGTCTTGATGTCCATCACCAGGCCGCGCACGATACGGAACACGCCGGGGCTGGAGGCGAACACCACCGCCACGAAGATATTGAGCTGGTTGGGATCGATGTGGACGATCTTCAGTGGATCGGCGTCGAACACCAGGCCTGCATAGATCCAGCCGCCGACGATCAGGGTGATGCCGAGCAGGATATAGAGCCGGTCCGGCCGGTTCTTGTAGCGCGTCCAGAACAGCACGCTGAAGAAGATGATCGGAAACAGGAAGAACACCCCGGCCATGGCATAGGGGATCGGCGTGTCCATGATGCCTGGCGTCACCAGCAGATAGAACAGCAGGATGACCGGGAATGCCAGGACGAGGTTGGCCAGGAACGACAGCACGGTATCGATCTTGCCGCCATAGTAGCCGGCAGGTAGGCCGAGCGTGATGCCGACCATCAGCGCGAAACCGGTTGCCGCCGGCGCGATGATCAGCACGATCTGGCTGCCATAGACCATGCGCGAAAACACGTCGCGCGCCAGCTTGTCGCCGCCGAACAGATAGACCAGACCAGATTGCGGTTCGATTCCGCCCGGCAGCGCGTCCTTCATCATCGGAATCTGCGCCAACGGATCGAAGGGCGAGATGGTCGAGGCGAAGATTGCCGTGAACAGCCAGAAAAGGCAGATGCCGACGCCGACTATGCCGACGCCGCTGTCGAACAGCTGGCCGTAGAGAGCCAGCTTCTTCTTGTAGGCGAAGCTCGCCCCCATGACGATGACGAGCGCGATCCAGACCGGCCAGAAGCGCGACAGCACTCCGAGCACGACACTGACGGCGCTGATATATTCGACCTGCATCCGCCTGATCTCCTACTGGACTCTGATACGCGGATTGAGAAACGCGTAGCCGACATCGGAAATGAGCTGCGTGATCAAAACGATGAACACCGAGACCAGCGAGCAACCGAGAAGGAGGTCGATGTCGTTATTGCCGGCCGCCTCGACCAGCGTGTAGCCGAACCCCTGGTAGCGGAACATCACCTCGACGATGACGACGCCGGTGAGCAGCCACGGAAACTGCAGCATGATCACGGTGAAAGGCGCGATCAGCGCGTTGCGCAGCGCGTGCTTGACCACCACGCTTTTGAAGGAAAGCCCCTTCAGCCGCGCGGTGCGGATATATTGCTGCGTCATCACCTCGACCATCGAAGCGCGCGTCATGCGGGCGATGTAGCCGATGCCGTAGATCGCCAGCGTCATCACCGGCAAAGTGAAATTGTAAAAGGTGATGCCTTGGCTGGCCGAGGCGGCCGAACCGTTCAGCCAGCCGAGCCATGAGGCGAAGATGACGGTAAAGATAACGCCCGACACATATTCGGGCGTCGCCGTCGAGGCGATCGAGGCCACCGACAGCACGCGGTCGGTCCGCGACCCTTCGCGCATGCCGGCCAGAATGCCGACCAGCAGCGAGATCGGCACCATCACCGCCAGAACCCAGAACATCAGGACGCCGGTGGCGCCGAGTGCCGGAAAGAGTTTTGAAGCGACCGTCGTCTTGAACTTGGTCGAGCAGCCGAAATCGCCTTCCAGAACACCAGCGAAGGCCGGCACCAGGGGATCGTTGCAGAAGGAGAAGCGTTGCGCCGGCTTGCCAGTCGCCGGATCGGTCACCGGCTGCTTGGGCACGACGCCCAGCCATTGGCCATAGCGAACGAAGAAATTCTGTCGGTAACCGTGGTTGACCAGCCAGCCTTCGAGTTGTTCGGCCGAGGTGTGCATCTCGGTCTGGCTGATCGCCAGCTTCTTCAGATTGGGTTCGAGGTTGATCAGGAAGAAGACGACCATCGTCAGGCACAGCATCGTCAATGCCATGGTGCCAAGGCGCCTGATAACGAAAGAAAGCATGGCGGTCCCCTGCCGATGGGTTGGGGTCTGAGCCGGCTATGAAAATCAACCCTGCCGTGACCGACGGAACTGGCTGTCAAACAGGCCCTGGGATGCAATCAACCCTGTTTTGTTGCATGACATTGCCCGGGAGTCCCGTACCTTTTCTGAGGAGCGCGGAACCGCAGGGGGCGGATGATGCCAAAAGGCAAGGAAAGGGGCCGACGCCCCTTCCCCTTCTCGGTGTGATCAAGCCTGATCGAGCCAGACCTTGCCGTAGTCGCGCTCGAAGGTCGGATGCATCTTGTAGTTCTGCACCGCTTTGACCGAATGGCTGTAGAGCTTGCGCCAGTACGGCTGGATTATGATGCCGGAATCCTGCAGGATCTGCTCGATGTCCTTCATCATTTCCTTGCGCTTGGCGGCGTCGGCAACGGCGAGCGCCGCATTGAGCTTGGCATCCCACTCAGGATTCGACCAGGCTGACTCGTTCCAGGCCTCACCTGTGCGATAACCGATCGCAAGCACCTGGACTCCGAGCGGCCGCATGTTCCAGTTGGTCATGGACAGCGGATACTTCGTCCAGTCGTTCCAGAACGTCGAGCCCGGCAGCACGGTACGCTTCACCTTGAGGCCGGCGTCGCGCATCTGGGCAGCGATCGCATCGCCGGTATTCTTGTGCCAGTCTTCGTCGACGGTGATCAGTTCGTGCTCGAAGTCGGCCTGGCCGGCTTCCGCCATAAGCGCCTTTGCCTTGGCCGGATCGCGTGCGACCTTCGCAAGCTCATAATATTCCGGGTGAATCTGGCAGACATGGTGGTTTTCGGCAACGGTGCCGGCATTGCCGTATCCAAGCTGAAGAACGACATTGTTGTCGACCGCAAGCTGAAGTGCGTTGCGCACTTTCTGGTCGCCATAGGGCTTGTTGTTGACGTTGGTGCGGCAGACGATGGTGGAAGCGGTGACGATCTCCGACTTGACCAGGTCCATGCCGTCGAGGATCGACACGTAGTCGGCCGAGGTCTCGAAATTGGTGTGCACTTCGCCCGCTTCGAAAGCACTGACCATGGCTGCCGGATCGGTGCCGTAGTCGATGAATTCCAGGCCGTCGAGGAACACTTCGCCGTCCCACCACTTGTCGTCGGTGCGGCGCTTGTAGACCACTTTCTGGCCGACATCGTAGGAGACAAGCTCGAACGGGCCGGTGCCGATCGGACAGGCTTTGAAGTCGCCGCCCTTCTCGTCGAAGGTCTTGTGAACGATGAGGCCGGGATAGTCGCACATGTTGGGGATGAGCGCGATGTCAGGCTTGCTTAGCTTCAGCACGACAGTGTGATCGTCCGGCTTGGTCACGGCGCTCTCGTCGAGCTTGTCGTCCTTGACCAGCGAGCCGAGACGGCCGGGCATCGAATTGCCCTCGGCCTTCTTGTCGGCCCAACGCTTCAGATTGAAGACGACGTCGTCCGCGGTGAAGGGGTCGCCGTTCGACCAGGTGACGCCCTTGCGGACATGCAGCGTGTACTGCGTGGCATCATCGTTCACATCCCAGCTCTCCAGCAGATAGGGGCGGAACGTGTATTCGGATGTGTACTTGACCAGCGGCTCAAGTGCCTGGCGCTCGGCATTGGCGATTTCCGACCAGTCGGACTTGCGTGGGTCCTTCGGATCCTTGATCCACTGCGCGATCTTCAGTGTGCCGCCCTTCTTGCCTTTTACCTCTTCGGCCTTCGCCGGCGTGGGGTCGGCGAGGCCAAGCAAGCCGTAAGCCATTGCCGTCGATGCGCCGAAGACGCTGGCCATGGCCAGGAATTCGCGGCGATCCACCTTGCCTGCCTTGGCGTCTTCGGCCATGGCCAGGATGTGATCCGGAACGCGATCGCCATTACTCTTGTAGATTGTCATGACTTACTCCCATTGTTGGCTTTCCGCCGATTAACATTCCGCATCCAGGCCATGATGTCAAAGACGGCATGGATTGGGAACATGTTGGCGAATGTGCAACTTTGAAAGGGGAGCAGTTCGCGTGATAGCGACAGTCTTGGCGCAAAATTGCTAGTGCGCCCAGATTTCGCCAAAATCTCTCCGGGCGATTAAACTGAGACATTTGGGCCGGTTACGACAGCGCCAGTCCGGGCCATGGTGAGGGCCAGACCCTCAATATTCCTTCTCGTAGAAGACGCCGCCCTTGGCTTCACCGGCATCGGTTGCCTCGCCGCGCAATTTGACGCCACGCCCGACATTGAGGTCGATGGTCGCCTTGCCCGAGCCTGGCTTATCGCCTTTCTGGATGGTCACATAGGTACGGTCGTTCAGATATTTGCCAGCCGAAACCGCGGTGCCGCCCTGTTCGTCGGTGATCACGTCGAGATCGTCGACGCCGACCGCGTTGCGCAGGTTCTCGAGCAGCGACGTCGAGCCGCCGACGCCAGCCAATTGCCCGGCCGCTTCGGCAAGCTGCGCGATCTGCAGCGGCGACAGATTCGACATCGATCGCCCAAAGATCAATTGCGCCAGCACTTCGTCCTCGGGCAGCGCCGGCACCGAGGAGAATGTGAATTTCGGGTTGGTCGCCTCGCCCGAAACCACGATGGTGACGGTGGCGCTGGGCGTGGTCGTTGTCGCCGTCAGGTTGAGATAGGGCACCAGCGAGCCGGAAAAGCCGACCGAGCCGTCAGTGAAGGTCAGCCGCTTGCCGAGAATCGACAGCCGGCCGCGCTGCAGTGTGAAGGTGCCGACGGCTTGCGGCGCCGAAGCCGGGCCGGTCAGCTTGAGCGAGCCGCCGAACTCGGCATCGACGCCCCTGCCCTGGATGAAGATCTGATTCGGTGCGTTGAGAGTGACGTCCAGCGCCAGACCGCCGCCGCCGCTGCTGCCGCTGGTCGTCGCCGGACGCAGTGCCTTGTCCTGCGCCCGCACCGCGCTCGGCGCGTTCTTATGTTTGACGTCCAGCGCCGAGAGCGAGCCCGGCAGCTTCTCGGGAACGGTAATCACGGTCTTGGCGAGGTTGACGGTGCCGGCAATCACCGGCGCCGATGTCAGCGGCCCCTTGATGGTCATGTCGCCGCCGAGATTGGCGGTCACCACGCGCCCGTCCGTATAGCGGCCGTCGGTGAGCTTGATCGACAGGTCGGCCGGAAACCCTTGCGCCGGATTGATGCCGACCGTGCCGCTGGCCGAGAGGCTGCCGCGTGTCGAAAGTGTTCCCGTCAGCCGGTTGATCCTGGCCACGCCGCCGCCGATCGAGATGTCTGCGGCGATGTCGTTGACCGCGAGACCCGAGCGCGCATCGACAAGGCGCGCGCCGGAAGTCCTGACGCTGCCGCCGATGACGGGCGACGTCGCTGGGCCGCGCACCTGCACGTTGACATTGGCCGTACCCGCCAGCGACAGGCCCTGTGCCGCCAGCTTCTGGCTAAGGATGCCGAACGGCACGGCGCCATTGAAGTCGAGCGCCAGTGCCGGCGTTCCCGCCGTCGTCACCGTGCCGCCGCCCTTGAGGCCGAGGCCAGCCCCATCGCTGATATTGGCGTTGAAGGTCAGCTTGTTGGCGGCAAAGGTGCCGGACGAGGAAATACTCACGGCGCCGATGCCCGCGCCGCGGGTCTGCGACGTCTGCACGCCGGCCGCGTCGACGGTGAAGGCAACCGCGGGGCTCGCCGGCGCGCCCGTCACCTTCACCGTGCCGGAAATCGAGCCGGCGGCATCGAGGCCCGGCGAGAAGCCGTTGGCCAGCGACATCGGCACGCGCGCCAGCGTCGCATTGATATCGAGCGCCTGCCCCACCTTGCCGGTCACCGTCGCGGTGCCGCCGCCAAGGTTGAGCACCAGCCTGTCCAGCGTCGTGGTGCCGTTGACGATGCTGACAGTGGAGGCCTGGGCGATGGCCGCCTTGATGCCCTGGACAGTGGCCTCGCCGGAGGCGAGCTCGATGGTGGTGGTGCCGCCGCCAACCTTGACCCGACCCGCGGCCTTCGCCGGAATGCCTTTGACGGTGGCGCCGCCGGAAAAGCCCGTCCAGTCGCCGTCGCGCTTCAAGTCAACATCGATGCCGTGGATCACGGTGCCGCCGGAGATGACGGTGTCGGCGTGGATCTTTCCGGAGATCACCGGCGCTGCCAGGTAATTGGCGATCAGCGCATCGACCGAGACGGCTTTTGCCTGGACGTCGCCGCGCGCGATCGAAGCGGTCGCCGCCTTGATCGCGACTTGCGGCGCGGTGCCGTTCTTCGAGAAAGCAATCGTGCCGCGTACGTCGCCTTCGGCCTTTTCCAGCGCCAGTGCGGCGAGCGGCCCGATATCCGGCAGGTCGAGCGATACGGTGCCCACCGGCACGAACTTCTCGTCCAGCGCCAGATCGCCCGAAATCCTGTTCCTGCCGAGCGACAGCAAGAGGCTGTTGATGACGCGCTTGCCGTCCGCCGTGGCCAGCACGGCGCTGCCTTGCAGCGCCTGGCCGGCGACGTTGCCGGTCAGCTGCACATTCGCAGCCGGATTGGCCGCATCGGCCTTGCCGGTTGCGGTCAGCTTCAGCCCGGTGATCTGGCGCGATGCCACCGAAAGCTGATCGCTGTTCACCGTCAGCGACAGATCTGGCGCCGCCATAGGCCCCTGTGCGTTCAAGGCAAATGAGATGGCGCCCTTGGCGTCCTTCGACAGCAGCGAGATGTCGCCCAGCGCGCCGCTGATGTCGGCGACCAGCCTGCTGTCGGCCAGGCTTGCCTGCCCCTGCGCGCTCAGCGCGCCCGACGTCAGTTTCAATCCGTCGACATTGACATTGCCGGCCGCATCCCGCTTCAGCGCCGCGCTGAGTGCGGTGCGTGCGCCAAGCACGCCGCGCACCGCGGCCGGCAGCGCCGCCGAAGCAGCGTCCGCCCTGAGATTGAGGTCGATGGCGCCGTCCGCGAACGAAATCCGGCCGTTGAAGCCGCTGTTCAGCGCATCGCTCGTCACCGAGCCGCTGTCGATGGCGACGGCGTCGGTTGCGAGGCTGCCAGAGACCTTCGCTGTAACCTTTCCGGCGATCAATGGCGCGATGGCCGGATTGTCGAGCCCGATCTTTTCGGCCGAGACCGAGCCTGAAATCGGCCCAGTCCGGGCTTTCAGATCGAAGGCATCGGAATGCAGTGCGGCCACTATGCCGTCGACCCTGGCCAGCTTGGTGGCGACAGAAGGCAGCGTCGCCGAAATGTCGAGCCGGGGTTGCGTGCCCTGCCCCGCTGCCTTCACCGACAGCGCCCGCAGCTCGAGCTTGATCGGGCTTTCCGCGCTGCCCAGCGTGAGTGGCAAACTCGGACCGGAGGATGCGAGATCAAGCGCGAAATCGCTGGCGCCGTTCGGGTTGATAGTACCGGCGGCCGTGCCGGAAATCTTGTCGCCGGAGAGCGTCGCATGGTCGAGGACAACGCCGCCGGCCATGGTGTAGGCCCCAGCCGCGTCGGCGGCCAGCGGCCCGAGCCCGGCCTGGCGGGTCTGGCCGGTCTCGACGCCGGCCAGTTTCGCGTCGAACCGAACATCGGGCGCCGATGCCGGCCCGGTTACCCGCGCCGTGCCGTCAAGCGTGCCCACGGCATCGAGACCTGGCGAAAACCCATTGGCGAGTGCCACCGGCAGCGCCGCGAACTGCGCCGCGAGGTCGAGCGCCTGGCCGGCGGTGCCGGACAAGGTCACCGAACCGCCGCCGACATCGAGCGCCAGCCTTTCGATGCTGGCCGTGCCGTTGGCTACGGTCAGCGCCGACGCCTGGGCGATCGCCGCCCTGATGCCGCGGACCGTGGCCTCTCCCGAGGCGATCTCGACGCTGGTGACGCCCTGGGCGATCTTCACCCGGCCGGCCGCTGTCGCTGGAATGCCCGATATGGTTGCTCCACCGGTGAAGTTGGTCCAGTCGCCATCGCGCTTCAGATCGACGCCGATGCCGCTGATTTCCGTGGCGCCCGAGGTGACGGTGTCGGCCTTGATCGAGCCGGAGATCGCCGGCGCCTTGAGATAGTTGGCGATCAGCGCATTGACGGCGATCGTCCGGGCCGTCACCTCGCCGCGCACTATCGACGTGCTCTTCGCATCGATGGCGACGGAGGGCGCATCGGCACCGGCGGCAAAGCGGATGGTGCCGTCAATGTCGCCCGTCACCGCCTGGCCGGCGAGTGCCGCCAGCTGATCGATCGCGGACGCGGCGAGCGTCAGCGTGCCCAGGGGCATGAACTTGTCATCCAGCGCCAGGTCGCCCGAAACCTTGTTGTTGCCCAACGAGATCAGCAAGCCGTTGATCGAGCGCTTGCCCTCGCTCGTCACCAGCGCCGCCTTGACGTCGAGCGGCTGGTCGTTGACCGAGCCGGTCAGCGACACGTTGGCGGAAGGGTTCGCGACATCGGCCTTGCCGTTTGCCGTCAGCCTAATCGCCCTTACCGTGCGGCCAGATGCCGTCAGGCTGTCGCTGTCGGCCGAGATCGTGAAATCGGGCGCCGTCCTGGCGCCGCTCGCCGACAGCGCGAAATTGACGGCGCCGGCAACCGGCACCCCAACCGTCGGCGACAGCACCGAAACGTCGCCCAGCCTGCCCTTGATGTCGGCCTGGATGTCTGTCCCTACCGCGCTGGCGGTGCCGCTGGCGCTAAGCGAGCCGGAGGTGAATTCTATTGAATTGGCTGCAAACGCGCCTTGCGGATCGCGCGTCGCAGCGGCCGAGAATTGCACCCGCTCGCCGAGCACCGAGCTGATCTGCGGCGGCAGGGCTGTCGACACGGCATCGGCATTCATCTTGAGCTGCACCGACAGGTCGGCGAGCGCTACCGTCGCCGTCAGCGAGGCATTGAGCGCGTCCGAGCGCAACGTGCCCTGATCGATGGCCACCGTGTCCTTGCTCAACGATCCGGCCAGGTCGAGGTTGACCTTGCCGGTGACCAGCGGCGCCAGTGTAGCGACATCGGTTTTAAGGCCGGCCGCCTCCAGTTTGACGGAAACCGGGCCGGCCCGGTTCTGGATATCGAAGCCGTCGGAATGGATTTGTCCCGAAAGGTCGTTCAACTGGGTACCGCCGGCCACCACCGAGGCTAGCGAGGCGCCGATGTCGACGATTGGCGCCTTGCCGTCACCGAATGCACGCGCCGTGGCGTTTCTGATCGCCAACGTGATCGGCTGCGCCGCGCTGCCCACGGTGACGAGCACTGGCGCCGCCTTGGCGGCGAGTTCGACAGCAAGATCGCTGGCGCCGGCCGGATCGAAAATGCCGGTGGCGGTGCCCTGCACGGCATCGCTTTCGATCCTGGCCCGATCGATGCTGACGCCGCCAGCCGATGTTGCGGTGCCCGCGATATCGAAACTGGTCTTTCCGGCAAACAGCGGCTTGAGATTCTGGGGCAGGAAGCGGGCAAAATCACCATCGCCCTTGGCTTCGACAAGGTTGCCGTTGTCGGTCAGTTGATGGCGGCCGGTGAGCTGGGTGACGATCTGGCCGCCGACGACGAAGGTGCCGATGCCGTTCCAGTTGGCCAGCGGCCCCGTCCCCGAGACAATGATCTCGACCGGCGGCGCATCCGGCAGCTTGAGCAAATTGGCGATGATACCGCCGGCCGGCTCCGACGCCTTGAGATCGAGGTCGAGCTTGTTGTCGGCTGGCGAGAAATGGATATTCGCATCGACATTGCCCTGCTTGCCATCGTGGCGGGTGACGTTGAGCGTCGTCTCGACCGCCAGCGGCGCGGCGTTAGCCTTGAGCGATCCCTTGGCGGCGAGTTCGGCGATGCCGCTGCCGGCCAGGCGCTCGCCGAGCGCGATTTCGGGCAGGTCGATTTGCCTGATGTCGATGGAGACAGGCAGCGTCGTCGTGCCGCTCTGCGCGGGCGGTTGCGTGCTGGCCACTGGCGGACGCGCCAGTTCGATGCGGTCGGCCGCGATCCGGTCGGCACTAAAGCGTTTAGACAGCAGTGCCGTCGGCGACCAGTCGACCGCTACCTTGCGCGCCACCAGCCAGGCGCCGTCGCGGTCCTCTACCACGACATGGTCGACGCTGAGCGCGCCCGACCAGATGCCGTCGATGCCGCTGATGGTGATCTTGCGATCGTCGCTGGAGGCCAGGCGCGAAATGATGCCGGCCAGATTGTCGCGTCCGCGCTCGGTCTTGGTCAGCACCGCCAACGCGCCGATTGCGCCCGCGACCACGATCAGCAGCGTGTAGAGGACAATGCGAAGGATGCGCCAGAGGGTCTTCATCGTCAGAACGCTTGGCCAATGCCGGCATAAATGCCGAAATGCGGATCACCGGGATCGGGGTTGAGCGGCACGGCGGCGTCGATCCGCAGCGGCCCGAACGGCGTAATATAGCGCAAGCCGACACCGGCGCCGACCTTAATGTCGGAGAAGTTGGGGAACGACTTGGTCGACACCGTTCCGGCATCGACGAACGGCACGATGCCAATCGTGTCGGTGACGGCGATGCGCATTTCCACCGACGTTTCGAAGAAAGACAGGCCGCCGATCGGCTGGCCGGTGAAATCCTTTGGGCCAATGCCTTGATAGGCATAACCGCGCACCGAGCCGCCGCCACCGGAATAGAAACGCCGGTCGGCCGGAACGTTTTGAAGCCCGGTGCCGACGATCGAGCCGAGGGCGACGCGTTCGGCCAGAACGAATTTCGACGCGGTATCCAGCGACTGATAGGCCGATCCCTCGCCCCTCAGCTTGAGGAAGGCCGCACCGCTCAAAATATCGTAGCTGGGCTCGGCATAGGCCAGCACCCTGAAACCCCTGGTCGGGTTCAGCCTGTTGTCGCGGTTGTCGTAGACATATTGCAGCGGAATGCTGGCGATTAGATATTTGTGCTTGCCGAAGGCGTCATGGATCCGCGAATAGTCGAGCGCGACTTCCGCCGAAACCGTCTGCTTCTTGGTCAGTTCATAGGACAGGCCGGTGCTGCCCTTGACCGAAAAGTGGTCGTAGGCGTCCGGGTGTTCGAGCACTGTGTTCACTCTAGCGAAGAACTTCGATGCGGGCCCGATCACGCCAGGCTTTTCGAACATGACGCCCGCATTGTAGTTCAGCTCCGAGAGATCGTTGCTGCCGATGCCGCTGATAGCGCCGTCGATGCGCAGCTTCTCGGCCCGGCCGAACAGATTGCGGTGGCCCCAATAGCCTTCCAGGCCGAGGCCCTCGGTGTTCGAGAAGGTGCCGCCAAGCCCGAAATAGCGCGGCTTGCGCTCGCTGACCTGGACGCCGATCGGAATGTTGCCGTCGGCGTCCAACCTGTCTGCTTCCTTGAACGTCACGCTGTTGAAGACCTCGAGCGCCAGCAACCTGTCGCGCGCATCGTCGATCTCCTGCGGAGAATATTGCCGGCCGCGCTTCAATCCGGTCATATATTCGATGAAGTCGCGATCGACCTTCTCGGTGCCTTCCACCGTGGTGGCGCCATAGCCGGCGACCGGCCCGGCGGCGACCGTCAGCGTCACGTCGAGCGTCGAGGTGGCATGGTCGGCGACGACCTGCCGGCCCGTCACCTCGGCCAGCGGCCTACCTTGCTCTTTCAGCGTCCGCACGATCAGCGCCTCGGCCTTGAGCACCGCGCCAGATCCGGCGTCGCCGCCGGCGATCAAGCCGTAATCGGCGCTCATCAACCCCGCCGCATCCCCCTCCAGCCTGATGTTGCCGAGAGTGAATTTGGGGCCGGCGGCTATGTTTATGACCACCGGGACCGGTTGCGGACCCTTGAATTCGGCATCCGGCGGCAGCTCGTCGAGCGGTTTACCGTCGATGGCGATGGTGACGATGCCTTCATAGCGGGCATCCGCGTAAAGGGCCGCGACAAGCTGTTCACGATCGCCGCGCGCCTTGGCCATCAGCCCGAGCGAACCGGACACCGGATGGTCCTCGTCGCTCTTCAGCGCCGAAGCATTCTCGAGCTTCTTGACGAGATCCTTGTCGGCATCGGGTGCCTGGATGGTCACGGCATAGCGCAGGGGATCGACGATGTCGGCGTCCTCGTCGCTGGATGATCCCCATAGTTTGATGCCGAAAATCTCGAACGCGGCCGCCGGCTTCGATTCGGCGACAAGCGCTGTCGAGCAGATGATGGCCAAGAGCAGGGCGCGCGGAAGCACCCGCCCTGGCACGGTCCCTCCTGACATCTGCTCTTCATACGCCGGCATTAACACAACCTACGATACAAAACTAAAATTGGAATGAAGTTCTGAAGCGCTCGTAAAGGGGCCACAATCCAATTGTCTGAAATAGGGCGGGCTTGGAATTCACACCTTTTGCGTCGCCGCAAGAAAGCGTGATCCCCTGTCCTATGGAGGTACTACCGGCCATCGGCCGGAAAGGAAACCGTTGGCAGGCGGAACCCTGCCGCGTCCTTGTGTTGACAAGCCTGACCGAAGCTTGATCATGCCGGGACGTTTGCACTTGTCTGGAGGGGTATTATGGCAATGCGCACGGCTCGTGGTCTGTCTATCCTGATCCTTCTCTTCTTTGCCTGGGGCACGGTGGCGCAAGCGGCCGAGGCGCGAAGAATCGCAACGACCGACAATTTCGACTATTTCGGCTTCGACCTCAGGTCCGATCAGAACGTCACGCTCGACCAGTGCAAGACCACCTGCCTCGGTGATCCGGCCTGCCGCGCCTTCACCTACAATACCAAGGCCAAATGGTGCTTTCTCAAATCCGACTATAACCAGCTGAAGGCTTTCAGCGGCGCCGTCGCCGGCAAGGTCGTCAACATCGACGGCGATCCCGATATCGGCGCGCCGCCGGAACTTGCCTTCTTCCCCAACTGGATGGCCGACCAGGCCCAGCAATACCGCGACAGGCTGCTTGGCCCGGCCTATGACAAGCCGACCGAAGGCATGGCCGCCCTGGTGAACGCCGCCGAGCAGGCGGTGCTCACCGGCGATCATCGCTCCGCCATGCACAGATACGAAGCCGCCGTTTCGGTGATGCCCGATGACGGCCAGCTCTGGCTCAACCTGGCGCGCGAGACGCTGGCCGTGCAGCCCGCCGCCAATACATCCGATGCGTCGACTTTGCCGGCAAACGGCACATCGGCGGCTTTCAACGCCTACAAGCTGCTGCGCACCACCAAGACGCGGGCCGAAGTGCTGGCGCTGCTCGGCAACGGCCTCGACAAGCGCGATCTCTACCGCTCGGCCCTGCAGGCCTATGAGGCCAGCCTTGCCCTGGTGCCTTCGCCAGCGGTCCAGGCCGACTATTCCGACCTCAAGGCCCGCAAGGGCTTCCGCGTCATCGATCACTCCCTTGATGCCGACACCAGCGCGCCACGCATTTGCGCGCAATTCTCCGAGGAACTGGTCAAGACCGGAGTCGACTATGCGCAGTTCGTCACCGTGGACAACGCGCCACCCAAGGGCGTCGAGGCCAAGGACAGGCAGATCTGCGTCGAAGGCCTCGAACATGGCCAGCATTATGACGTCACCTTCCGCGCCGGCCTGCCGGCCGCCATCGGCGAAGTGACCGCCGCCCCCGTGGCGCTGTCGATCTATGTGCAGGACCGGGCGCCTTCAGCCCGCTTCACCGGCGACAGCTTCGTGCTGCCGGCCGGCGCGCGCCGCGGCATCCCTGTCGTCACCGTCAATATGAACGCCGCGGAAATGAAGCTCTACCGCATCGGCGACCGTTCGCTGGCCCAGCTCCTGTCGGGCTACCAATTCCTGCACCAGCTCGACAGCTATGACATCTCCAATATTTCCGAGCAGATGGGCGAGCCGGTCTGGCAAGGTCAGCTCGACATCGCCGGCGACCTCAACAAGGAGGTCACCACCTCGTTCCCGGTCGACGAAGCGCTGCCGCAGCGCAAGCCCGGCGTTTATGTGCTGACCGCCCAGGCCGTCAGCGACAAGAGCGACGACGACAGTTCGATCGCCACGCAATGGTTCGTCGTCTCCGACATCGGCCTGTCGACCTATACCGGCCAGGACGGGCTTAACGTCTTTGCCCGTTCGCTGGGCAGCGCCAAGCCGATAGCCGGCGCCGAACTGACGCTGGTCGCCAGGAACAACGAGGTTCTCGGTACCGCGACCTCGGACGCCGACGGTCACGCCGTTTTCAATCCCGGCCTGACCCGCGGTGACGGCGGCATGATTCCGGCGGTGCTGATGGCCAAGCAGGGCGACAATGATTTCGTCTTCCTCGACATGGCCCGGGCCGGCTTCGACCTGTCCGACCGCGGCGTCACCGGTCGTGCGGCGCCCGGCGCACTCGACGTTTATGCCTGGACGGAGCGCGGCATCTACCGAGCCGGCGAGGACGTTCACGTCGCGGCTCTTGCCCGCGACGGTGCCGCCAAGGCGGTCGAGAACCTGCCGCTGACCTTCATCTTCTCGCGTCCCGACGGCGTCGAGGACCGCCGCATCGTCAGCGACGGCGCCTCGGCCGGCGGCCATGCCGTCGACCTGCCGCTCCAAGCCAATGCCATGCGCGGCACGTGGTCGGTGTCGATCTACACCGATCCCAAGCAGCCGGAGGTCGCCAGCCAGATGTTCCTCGTCGAGGACTTCGTGCCGGATCGCATCGAATTCGACATGAAGGCCGACAAGCAGGAGATCGCGCAGGGCGAAACCGCCAATATCAACATCGACGGCCGCTTCCTCTATGGCGCGCCGGCGGCGGGCCTGGCGCTGGAAGGCGAGCTGACGCTGTCGACCGCCCGTGCCTGGGACCGTTTCCCGGCCTATTCCTTCGGGCTCGCCGACGAACAGTCGGCGGAGCCCACGGTCACTCCGCTCGCCGATCTGCCGGTGGTCGGCGATGACGGCAAGGCGACCTTCCCGATCTCCGTCGAGCAACTGCCGTCGACCACGAAGCTGGTCGACGCGAAGGTGACGGTGCGCATGCGCGAGACCGGCGGCCGCGCCATCGAGCGCTCGCTCAACATCGGCATCCGCCCGCAAGGCCACATGATCGGCATCCGGCCTGATTTCGCCGACGATGAGGTGCCTCAGGGCGGCACGGCGAAGTTCAGCCTGATCGCCGTCGACCCCGACGGCAAGCGCGAGGCGCTGAAAGGCGCGCAGTGGTCGCTGGTCAAGGTCGAGCGCAATTACCAGTGGTACCGTTCCAACAATTCGTGGAACTACGAGCCGGTGACCTTCACCAAATCGGTCGCCAACGGCCAGGTCGATCTCAGTGCCGATGGCGAGGCGACGGTGTCGATCCCGGTCGACTGGGGCCGCTACCGGCTCGAGGTCGAAACGTCGGACCCCGAAGGGCCCGCGACCAGCTACGAGTTCGATGGCGGTTGGTATGTCTCTTCCACGACCACCGAGACGCCTGACGGCCTCGAGATCGCTCTCGACAAGGACAACTATGCCGCTGGCGAAGTGGCCAAGCTCAAGGTCTCGCCGCATTTTGCCGGCGAACTTCTGATCAATATCGGTTCCGACAAGTTGTTGAAGACCGTCACCGCGTCAGTGCCGGCCGGCGGCAGCACCATCGACATTCCGGTCGGCGACGATTGGGGCGCCGGTGCCTATGTCACGGCAACCCTGTTCCGGCCCGGCGATGCGCAGGAAACGCGCATGCCGGCCCGCGCCATCGGCGTGAAATGGCTAAAGGTCGATCCGGGCTCGAAGAAGCTCGCCGTCATGCTGGCGCCGCCGGACAAGACTCTGCCGCGCCAGCAGCTGTCGATCCCGGTTGCCGTCGCCGGCGTGCAGCCGGGCAGCAACGCCTATGTCATGGTCGCCGCAGTCGACGTCGGCATCCTCAATCTGACCAACTACAAGGTGCCGGACCCCGAGAACTGGTTCTTCGGCCAGCGCATGCTGGGCATGGAAATCCGCGACCTCTACGGCCGCCTGATCGACGGCTCGCTGGGTACCGCCGGCAAGCTCAGGACCGGCGGTGACGGTGCCAACATGCAGACGCAAGGCAGCCCGCCGACCGAAAAGCTGGTCGCCTTCTTCTCCGGTACCGTCCAGCTCGACGCCGACGGCAAGGCGCGGATCGACTTCGACATTCCACAGTTCAACGGCACCGTGCGCGTCATGGCTGTCGCCTGGACCAAGGACGCGGTCGGCCACGCCCAGTCCGATGTGATCGTGCGCGATCCCGTGGTGATCACCGCCGGCCTGCCGCGCTTCCTTGCGCCGGGCGACGCCGCCGTCATGCGGCTCGACATCGCCGACACCGACGGCCCGGCCGGGGACTATGCACTGTCGATCGAAACGACGGGCGACCTGTCGACGGGTGACAAGCCCCTGCCCCAGAAGCTGACGCTCGCCCAGGGCAAGCGGCAGACGCTGACCGTGCCGCTGATCGCACAGACGGCGGGCAATGCCTCGCTCACCATCAAGCTCGCCCATGCCGACGGCACCAAGGTCGAGCAGACGCTCTATGTGCCGGTCCGTCCAGCGCAGTTGCCGGTCACCACCCGCCTGGTGGTCGACCTCAAGGGCGATGGCGGCGCGCTGCGCGTCGACAAGGAGCTGCTTGCGGCAAGCCTGCTTGACGGCGCCTCCGTCAGTGTCGGCGTTTCGCAGACGGCAGCTTTCGACGTGCCGTCGCTCCTGATGACGCTCGATCGTTACCCCTATGGTTGCGCCGAGCAGACCACCAGCCGCGCCATGCCGCTTCTCTACGTCAACGAGATGGCATCGGGTGTCGGCATGGAGAGCGATCCAGACCTGCATGGCCGCGTTCAGGACGCCATCTACAAGGTGCTCAGCTACCAGGCCTCGGCCGGCAGCTTCGGCCTGTGGGGCCCGGGTTCCGGCGATTTGTGGCTCGACGCCTATGTCACCGACTTCCTGACCAGGGCGCGCGAGCAGAAATACGACGTGCCCAGCCTGGCCATGAACCAGGCGCTGGGCAATTTGCAGAACTCCCTCGGCTACGACCAGGACGTTCAGGATCGCGGCAGCGAGATCGCCTATGCGCTCTACGTCCTGGCCCGCAACAAGAAGGCCTCGATCGGTGATCTGCGTTATTATGCGGACACCCAGCTCGAGGCCTTCTCGAGCCCGATGGCCGTTGCCCAGCTTGCCGCCAGCCTTGCGCTCTACGGCGACACCCAGCGCTCGGAAGCGACGTTCAAGACGGCGTTGCAGCTTGCGAAGTCGAGCACCGAATACGACTACTACCGCTCCGACTACGGCTCGCGGCTGCGTGATGGCGCGGCGATGCTGGCGCTGGCAGCGGAATCGAAGCCGGTGCCGACGATCGCGCCGGAGCTGATCAAGCTGGTGACCAGGGAACGCGCCGAAGCCCGCTGGACCAGCACCCAGGATGAATCCTGGATGCTGCTGGCGGCTCGTGCACTGAAGGAAGGCAATGATTCGATCACGCTTTCCGTCAATGGCGCGCCGCATTCCGGCGGCTATTCCAACCGGGTCAGTGGCAGTGAACTCGCCGCCAGCCCACTGGCCATCGCCAACACCGGCAAGACGCCGCTGCAGGCCGTCGTCACCACGGTGGCGTCGCCGGTCCAGCCGTTGCCGGCCGGCGGCGACGGCTTCACCATCGGCCGCACCTATTACAAGCTCGATGGCACCGAGGCCAACGTCACCGAGGCGACGCAGAACGAACGCTATGTCGTCGTGCTCAAGATCTACGAGCAGAACAAATGGCCGTCCCGCCTGCTGGTCACCGACCTCTTGCCGGCGGGCTTCGAGATCGACAATCCGGGCCTGGTCTCCAGCGCGCAATTGTCGAACTTCTCCTGGCTGGCGCAGACCGATGCCGCCCATCTCGAATTCCGCGATGACCGTTTCGTCGCGGCCTTCAATCCCAATGACGGCGATGGCGACCGCAACATCACGCTCGCCTATGTCGTGCGAGCCGTGACACCGGGCACCTATGCCCATCCGGCGGCAACGGTGGAGGACATGTACCGGCCGCAATATTCCGCCCGCACCGCCACCGGCATGATGGAGGTCAAGGCGCCGTAAGGCGTCTTGACGGATATGAACGTGAGGTTTGCGCTGCCCCTCATTGCCCTGCCCGTCCTCCGCAGCTGCTGCGCAGCAGCTGCGGCAGGCGGATGAGGGGCGGCGCCATGCCCACAAGAAAACTCCTGCGCCGCGCGGCTATCGCTGGAATCTCCTTGGTGGCCGTTGCCGCCATTTCCGCTGCCTCTCTCTGGCAACTCGACCGCGCTTTCCCGCCGCCCTTGCCTGCCGAACTCACCGTCTCGACGGAAGTCCAGGACCGCGACGGCCAGCTGCTGCGCGCCTTCGCCACGCCGGACGGATACTGGCGGCTGAAAACCCGGCTCGACCAGGTCGACAAGCAGTTCGTCGACATGCTGGTCACCTATGAGGACAAGCGCTTCTGGGACCATGAGGGCGTCGACGTGCTGGCGCTGGCCCGCGCCGCCGGCCAGTTCGCTACCAGCGGTCACATCGTTTCCGGCGGCTCGACGCTGTCGATGCAGCTCGCCCGGCTGATCGAACCGCGCGAAAGCCGCAGCCTCGGTTCCAAGATCAAGCAGATGCTGCGCGCCATCCAGATCGAGCGGCGGCTGTCCAAAAGCGAGATTCTCGAACGCTACCTGACGCTGGCACCTTATGGCGGCAACCTCGAGGGCGTGCGCGCCGCCTCGCTTGCCTATTTCGGCAAGGAGCCGAAGCGGCTCACCGTTTCCGAGGCCGCCCTCCTCGTTGCCTTGCCGCAACTGCCGGAGAAGCGCCGGCCCGACCGCAATCTCGGGATCGCCCACGCCGCCCGCGACCGGGTGCTGACCCGTATGGTCTCGGCGGGCCTGATCGGTGAGCGTGAGGCGGCCCGCGCGGCACTCGACGACGTCTCTGGTCTGCGCCGCACCTTGCCGGCGCTTGCCGCGCATGCCGCCTATGCGATGCTGCCCAAGGCCGTTCCCGGCCAGCCCTTGCAACTGACGATCCGCAAGAGCGTCCAGCAAGGGCTGGAACAGGTGGCGAGGGACGCCGCAACCAAGCTTGGACCCCGCCTCTCCGTCGCCATGGTGCTGGCCGACTCCCGCACCGGCGACATCCTCGGCGAAGTCGGCTCGGCCAATTTCTTCGACGCCAGCCGTTCCGGCTGGATCGACATGACCAAGGTCGTGCGTTCGCCCGGTTCGACGCTGAAGCCCTTCATCTACGGCCTCGCCTTTGAACAGGGGCTGGTGGCGCAGGAGATGCTGATCGAGGACAGCCCGGTCGATTTCGGCGGCTACCGGCCGAAAAACTTCGACATGGGCTATCAGGGCGATGTCAGCATCCGCCAGGCGCTGCAATTATCGCTCAACGTACCGGCGATCCGCGTGCTCGACGCAGTCGGCCCGGCGCGGCTGACGGCGCGCTTCCGCCAGGCAGGTGTGAATCCCGTCCTGCCGGTCAACGAGGCACCGGGCCTCGCCATCGGCCTCGGCGGCGTCGGCGTGACGTTGCGCGACCTCGTCCAGCTCTATACGGGGCTCGCCAATGGCGGCAAGACGCACACGCTGCATGACGGCACCGAGCAGGCGAATGCCGAGCGCACCACCGCCACCATCCTCGACAATCAGGCGAACTGGCAGATCATCGACATATTGTCGGGCGTCAAGCCGCCGGAAGGCGCCATTCAGCGCGGCATCGCCTACAAGACCGGCACGTCCTACGGCTACCGCGATGCGTGGTCGGTCGGCTTCGACGGCCGCTATGTGCTCGGTGTCTGGGTCGGTCGTCCCGATGCCGGCGCGGTGCCAGGCCTGTCCGGTTATGTCTCGGCCGCTCCGATCCTGTTCGAGGGCTTTGTCCGCTCCGGCCTGGTCACGGTGCCGCTGCCGGGCAAGCCGCCCGGCGTCTTCAGTCCCAAACGCAACGAACTGCCGGTGACGCTCACCCGCTTCGGCGCCGGTTCGGACGGCCTGGTGCAGGCGACGCCTGCCGAACCCGCGCCGACCATCATCTTTCCGCCTGACGGCGCCCGTGTCGATCTCGGCACCAGTTCCGCCGACGCCTCGCCGCTGGTGCTCAAACTGCAAGGCGGCCGCGCTCCGTTCCGCTGGCTGGCCAACGGCAAACCGCTCACCGGGATTGACCGTCGCCGTACCGCGACCTGGCAGCCGGATGGCGCTGGTTACTCGACATTGACGGTCATTGACGCAGCCGGACGAGCGGCGAGTGTGAAGGTGTTCGTCGAATAGACGGCTGCAAGCGATTCACGGAATTGGCTTTTCCACAAGGTCGGACGGCAGGATATTCCCCAATGCCTGTTTCGCGCGGTCCTCGATTGTCGCTAGCCTCAGCGTTGGCAGCAACAACTCTTGTCACGGCAATCCCGCTCCCTGCAGATGCCGACGCCCTCCACACCTGCGGCGCTGTCGATGTCGGCACGCTTGATTTCGGCACTGGCTTCGACTGCTTCGACCCGACGAGCGAAACGGCGCGCCGCCCACTTCCCGGCAACGCGGCGGCGAACCGCAAGCTGCTTGTCGATGCCATGCGCGCCGGGGATTTCAAGAACTATGCGCGCGAGTGGTGGCATTTTACGCTGGAGCACGAGCCGTTCGCGAACCGGCGCTTCGATTTCCCGGTGACCGCCGGCTGACGCGCCGCTGCCAGGACCGCGTGGCAATCACATTCTCCGCACGCCATTGCCGAGGCGCGGCCCGTTCCTACATAGCGGCGGTGAGACAGCAGCAGAGCCCGGCTTCAGGGCATGAGGAAGAAATTTCTTTTCGCAGCGGGATTTCGTCGAATATTTTCTCCTAGCTGGCAAAAAATGCAACATTCAATGCATCTAAATTCTACCAATTCGGTAGATTTGGCGCGGGTTCAACGGAGGCAGAAATGACCAAACCTCATTTCCGGAAACTGCTCGGCGCACTGGTCGCCACATCTGTCCAGTTCGGCACGCTCGGTTTCGCGTTTGCCGACACGACGATACTCAACGTGTCCTACGATCCGACACGCGAACTCTACAAGGCCTATGACGAGGCCTTCGCGGCACATTGGAAGGCCGAGACTGGCGAGACGGTGACCATCCAGCAGTCGCATGGCGGATCGGGCGCCCAGGCGCGGGCCGTGATCGACGGCCTCGACGCCGATGTCGTAACGCTGGCGCTCGAAGGCGACATCAACGCAATCGTCTCGAAGTCGAAAAAGATCAATCCCGACTGGCGCACCAAATTCGAAAACAATTCAGCACCTTACACATCGACGATCATCTTCCTCGTCCGCAAGGGCAACCCCAAGGGCATCCATGACTGGAGCGATCTGGTCAAGGACGGCGTCCAGGTGATCACGCCCAATCCCAAGACCTCCGGTGGCGCGCGCTGGAACTATCTCGCCGCCTGGGCCTACGCCAACGCCAATGATGGCGGCGACGAAGCCAAGACCAAGGAATTCGTCGGCAAACTCTACGCCAACGCCCCGGTGCTCGACACCGGCGCGCGCGGCTCGACCGTGACCTTCGCGCAAAAGGGCCTCGGCGATGTGCTGATTGCCTGGGAAAACGAGGCCTATCTGGCGCTCGACGAGTTCGGTGCCGACAATTTCGACATCGTCTATCCGCCGACCTCGATCCTGGCCGAACCGCCGGTGGCGGTGGTCGACGCCAATGTCGATGCCAAGGGCACGCGGAAAATCGCCGAAGCCTATCTGAGCTGGCTCTATTCCAAGGAAGCGCAGACGATCATCGCCAAGAACCACTATCGTCCTGCCAAGCCCGACCTTGTGCCCCCGGAGGATCTCGCCAAGCTACCGCCGATCAAGCTTGTGACCATCGACGACCCGCAATTTGGCGGCTGGAAGAAAGCACAGCCTTATCATTTCGGTGACGGTGGTATATTCGACCAGATCTACAAGCCCCAATAAGGCGCCGTAGAGCGGAAGACGCCCAGTCGGGCCTCTTCCGTGAAACGCCCGGAGCCATTACGCGGGGCAAGCTGGTTTGAGTAAGAAGGGACGATCCAGAGTTCTATGACCACAGCACCCGCGCAGGCGGGGTGGCGGTTCAGGCAGCCGAGTGTCATTCCGGGTTTCGGATTGACGCTCGGCTTCTCGCTTGCCTACCTCACCCTCATCATCCTCATTCCGCTGTCCGGGCTGATCTGGCGTTCGGCCGCTCTCGGCTGGACCGACTTCTGGGCGATTGCCACCGATCGGCGCACCATCAACTCCCTGGAAATCAGCTTCGGCACCGCTTTCATCGCGGCTATCGTCAACGTCGTCTTCGGCACCCTCGTTGCCTGGGTGTTGGTGCGCTACCGCTTTCCCGGCCGCCGTATCGTCGATGCCATGGTCGACCTGCCATTCGCGCTGCCGACGGCGGTTGCCGGCATCGCGCTGACCACGCTCTACGCACCGAATGGCTGGATCGGCAAACTGCTGATGCCGCTCGGCCTCAAGGTCGCCTACACGCCGCTCGGTATCGTCATAGCGCTCGTCTTCATCGGCCTGCCCTTTGTCGTGCGCACCGTGCAACCGATCATGGAAGAGATCGACAAGGAAGTGGAGGAGGCCGCGGCAACGCTTGGCGCCAGCCGTTTCCAGATCATCACCCGCGTGCTGTTTCCGGGTCTGGCGCCCGCCATCATCACCGGCTTCGCCTTGGCTTTCGCCCGAGGCGTCGGCGAATACGGCTCAGTCATCTTCATTGCCGGCAACCTGCCGTACAAATCCGAGATAGCTCCGCTTCTGATCGTCATCCGCCTTGAGGAATACAATTATCCGGCAGCGACCGCGATCGCGGCGATCATGCTCGCTTTGTCGTTCCTGATGCTGCTGGTCGTCAATCTCGTGCAGACGTGGAGCCGCAAGCGCTATGGCTGACCCGGAGATCAAATCCTACGAGCCGTATCATGAGAGCCAGTCGGCGGCCGTGACCGAAAGCCGCCCGGCGCGAGCCGTGCTGATGGCCATCGCCTTCGCTTTCCTCGGCATCTTCCTGGTCTTGCCGCTGATCGTCGTCTTCAATGAGGCCTTCGCCAAGGGCGTCGGCGCCTATACCGAGGCGCTCAGCAATCCCGACACGCGCTCCGCGATTAGGCTGACGCTGCTCGTGGCGGCCATCTCGGTGCCGCTCAACGTCGTCTTCGGCATCTCGGCCGCCTGGGCGATCGCAAAATTCGAGTTCAAGGGCAAGGCGTTCCTGACGACGTTGATCGACCTGCCCTTTTCGGTCTCGCCCGTTATATCGGGACTGGTCTACGTGCTCCTGTTCGGCGCCCAGGGGCTGCTCGGCGCCTGGTTGAAGGCGCATGGCATCGTCATTCTCTTCGCCGTGCCGGGCATCGTGCTGGCGACCGTTTTCGTCACCTTCCCCTTCGTCGCCCGCGAATTGATCCCGCTGATGCAGGAACAGGGCAATGGCGACGAGGAGGCCGCCCTTTCTCTCGGCGCCAATGGTTGGCAGACCTTCCGGTATGTTACGCTGCCCAACGTCAAATGGGGCCTGCTCTACGGCGTGCTCCTGTGCAATGCACGCGCCATGGGCGAATTCGGTGCGGTGTCGGTCGTTTCGGGTCACATACGCGGGCTGACCAACACCATGCCGCTGCATGTCGAAATCCTCTATAACGAGTATAACGCTGTCGGCGCCTTTGCCGTCGCTTCCTTGCTGGCCGGGTTGGCGCTCGTCACACTGGTCTTGAAGACACTGCTTGAAATGCGCTACGGCGCCGAACTCGCCGCGACACGTGGGCATTAGATGCATGTCGCCCAGGGGGGCCGGGTTTGGGACAACGACATGCATGCATATGCATGAAACAAAGAAGAGCATGTCGCCCAAGATTGTATAGCGGTTTTTGGGGCAACGACATGCATCGACTACAAAAGGTTCTGTAAATGGAAGTTCGCGTTACCAACGTGCGCAAGGAGTTCGAGCGGTTTCCGGCGCTCCATGACGTGTCGCTCGACATCAAGTCGGGCGAGTTGATCGCGTTGCTGGGCCCTTCCGGCTCCGGCAAGACGACGCTGCTCAGGCTGATCGCCGGGCTGGAACGGCCGACGCGCGGAAAGATCTTCTTCGGCGACGAGGACGCCTCGCAAAAGTCGATCCAGGAGCGCAATGTCGGCTTCGTCTTCCAGCATTATGCGCTGTTCCGGCACATGACGGTGGCCGACAATATCGGCTTCGGCCTCAAGGTCCGGCATGGGCCGTCTCGCCCGCCGACGCAGGAAATCCGCCGCCGCGCCTCCGAGCTTCTCGATCTCGTCCAGCTTACAGGGTTGGAAAAGCGCTATCCGGCGCAGCTCTCCGGCGGCCAGCGTCAGCGCGTGGCGCTGGCGCGTGCCATGGCGATCGAACCCAAGGTGCTGCTTCTCGACGAGCCGTTCGGCGCGCTGGACGCGCAGGTGCGACGGGAATTGCGCCGCTGGCTTCGCGAAATCCACGACGCGACCGGCCACACCACCGTCTTCGTCACCCACGACCAGGAGGAGGCGCTGGAGCTTGCCGACCGGGTCGTGGTGATGAGCCAGGGCCGCATCGAGCAGGTCGGCACCGCCGACGACATCTATGACACGCCGAACTCGCCTTTCGTCTACGGCTTCATCGGTGAATCGAGCTCGCTTCCGGTCAAGGTCGAGAATGGCGAGATCTGGCTCTCCGACCGTCCGATCGGGCTGTCGGCGCCACATGCGCCTGCGGGCGATGCGACGCTCTACTTCCGCCCGCACGACGTCGAACTGCTGGACGGCTGCAGCGGCTGCATCGCCGGGACCGTCGCCGCCAGCCGACGCGTCGCCGGCACGCGGCGGGTGGAGCTTGAGATCGGCGGCGAGCGCCAGCGGGTCGAGATCGAACTGCCCGTCGGCCACCCCGCGGCACAGAAAAGCCGCGTAGCCTTCCGCCCGGGTCGCTGGAAGCTGTTTCCGGCGGCTTGATCGAGGCTACGCCAGCCAGTTCTCGACCTTAAGGCCCTTGATCCGGTTGAACTCACTCGTGTTGGCGGTCACCAGCGTAGTGCCAAGTGCGCAGGCATGGGCAGCAATAAAGAGATCATTGTGGCCGATGGTCTGGCCCCTAGCTTCCAGTTCAGCGCGAAGTGCGCCGTACTCGGCGTCCACAGGCACATCGAGCGGCAGGACCGGAATCTCGGCCAGCAACTCCTCGATCTTCTTGTGCAGCTTGGCAGATCCAGTTCTTGCGCAGCCATATCGCAGTTCCGAAGCCACCACGATGCTGGTGCACACGGCAGCCTCGCCTTCGCGTGCCAATGCGCTGGCGGCTTTGCCGGCGGGATTTCGGATCATGTCGCTGATAATATTGGTGTCCAACATGAAGCGCATCAAAAAATGTCCTCGGATCTGACCGGCGCGTCATCGATCTCGGGGAAGTCGTCTTCAGGACCAAGCGGCGGCTCTTTCGCCCATTGAGCGAGCAGCGCGGCGAGACCGAGTTTGCGAACCGGCTCGATGATCAGGCGGTCGCCTTCGCGGCTGATCAGGACCTTTTCGCCGGGAAGCTCGAACTCAACAGGGATGCGCACCGCCTGGCTTCGATTGTTGCGGAACAGCTTCGCTTCCTTCGGTGGCGTTGTCGAATGACTATGCTGGGACATGGCAACGACTCCTTTGTATATGCCATTTGTATATGCCGTGCAGCGTCGCGATGCAATCCTTTTGCCTATACATGGCCTTGGAACCGGTGGTGCACGCGGATGCCGCCGCCAAGGCGCCCAACAGCGTGGAAGAAAATCCTAACAATCGGCCGCTTCGGCAACATTTTTTCTCGTGGTGGATTGTGGAGCCGCTGTGCATGCCTCGTCGGGCACGATCCAGCACGGCTATGCTTGAGTGGTAAAGTGCATTGCATCGGAGCCTGTTTCATGAAGCGATTTATCCTTGGCGTTGCCACCGTCGCCGGCCTGTTCCTCGCATCCTCCCAAGCCTGGTCGGCCGACAAATTGCTCAATGCCTCCTACGACGTCGGCCGTGAACTGTTCGCCCAGGTCAACAAGGCCTTCATCGCAGGTCACCCGGGCATAACCGTCGATCAGTCGCATGCCGGCACTTCGGCGCAGGCGCGCGCCATCGCCGAGGGCCTTGGCGCCGATGTCGTCACCTTCAACCAGGTCACCGACATCGACTTCCTGGTCAAGAAGGGTCTCGTTTCCGCCGAATGGCAGAAGAATTTCCCTGACAACGCCTCGCCCTTCTATTCGCTGCCGTCCTTCCTGGTGCGCGCCGGCAATCCCAAGCACATCAAGGACTGGAACGATCTCGTGCGTGACGACGTGCAGGTGATCTTCCCCAATCCTAAAACCTCCGGCAATGCGCGCTATACCTACCTGGCGGCAACCGCCTACGCCAAGGAAGCGTTCAACGGCGACGACGTCAAGGTGAAGGAATTCATTACCAAGCTGTTCAACAACGTGCCGATCTTCGACACCGGCGGGCGCGCCGCGACCACCACCTTCGTGCAGCGCGAGATCGGCGATGTGCTGATCACCTTCGAATCCGAAACACGCGGCATCCGCAAGGAGTATGGCAGCGACAAGTTCGAGCAGGTCACACCTTCGGTCAGTCTGCTCGCCGAATTCCCGGTGGCAATCGTCGACAAGGTCGCCGACGAGCATGGCACACGTGAACTCGCCAAGACCTATCTCGATTTCCTGTACACCCCCGAAGGCCAGGACATTCTCGCCCAGAACGGCAACCGGGTGCGTGACGCGACCGTGGCCGCCAAGTACAAGGCCGACTTCCCCGAGGTCCGCCTGCTGACGGTGGAAAACGTGTTCGGGGGCTGGGGCAAGGTGCAGAAGGAGCATTTTGCCGCTGGCGGCCTGCTCGACCAGACCTATGGCAGCCGGTAAGCTTTCCGCGGTTCGATGAACAGATCAGAAAGCCGGCAATGAGCCGGTTTTCTTCGTTCTTGCAGCCAGACATAGGAAATCCGGCTCCCGACGCGCAAAACGTTACAAAGAATCAACGCGTTTGTGCCTAACGTGCCATTTGGTGGCTTGTTTTCGCGAAATATCATCGCGTGATCAAACCGTCATTATTTGCACACAAACAGCCGCCAGATGCGGGTGGTTGGGGCTTTAATGGGTTGACTCGGGCATGCTGACAAAAAAAGGCAAATACGGCCTCAAGGCCCTCGTGCATCTTTCCGGGCTTCCCGCTGGCCAATTGGCATTCGTCAACGACATCGCGGTCGCCAACAACATCCCCAAGAAATTCCTCGATGCCATCCTGGGGGAGCTGCGCAATGCGGGCTTTGTCCAGAGCCGCAAGGGCAAGGAAGGCGGTTACCGCCTCGCCCGCCCGGCTTCCGAGATCAAGATCGGCCACGTCGTGCGCGTGCTCGACGGGCCGCTGGCCCCCATCCCTTGCGCCAGCCGCACACAATATCAGCGCTGCGAGGATTGCGACGAGGCGACGTGCCAGGTCCGGCACATGATGCTGGAGGTGCGCCAGGCGATCGCCGAGGTGCTGGACAACCGCAGCCTCGCCGCCATGCGCGACGCCGACAATGATGATTTCCCGGTTGAATTGACATCTCAGATCTAGAGCTGGATGCATGAGGCTGTCGAGGTTCGCGAAATCCCGAAAAGCCCGCAAGCCGCCCTCCGCGGCCAGTTTCCAGACCGAAATCATCGCCGATGTCTTGGTGCCGGAACGGGCTGAGAGCGTACGCTTCTTTAGCCGCAAGGTCGTGCGCCCCGCCAGGTTTCGCAGATTTTCGAAGCGGGATCTTCGCGAAGGCCCGCTTGCCGTTTTCTATCTTGCCGTAGCGGCGGCGCTGCCGGTTCGCTGGTGGGCTCCGATCTGCGATCGGGTGTCCAAGTTCCGCCTGAAGCGCCACCTGCTCAAGGAATTTTCGGGTTACGCCGCCGCCACGCGCGCCGTGCTCGGAGACGGCATCGATGCGCGCAAGCTGTTCGAGGCCCTGCTCGCGGCGCGCCATCGCCGCCATCTGCTGCTTGCCGCGCACGTAGCCGCCGGCCGCTGGGCGCCGACGATCCGGCTGGAGGGGTTCGAGGGGCTGCGGTCAGCCCTGGAAAGGGGCCATGGAGCCATCATCTGGTGCGACCAGTTCACCGCCCAGACCATCATCGGCAAGCGCGCTCTGCACGAGGCTGGCATCGCCGCGCATCAGGTGAGCGTCAACACGCACGGAGTTTCCGAAACGGCATTCGGCATGCGTTTCCTGAACAGGCCGATGGTCGATGTCGAGAACCGCTATCTGAAGAGCCGCATCGTCTTCGATCGCGACGACGCCTATCAGGTCACCATTCGCATCCGCAAGATCCTGAAAGAGAACGGCGTGGTGCTGATGACCAACACCATCCATGCCGGTTCGACCTTTGCGGAGGTGGCGATAGGCGGGAGCGGCTGGACCCATCTGGCTTCCGCGCCGGCGAATTTCGCGGCCAGGGGCAAGGCGGCCCTATTTGCGATGTCGACCTTCGAGACGGTTCCCTTCCGCAACTACCTCGCTGTCGTCAGTCCCGAACTGCTGCCGGCGACGAGCGTGACTGAAGCGGGCATGGCCCCGGACGGAGCCAAGAACATGGTGCTGCTGTCGCGCTACATCCTGCTCAAGCGCGACCAGTTGCTGGAGGCGCTGAAGCTTTATCCCGAGCAATTGCTGGTGTGGTCCGGCCGCCAGCGGCTGACCGAGTTTCGGGGTGCCGGTCCGGCCACTGGTGGTGAAGCCTCATAAGCGCCGCAGCAGCCGCCCCGCGTCGCTGACGAGTTGGGCGACCGGGAGCCTTGCGTCGAGCGTCAACGCCCGCTCATCCTGTGCCGGCGGCTCGAGGATGGCGAATTGGCTGTCGACAAGGCTTGCCGGCATGAAGTGGCCCTTGCGATTGCCGACGCGCTGGCTGGCCGTGGCAGGATCGATTTCCAGATAGAGGAAGGCGATGTCCCGGCAAAAGCCGCGCAAGCGCTCGCGATAGCCGCGTTTCAGCGCCGAACAGGCGGCAACCACGCCTTGCCCCTGCCCCACCGACGCCACGATGCGCTCGCCGATCGCGTCCAGCCAGCCTTCGCGCAACTGATCGGTCAGCGGCGCGCCGCTGGCCATGCGCGCGACGTTTTCGGGCGGGTGCAGCCGGTCGCCCTCTATGAAGACCGCGCCCAGCGCCGCAGCCAGCGCAACGCCGACCGCGGACTTGCCGCAGCCGGCGACGCCCATCACCACGATGGCTGGAGGTAGCGAGCCGGGGGCGCCCGCCGGCGCCTGTGATGTCTCTTCGCCCACGATCAGCGGCTCGCCGGCGCGCGGCCGTAGAGCAGCAGCATGGCGACGATGACGACGCCATAGATGATCTGCCGGCCCGCTTCCGGCATCTGCATGACCGACAGGATGGATTGCAGGAGCGTGATCAGGATGACGCCGGCCACCGTACCGAGATAGGAGCCTCGCCCGCCGAGGATCGAGGTGCCGCCAAGCACGACGGCGGCGATCGACGGCAGGAGATAGGCATCGCCCATCGACTGCGCCGCCTTGGAGGCATAGCCGGCCAGAAGCACGCCCCCAAAGGCGGAGAGCCCTCCGGACACGGCGAAGGCGATCATTACCACACGCCGCGTGTCGATGCCGGAGAGATAGGCGGCGCGTTCGCGGTTGCCGATGCCGTAGACGGTGCGGCCGAAGCCGGTGCGGGTCAGCACGAACACCATCGCCGCGCCTATCAACGCCCAGATGATGACCGCATTGGGCACGCCCGGAATGGCAAAGCCGGTCGCCAGATAACGCATCGCGCCGGTCGCCGAATCCTGTGGCGAGAAGCCGCCGGTATAGACCACCATCAGGCCCTGCGCGACGGCGTTTGTGGCAAGCGTGATGATCATCGAGGGGATGCGCAGATAAGCGACCCCGATGCCGTTGACGATGCCGATCAGCACGCCGCAGAAGATGCCGAACGGGATGGCCAGCACCACGCCGGCGGGACCGTAGGCGGCCGCGGCGCAAGCCATCATAGCACCCGCCGCCACCGACCACGGCACCGACAAGTCGATCTGGCCGAGCAGGACGACCAGCATCATGCCGGTGGCGATGACGCCGAGAAACGAGGCTACCTTGAGCTGCTGCAAGAGATATTCAGGCGACAGGAAGCTGCGCGAATAGAGGCTGCCCAGCAACAACAGCAGCACGATGCACGCAAAGGCGGTCAGCACCGCCGGGTCGGCGCGGCGGATAAACCTGGGCATGCGGCCGGCAATGCCGCCAAGCGTCGTTTCGCTCACAGGAACCACTCCAGCCGATTACGAACACGAAACAGGGCGAAGGCGCCGAGACTGACGGCGACCAGAAGGATAACGCCCTGGAACAGCGGCTGCCAGAGCGGATCGAAATCGAAGACGAACAGGAGATCGCCTATGGTGCGGAAGGCGAGCGCGCCGAAGATCGCGCCGATGGCGCTGCCCTTGCCGCCGAACAGCGAGACGCCGCCCAGCACCACGGCGGCGATCGAGAACAGCGTGTAGGCGTTGCCGCTGGCATAGGCCGCCTCGCCCGTATAGGTGAAGAAGGTCAGGAACAGGCCTCCGATCGCCGCCAGCAGCCCAGCCAATGTGTAAGCGGCGAACTTGCCGCGCCGGATCGGCACGCCGGACATGTAGGCCGCCGTTTCCGACGACCCCGCCGCATAAGCCGCACGGCCGAGCACCGAGCGGCTGAACGGTACCCAGATCGCCAGCACGATGGCCAGCAGCGCGACGAGGCTCGCCGGCACCACGTCGAACACGCGTCCGGTCAATGCGTCGGCCAGATCCTCGTTGACCGAGCCGCCCGGGAAAGGCCGTAGCAGAAGGCCGATGCCGTAATAGACGGCACCCGTCGCTATGGTGGCGACGATCGGCTGCAGCCGTCCATAGATGACGATGGCTCCATTGATCGCCCCGCACAGCAGGCCGACCGCCAGCACGGCCAGCACGCCAAGCGTCGTCTGCATCGGCGTGCCCACCACCAGCCAGGACGCCAGGCAGTTGGTGAGCAGGAAGATCATGCCGACCGAAAGGTCGATGCCGGCGGTGATCACCACCAGCGTCTGCGCCATGGCGACGAAGGCGAGCAGCACGCCCTTGTTCGCCGCCGTCTGCACGACATTGGCGGTAAAGCCGGCCGGATGGTTCGAGGTGTAGATGACGAACATGACGATGAAGATGCCAAGCGCCAGCAGGGTTCCCCGCTGCTCGGCCAGCCAGTAGCGCCAATCCTTCACGCGTCTGCTCCCAGGCCCACCGGGCTCTCCTCGCCATGGATGTTGAGCGCGCTCGATATCAGCGCCCGCTCGGTGATCTCGGCGCCAACCAGCTCGCGCTTGACCGCCCCGTCATAGAGCACGAGCACGCGGTCGCAGCAGCCGATCAGCTCGTCATAATCGGTCGAATAGAACAGGATCGCGGCGCCCGCGTCCGCCAGCTTGCGCATCAACTGATAAAGCTCCTGCTTGGTACCGACATCGATGCCGCGCGTCGGGTCGTTGAGCAGGATGATGCGCGGCTGGCGCATCAGCCATTTGGCGATGACCACCTTCTGCTGGTTGCCGCCCGACAGCGCGCCTACCGGAATGTCGAGACCCGCCGTCTTGATGGCCAGCAGGCCGACCATGTCTTCGATCAGCCGCTGCTCCGCGGCGCGGTCGATGATGCCGCCTTTCGACAGCCTGTCGAGTGCCGCGAAGGACAGGTTCTCGCGTACCGTCATCGGCAGCATCAGGCCTTCGGTCTTGCGATCCTCGGGAATGAGCGCCATGCCGATACCGTCCTCCCGCGCGGCGGCGGGACTGGCGATCGCCACCGGCTTGCCGTCGATCAGGACCTGGCCCGACAGGCCGCGCAGCACGCCGAAGAACGCAAGCAGCAGCTCGCGCTGGCCCTGGCCGTCGAGGCCGCCGAGACCGACCACCTCGCCTGCCCTGACGGTCAGCGAGATGTCGTGCAGCCGGTCGGCCCAGGAGAGCTTGCGGGCCTCGAGCCTGGGGGTGGCGCCGGCAGGTGCCTGCGCCGGCTTGGACGGAAAGATATGGCTGTATTCGCGGCCGATCATCAATTCGACCACCTCATTGTCGCTCTTCGAGCCGGCCTTGTAGCTGGCGACGTTGCGCCCGTTGCGGAAAACCGTGCACTGGTCGGCAAGCTCCGCGATCTCGTTCATCCGGTGCGAGATGTAGAGCAGCGCCAGCCCTTCCGAGCGCAGCCGTTTCAGCACGCCAAATATCTTGGAGACATCCGCTGCCGTCAGCGCCGAGGTCGCCTCGTCGAGGATCAGAATGCGCGGCTTGCGGGCCAAGGCCTTGGCGATTTCGACCATCTGCCGGCGCGACAGCGGCAGGTCCTTGACCAACGCCAGCGGATGAATGTCGGATGCGCCGGCTCGCGCCAGCGCGTCCTCGGCTATGCGGCGCTGCGCCTTGCGGTCGATCATGCCGAAACGTTTGGGCGGGTCGGAAATGACGATGTTGTCGGCGACGCTGAGCTCGGGGATGAGCGACAGTTCCTGGAAAATGCAGACGATGCCGGCCTTGTTGGCGGCACCCGGCGAGGCAAAGGTCACCTCGTGTCCGTCCAGCATCATGCGGCCCTCGTCGGGCGCCACCACGCCCGCCATGACCTTGATCAGCGTCGATTTGCCGGCGCCGTTTTCGCCGAGGACAGCGTGAATGCTGCCGGACGTGACCGAAAGTTCGGCCTTTTCCAACGCACGAACACCGCCATAGCGCTTGGATATGCCTTCCATCCGGAAGAGCGGAACCGCACCGTCCATCGGCCCTCCCGAGGCACTTTGACTACTTGGGATACGAAGGACCGGCGCCGCTGGAGATCCCGCGGCGCCGGCTATGCAGCCTATTGGTCAGCCTTGGTCTGGCCCATGATTTCCTGCGCGGTGAAATTGATGCCGCAAGTCGGGAAGGAATTGCCTACGAAGAAATTGTCGGACTGATCGGGGAAGAAATCCTGACCTGCCTTGAAGTTCGGATCCTCGACGATCGCCAGCGGCAACTTGACCGACTGCGGCACGACATTGCCTTCGAGTGCCGAGATCGCCGTCTTGATGGCGACCGCCACCTGCGCCGGGCCGGTGCCGGCCGACGAGCATTTCAGCCCGTCCGCGGCATGTGCGGCGCAGAATTTGCGGAAACCGTTTTCCGTTTCGCCACCGAACGGCACGAAAGGCTGCTTGGCGTCGATCATCGCCTGCACGATGCCGGTGTCGCCGCCCTGTCCGGTGACGCCGTCGAAGGGGCCATTGGTGGCGATGGCGTCGGCCGAAGCCTTCTGTGCCACGCCGTCATCCCACTTGCCGACGACTTCGGTGACCTCCCACTTCTTGCCGGAAGCGTCGAGAGCCTCGTGGATGCCGTTGTGACGGTCGGTATCGACCGAGGTCCCGGCAACACCGCGCACTTCAAGCACTTTCCCGCCGTTCGGCACATGCTTGATCAGCCAGTTGCCCCACAACTCGCCAAGCCCTTTCTGGTCGACGTTGACGTTGATGGCATCCTTGGTGTCGAGAATATTATCGAAGGCAACCAGCACCACGCCGGCTGCCTTGGCGCGCTTGATCACCGGTCCAAAGGCCGTCGGATTCTGCGCGTTGACGACGATCGCGTCGTAGCCGGAATCGATGAAGTTGTTGATCGCCGAGATTTGCGCCGGCACATCCTCGCCGGTTGAAACGACCTTGAATTCCTTCAGCTTCGCGGCGACGTCCTTCTGTGCCGCATAGGCTTTCGCAGTCTGCACCATCTGGATGCGCCATGTGTTGGCGATGTAGCCATTGGCGAGCGCGATCCGGTATGGGCCGGTCTTCTTGGGGAATTTGAAGAACTGCGTATCGGCGGCCCAAGGTGCGAAGCAATCAGGCTCGGCAGCCGGACCCTTGACGACTTCAGGGCCCGCGGCAATCGCAGATGAGTTCAACATGACGAATGCAGTGGCGGCAACGATGCCACCGATAAGTGACTTGATCATCGATATTCCTCCCAGTTGCAGTTCTGATTATTGTTCGCTGTGCTTCGGTTCAAACGTCTGGCAAAGCCCCTCCAGCCTTAGCCTACCCGTGCATTTCCAAGCGGCTGATCGCCGACCTGATCCCCTCCTTCGTCGTTCTTCAAGCGAAAGCTAAAACTATCATATTATCCATAATCGACAAGCGCATTCTGTCGCTTATGTATAATAAACAGGCCCTGACCAGCCACCCCCCGGTTCCGGGCAGGAAAAATGGTAGCGCTACCATCAAGTCCTGTAAAGCGTCATTTCACCGGCTCGAAACCCGTGTTCAACGCGCCGTGCTCTCGCGGCGCTTGAGTTCGAAGCCGAGATCGACGACCCGTTGTTCCGGCCTGTCGCCGGTGATCGCCGCCAGTGCCATGGCCACCGCCCGCCGGCCGATCTCGTAGCGAGGGGTGCGGATGCTAGTGACCGAGGGAAACGCCACCTGCATCATGTCGAGGTCGTTGAAGCCGACGATGCCGATCGTTTTCGGCACGTCGATCGAGGCGCGATGGCATTCGAACAGCACACCGAGCGCGATGTCGTCATTGTTGCAGAACACGCCGTCCAGCGTCGGCATCTTGGCCAGCGCGTCGCGAAACAGTTCGCGCCCGAGCGATACGCTGGACAGGACAGGCGTGGTGGTGACCAAACGCGGATCGAACAGGCCGGCCTTGTCCATCGCCGCGCGGTAGCCGGCAAGGCGGCGCTGCGAACGCGGGTCCATGCGCGCGCCGATGAAGCCGATGCGCCGGTAACCCGCCTCGATCAGATGCTCGGTCGCCGTCCTGCCGCCGTCGAGATGCGAAAAGCCGACCATCATGTCGACGGGATCGGACCCGGTCTCCATCACCTGAACCACCGGGCAGCCTGCATTTTCCAGCAACTTCCGCGAGGTCGGCGTCTGGTCGATCCCGGCCACGATCAGCGCCGCCGGCCGCTGTGGCGCGAACACCTGCAGCAGCCGCTCTTCCTCGAGGCCGGAATAATGGGTGTTGCCAAGCTGGATGCGGAACGGGCTGTCCGACAGGCTGTCATAGATGCCGCGCAACACCTCGGCAAAGACGTTGTTGGTGAGTGAAGGCACCAGGACGCCGAACACTTCGGCGCGCGCCGACGCCAGTGCCCGCGCATTGGGGTCCGGAACATAGCCGAGTTCGTCGACGGCGGCCTCGATCTGTCGGCGCAATTCGTCCGAGACGCGGCCGGGATCACGCAGCGCGCGCGACACCGTAATGGCGCCGACGCCGGCCTTGCGCGCGACATCGGCGATGGTCGGGCGGCCGCCGCCCCGGCGCGAGCGCGGCTTGATCAAGGATATAGTCCACGCGGCGGACCGAAACCGCTACCCGCTCGCAAAACCATGTTCAGCGTCTTTGCCACTGTCGCCATGCCAGACCGGCCTGTTGCCGCACCCGCTCGCCTACTGGCGTCGCGCAGCCTTGGGTGGTTGTCAAGCCGAGCGGCCGACCGCAATGCAGCAAGGAGGTCCTCAGGCCATCGCCGCGGCGCGGCCTCTCGCCTTCCACAGCAACAGCCCGATCGCCAGTATGTTGAGCAGGTTCCAGGCAATGCCGTTGAGGAACGCCGCGGCATAGGAGCCGGTCAGGTCGTAGATCCAGCCCGACATCCAGCCACCGAGCGCCATGCCGAAGATGGTCGCCATCATGACGATGCCGATACGCTGGCCGGCCTCTTTCGCCGGCATGTATTCGCGCACGATAATCGCATAGCAAGGCACGATGCCGCCTTGCGACAGGCCGAACACCAGCGACACGACATAGAGCGAGGCGAGCCCGTCGAACGGGATGTAAAACAACAGCGACAGGCATTGCAGCACCGAACCGATGAGCAGGGTTTTCACGCCGCCGATACGATCGGCGAGAAAGCCCGAGGCAAGCCGGCTGACAACGCCCGCCGCCATCATGATCGACAGCATGTCGGCGCCATGCGCCATGCCGTAGCCGAGATCCATGCAATAGGCGACGATGTGCACCTGCGGCATCGACATCGCCACGCAGCAGCCGAGGCCGGCGACGATCAGCAGCACTTGCAGCGCCACCGGAGACAGCGAGATCGAGTGCACGGGCCGGCTTCCCGGCGAGCCGGCGGCGGCCGCGACCGGAGCGCCACGCCGCAGCATCAGCACCAGCGGCACCATGGTGACCAGGCAGAAGACACCGATGGCCGCATAAGTGAAACGCCAGCCTTCCGCGTTCATCAGCGTCGGCATGATGGTTGGCCAGAACGCTCCGGCGAGATAGTTGCCGGCCGCGGCCGCGGTCACCGCGACACCGCGCCGGCGGTTGAACCAGTGCGAGATATCGGCGATCAAAGGGCCAAAGATCACCGAGGTGCCGACACCGATCAGCACCCCCTGGGCAAGGGTGAATTGCAGGATCGAGGTCGATAGCGCCGCGAGCAGGAGGCCGGCGGCGAGCGCGACCGAGGACAGCAGCGCCGGGATCCAATAACCAATGCGATCGATGGCGCGGCCGACCAGCACGTTGCCGGCGGCGAAGCCGATCATGGTCGCGGTGTAGGGCATCGAGGCCGCGGCGCGGTCGACGCCGAACTCGGCCTGCACGGCGGGCAGCACCACGACGACGGCCCACATGCCGACGGCACCGATCGTCGCCAGCAGCATCGAGATGGCAAGCCGCAGCCAGGCATAGCCGCTGTCGATGCCGGGGCCAGGCCGGCTGATGTCGGTTCGGGTCAAGGGCGTTTCCTGTCGGCGGTCTCGGAGATCGGCTGCCGTTTCGGCCACTATCGGCGGATTCCTGGAGCGCAGCAGCGCCACATCGGGAAAATCCGTGGTTCCAGAACCGGGAACCGACGTCGAACTGCGGAGTTTTCAACGGGAAAACCCGCAAAGGAGTCCAGCCGTGACCGCCGCCAGGAAAAAATGGTCGGCCGAGGTGACCGAGCACAGCAACGCGATGGATTTGGAGGAACACGTCTTCGAGTCCGACGACGCGAGGAAGATCGCCGCCTCTCTCAAGCGCTCGGCCGAGCACAGCCATCGCCGCAAGGCCGAGCCGTTCCAGTCCGCCATGTCGATGCTGAATTTCTACATCAACCGAGCCGGCAAGAACCTGCCCGCCAAGCGCAAGCAAGTGCTTGAGGACGCCAAGGACGAGTTGCGCGTCGCTTTCGGCCGGCAGAAAGAAGATTAGCGCGGCCATGCCGCAAACGATGGGCTCGCTACCGTGACCTGATCACGCCGTCGGTGTTGGCCAGCAGCTTGCGCACCGCCGCGCGCGCGGCGTCGGGGCGCTGCAGGCGGATGGTCTTCTCGATCGCCTCATGCAGCTTCTGTGCATGGTTGAGATCGTCCACGGCCCGCGTGGTGTAGGCGAAAAGATGATCGAAGGCGGATTCGATCAGCACGCCAAGCGGCACCAGCAGGTCGTTGCCCGAGGCCCGCAGGATGGCGAGGTGAAAGCGCGTGTCGGCGCGCGTGCGCTCCTGGAGGCTCGCCGCCTCCCCCATTTCGCGGCAGGCCTGGCTGATCTCGGCCATCTGCTCGTCGGTCCGCCGCATGGCGGCAAAGGCAGCCGCTTCCGGCTCGATGATATGGCGGAACTCCTGCACGGTCTTCAGGAACACTTCGCGGTCCGGCGACGTCGCGTACCAGGCCAGCACATCGCGGTCCAGCAGGTTCCAGCGCTCCTTCGGCTCGACCCAACTGCCGATCTTGGGGCGCGACGCCAGCAGGCTCTTGGCCATCAGCATCTTGATCGCCTCGCGCACCGCCGAGCGGCTGACGCTGAAGGTCTCCGACCACTTGGCTTCGTTGGGAAGGATGGTGCCGGGTGGATAATCGCCGCGCACGATCCGCAGACCAATCTCGCTGGCCAGCGACGTGTGCACGTTGGCACCGGGAATGCGGGCCGCGTCGGGCCGGCGAACTCCCGTCGGGCGCTCGGTGCCTGCCGCTTTCGGCGGCGATTCTTCCTTGTTCGGCTTCGCGTCCCGCATGAACTCCAGAAAGTCCGGTTTCACGAAGCTGTCAAGCGCGGCGAGCGGCTTGACGCGCAAAGCCGCCCGCTGTGCACAGATCAACCCGATCCGCTCCCGGCGTCAGCCATTTTTGACGTATTTGCGCCAGCTGTGCTCCGGGCGGAAGCCAAGCAGATCCCGCGCCTTGCGGTTCGACAGCAGTGTCTCGAAGTCGCCGAGTTCGGTCTTGACCGGCACGCCGGGATAAAACCGCCTCAGGAGTTCGGCCGTCGGCAGGTCGGACGAGGTATCGTCATTGGCGGCGTTGAAGACCTGGTAACCCAGCCCATCCTTCTCGATGGCGCGCAGCGTGATCTGGCCGAGGTCGCGCGCATCGATATAGCTCCAGGCGATGCGCTTGCGGAAACCGGGATCGGCGAACCATTTCGGGAACAGCGAATATTCATGCGGCTCGATGACGTTGCCGATACGCAAGGCATAGATGTCGGTGCCATTGCGCTGCGCGAAGGCGCGCGCCGTCTTCTCGTTGACGACCTTGGACAGCGCATAACTGTCCATCGGATCGACGTCATACTCCTCGTCGAGCGGAAAATAGTGGGGGTCGCGCGGTTCGTTGGCGAACACCAGCCCGTAGGTCGTCTCGCTGGAGGCGATGATCACCTTGCGGATGCCGAGCTTCACCGCTGCCTCGATGACATTGTAGGTGCCAAGCGCATTGATGCGGAACACCTCGTTGTCGGGCGTGATCATGATGCGCGGTATGGCGGCGAAATGCACCACCGCATCGACTGGCTGGGGACGCAGCGACGGGTCGAATTCGTGCAGGCCCATATAGCTCGACAACGCGTTGAACACCTGCCCGCTATCGGTGATGTCGGTGATCAGGGTGCGCACCTTGGGATTGTCGAGCGGCTTGGTGTCGATGTTGAGCACTTGGCAGCCCTGCTCCACCAGATATTGCACGACATGGCGCCCGGCCTTGCCGCTGCCGCCGGTGAACATGATCCGTTTCGTCATTCTGGCCTCCACGAAGTCGCTGGGATCCATGTGTATTGTCAGACAACATTGCATTCCGCAACCGCGTACGGCTAAAACAGCGGCGGCATTATCGATAATCGCAAAACAGGACACACAGCATGAGCACGACTGCCCCGCGCGAGACGATCGGCTTCATCGGCCTTGGCCTGATGGGGCATGGCATAGCCAAGAACATCGTCGACAAGGGCTACGGCCTGACCTTTCTCGGTCGCAAGAACCGCAAACCGGCGGAGGACTTGCTTGGCCGGGGCGCCAGGGAAGCGCCGACGTCACGCGACGTTGCGGCGGCATCGGACATCGTCTTCATCTGCGTCACCGGCTCGCGTGAGGTCGAGGCCATCATCCGCGGCCCCGCCGGCCTTAGGGAAGGCTTGAAGAAGGGCTCGGTCGTCGTCGATTGCTCGACCTCCGATCCAGTCTCGACAGTGGCACTGGCGGCTGAACTCAAGGTGCTCGGCATCGACTATGTCGACGCGCCGCTGAGCCGCACGCCGAAGGAGGCCTGGGAAGGCACGCTCGACGCCATGGTCGGCGCGCCCGACGCCGTCTTTGCCAGGGTGAAGCCGGTGATCGAAACCTGGGCCGGCCGCATTGTCCATATCGGCGACACCGGCGATGGCCACCGCATGAAACTGCTCAACAATTTCATCTCGCTCGGCTACGCAGCACTCTATTCCGAAGCGTTGGCGCTAGCTGAGAAGGTTGGCATCTCGCCACCGCGCTTCGACAGCGTCATCCGCAACGGTCGCATGGATTGCGGCTTCTACCAGACCTTCATGCGCTGGACGCTGGAAGGCGACCGCGACGCCCACAAATTCACCATCGCCAACGCCTTCAAGGACCTGACCTATCTGGAGTCGATGGCGGGTGCGGCCGGCATCGCCAACCCGCTCGGCAATGCCACCAAGAACGCTTTCGCCGGTGCCCACGCCACCGGTCCCGCGGAACAATTCGTGCCGATGCTGGCGACGCATATCGGCAAGGTCAACGGCGTCGACCTGATGCCGACGAAGGACGGAAAGAAGCAGACGATTTGAGGGGCAGTTCTGCTAACCGCCCCGGTCGGCGCCGCCCCCCTGTCGGCAACTCCCCGGTGAGGTAGCGCCAGTCTAGCATATGAACTGTCGCCAACTACCGCGTTGAGCGCCCGATCCCGTCATCGGTGTCGGCGAGCAGCTTGTGGACGGCGCTGCGCGCCGCGGCGGGTCGCCGCAGGCGGATGTTCTTCTCGATCGCCTCGTGCAGCTTCTGCGCCCGCCGCTGGTCGCCGACCTGGCGCGTCGTGAAGATGAAGAGGTGGTCGAGTGCGGACTCGATCAGCACGCCGAGCGGCACCAGAAGATCGTTGCCCGACGCCCGCAGGATGGCCAGGTGAAAACGCGTGTCGGCGCGGATGCGCTCCGGCAGGCTGGCCGCCTCGCCCATTTCGCGGCAGGCCAGGCTGATCTCGGCCATCTGCTCGTCGCTGCGCCGCACCGCGGCAAAGGCGGAAGCTTCCGGCTCGATGATATGGCGGAACTCCTGCACGGTGCGCAGGAACGTTTCTCGGTCGGGCGCGGTCGCATACCAGGCAAGCACGTCGCGATCGAGCAGGTTCCAGCGCTCCCTGGGTTCGACCCAACTGCCGATTTTCGGCCGTGAGGCGAGCAGGCTCTTGGCCATCAGCATCTTTATCGCTTCGCGCACCGCCGAGCGGCTAACATTGAAGGTTTCCGACCATTTGGCTTCGTTGGGCAGGATGGTTCCCGGCGGATAGTCGCCGCGCACGATCCTGAGACCAATCTCGCTGGCCAGCGAGGCATGCACGCTCGACCCTGGGAAGTGCGGGGCATCTGCCCGGCGCACTGCCGGACTGCGGCTGGCTTGCGCCTTGGCCTGGCTGGCTTGTTTCTCTGATTTCGCGTCCGGCATCCACGTTCCAATGCGTCGGCCCAATGCGTCGGCCATGTCTGTTCCGGGCCCTGTCCGGAACTGTCGGGTCCGCCGATCCCGTCGCCGAAAATCCGAACTGCGGGCGAACGAAAGCCGGAGCCGCTGCCCCGAAAGATGCGTTCCCCGGTTCATTTGTAGAAGTGGCGGGGCGCCCGATGACGGGCGCCCCGGAACGAGACCTACTTCTGGATGCAGGTGTCGACCGTGTCCTTGGTGCATTCGTCGAGGCCGGTGAAGACCGGATCGTCGACCTTCTTGCCCTCGACCAGGTCGATCATCACCGACGGAGCCTTGTAGCCCATTTCGAACGGCCGCTGGCCGACCAGTGCGGTGACGAGGCCGTCCTTGGCGATCGCCACCTCGTCGCCGATCGTGTCGGCGGCACCGATGACGAAGTCATTGCTGGCCAGCCTGTCCTTGAGCGGTCCGACCAGATCGCGATAGGGCTGCGGCGCACCGAACAGCGGCCACCCGCCCATGATGCCGAACGCATCGAGCTTGGGATTGGCGGCAAGAATGTCGGTCATCGCCTGCACGCCCTTGGCACCGTCGTCGTTGGTGAACACCGGACAGCCGGCGACCTCGGTCCAGCCGCCTTCGCCGGCAAGTGTCGCGACGCCTTCCTTGCCTGTCAGCGCATCGCGCATGCCTTGCGCGCGGCGCAGGATGTTGTCGGCCGCCGGGTTGCCCTCAATGGTGCAGATCGTGCCGCCATTCGGCTTGGCCTTCTTGATGTACTCACCGATCTTGTGGCCCATCAGGTAGTTGTCGGTGCCGAGATAGGTCTTGCGCAGCGCCGCATCTTCCTTGGCGAGATCCGCGTCGAGGGTCATGATCGGGATGGTCGGATTGGCGGTCTTGATCGTCTGCGCGATCAGCGGCGCGTTGGACGGCGAAATCGCCATCGCCACGGTGTCGGCCTTGCTCAGCATGTCCTGGACGATCTGCGCCTCGCCGGCCTCGTCCGAAGTCGATGCCGGACCGGTATAGAAGCACTCATATTCCGAGCTGGCGTTTTCCTTGTTCCACTTTTCGCAACCCTGGTGGATGGCCTCGAAGAACGGATTGTCGAGACCTTTCACCACGATGACGAGTTGCTTCTTGGCCAAGGCCGGCCCGGCGCCCAGCGCCATGGCGGCGACGGCGGCAAGCAAAACTGTTTTCCTCATGTCAGTCCTCCCTTTGAAACAGACGAGCACGGCGTGCCCGCCACACAAACCGGCTGAATGCGAGGTGACAGAACTCGTTACGCGAGTGCTCGTGCCGCCAGGCCAGGCCGATAAGCATTTCCAGATGCGACCGGCCGGCAATGCGCCCGCACGATCGATAATCTCGTAGCCGGTTGCGTCACCACAGTGGCGTCAGGGCCGGCACGTCTTCCTCCGATATTCAGCTAATAACGGCTTGCCGCCAACGTCAATGCTATTTGTCCTACAAAACAGATTTTTCCTGACGGTCCCGCCCCATTCGTCCGACAATTGCACATTCTTATTCATCAGACAATTGACGCCCGCATGGCCATTTGCGTAAAAGAGGCATCGCTGTTTCCGGGAGGATCTGGGAAGCGCGAACAGGAGCTGGCGCCCGTCTTCGGCGCATGGCCAGGCAGGGAGGCAAAAGGCTGGTGGCGGTTCTCGAACTCACCAATATCTCGAAGCATTTCGGCGCCATCCAGGCGGTCAACGACGTGTCGCTATCGATCGAACCCGGACAAGTCGTCGGCCTGATGGGCGACAACGGCGCCGGCAAGTCGACGTTGGTGAAGATGATCGCGGGCAATTTCCGCCAGAGCCACGGCACGATGCGCATGGACGACAAGGAGTTGATCCTGCACAAGCCGGTTGAAGCGCGCCAGCACGGCATCGAGATCGTCCACCAGGATCTTGCGCTCTGCAACAATTTGACCGCGGCGGCCAACGTCTATCTCGGCCGCGAGCTGCGCAAGGGCGTCGGCCCGTTCCGCATCCTCGATTATGCCGCGATGTACAAGCGCGCCGGCCAGATCTTCGCCGAGCTGAAGTCCGAGACCCGCCCGCGCGACCTGGTCAAGCAGATGTCGGGCGGCCAGCGCCAGGCGGTGGCGATCGCCCGCACCATGCTGTCGCAAGCCAAGATCGTGCTGATGGACGAACCGACGGCGGCGATCTCGGTCAGGCAGGTCGCCGAGGTGCTCAACCTGATCCGCCATCTGCGCGACCAGGGCATCGCCGTCGTGCTGATCAGCCACCGCATGCCCGACGTCTTCGACGTCGCCGATCGCGTCATCGTCATGCGGCGCGGCAGGAAAGTCGCCGACAAGACGATCGCCTCGAGCTCACCCGAGGAAGTCACAGGGCTCATCACCGGCGCCATCGAGCAGGTAGCATGACCAGCAAGCACCCGGATTTCACCGCGCCGGGCGACATCGCCGCCGGCAGGAAAGGTCGATAATGGCAGTCACACTTGACCAGACGATCGCGCAGAAACAGCACACCCTCCTGTCGCGGATATTCTCCAGTCAGACTTTCTGGGTGGTGATCGCCGTCATTTTGGCCTGTATTTTCCTGTCGTTCGCCACCGACGCCTTCGCCACCTCGAAGAACCTCTACAACATCACCCGCAACATCACCTTCGTCGCCATCGTCGCGCTCGGCATGACCTTCGTCATCATCACCGGCGGCATCGACCTGTCGGTCGGCTCGGTGCTGTGCCTGTGTTCGATGGTGCTGGCCGTCACCATGCATGCTGGCTATTCGATCGAGGTCGGCATACTGGCCACGGTTGCCACCGCGCTCGTCATCGGCGCCTTCAACGGCGTCCTGATCGCCTATCTCGGCTTTCCGCCCTTCGTGGTGACGCTCGGCATGCTGTCCATTGCCCGCAGCCTGGCCATGGTCGCCTCCAACAACACGGTCGTCTTCCAGTTCGGGCCGGACCACGACAAGTTGCTGGCGCTGGGCGGCGGCGCCTGGGTATTCGGCATCGCCAATCCGGTGCTGTACATGATCCTTCTGGCGCTGATCACCGGCTTCATTCTGCGCTGGACCAGGTTCGGCCGTCACATCTTCGCCATCGGCGGCAACGAGCATGCGGCGACGCTGACCGGTGTTCCGGTGCGCCAGATCAAGGTCGCGGTCTACATGATCTCGGCGCTTTCGGCGGGCATTGCCGGCATCATCCAGACCGGATGGCTGGGCGCCGTCACCACCAATCTCGGCACCGGCATGGAATTGCAGGTGATCGCAGCCACCGTCATCGGCGGCGCCAATCTGGCCGGCGGCGTCGGCACCGCCTTCGGCGCCATTGTCGGCGCGGCGCTGATCGAGGTGATCCGCAACAGCCTCGGCCTGCTCGGCATCAATGCCTTCTGGCAAGGCACCTTCATCGGCGGCGCCATCCTGATGGCAGTGCTGTTCGACCGTATCCGCAATTTCAGGCGCAGCGATTGACGCCCAAGCATCCAAGGATGCGCTAGCGCCGCCCCTCATCCGGACAAGGCGTCCTTCTCCCGTCACCATACAGGGAGGTGAGGAGTGGTCCATGCAGTGGACGAAAAGCCAATTGCTTGGCTTTTCGAACGACGAACGCCGGCAGGCGAATGACGGGCGGCGCCAGCCCTCGGATTTAGCCGTAAATGTGCAGATGGATCAAAAGAACGATCTTCCGTTCCAACACCTATCGTTCAGTCTGAAAATCCACCCGCGCGGCTCATGACGAACGCCTCCCCCACACTCCCGCCTTGACGCAAGCGCGAACTCGGCCGCACAATCCCGGTGCAGGCGAAGGGAGGCCAGTCGCCTGCGGGAGGATATACCCATGACGGAAGCGATCAGGCTCTACTGGGGCCGGTTCGGACATGTTTCTATCCTGAATGTCGCGAGCGACTTCGTCACCCATGCCCATGTCGAGGCACATCTCATCATCTGGCTGGAAGGCACCGCCGGCGAGATGACCATCGGCCGCGAGACGGTGCGGCTTGGCCCCAGCACCGCCGCCGGCATCAACTCATTCCAGCCGCACAGCCACGTCCTGTCGCAGAACGGCACGCCGGGCCTGTTCTTGGCCTTCTACATCGATCCCGACTGGGCGCGCCGCCGCCGCGACCTGCCGTCCACCGCGCCGCTGTTCGCACAGGCAGCGATTACGCTCGAACCGTGGCTGCACCAGGCCGCGGCCAGCCTGCTCGACCACTTGACCGACAATGAAAGCATCGACGACATCGCCAACTACGAGATCGAGCGCTTCATAGACTCCGTGCTCGATGCCGCCGATGCCTCGGCGCCGCACGAGGCGCGCACCCGCGTAAACACCGTGCAGGATTTCCGTGTCCGCAAGGCAATCCAGCTGATGAAGGCCAATGTCTGCGAGCGCATCTCGTTCGACGACGTGGCGCGCAGCGTTGGCCTGTCGCGGCCGCATTTCTTCGCGCTGTTCAAGGAACAGACCAATCTGACGCCCAACGTCTACTGGAACACGCTGCGCATGGAGGAAGCGGTGCGGCAATTGCAGTGGTCGCAGGAGCCTTTGATTTCGGTCGCGTGCAATCTCGGCTTCACCACGCAAGGCAATTTCTCACGCTTCTTCCGCGACCATGTCGGCGTGCCGCCGACGCTTTACCGCGAGGCGGCACGGGCGGTGTCCTGACGGGCCAAGAACCCGCTATTTTCAGATTGCCCGTTATTTTCAGACTGCCCTTATTTTCAGACTGATTGATACACCTCCAAGACGCATTGATAAGCGGCAGAGGCACAACCGGCCTAGCGTCCCACGCAACAAAGTTTGCAAGGGAACGAGCCTATGGCTGATGTCATCATATCCAGCGTCATCGACGCGCCCGTCGAAAAAGTCTGGGAGCGCATCCGCGACTTCAACGGCCTGCCAAGCTGGCATCCGCGCATGGTCGAAAGCCATATAGAGGACGGCAAGGACGCCACCACGATTGGCTGCGTACGCAATTTTCAGCTCGCCAGCGGTGCGCGCCTGCGTGAAAAGCTTCTCGACTTCTCCGATGACGATTTCCTCGTCAGCTATTCCATCGTCGAGACGCCCCAGCCGATCACCAACCACAAGGCGACGCTGCGGCTGCGGCGGGTGACCGATGGAAACCGCACCTATGCGGAATGGAGCGCAAGCTTCGACGCCGCGCCCGAGGCGGCCGACAAGCTGGCCGAGGGCATGGGCGCCAATGTCTTCCAGGGCGGCTTCAACGCCCTGAAAAGCCATTTCGCTGGCCAGAGCTGAAGGAGCAGGCCATGGCGCTGGCATTGCAGACTTTCGCAACGGTCAAGGACGCCACCGCGGCGCTGAAAGTCCGGGGGACCCGCTATCTCGGTGGCGGCACTCTCGTCGTGCGCGCGGCCAATGAAGGCGACGTATCGGTCTCCGGCCTTGTCCGCTCGACCGATCCCGCCCTGTCGTCCATCGCCGTGGTCGGCGGCAAGGTCCGCATCGGCGCTTCGGTGACCATGGCTGCGATCGCCAGCCATCCCGACCTCGGCGCTCTTGCCAAGGCAGCGCGCGCCGTCGGCGGCCCGGCGATCCGCAACATGGCGACCGTCGGCGGCAATCTGTTTGCGCCGGCGCCCTATGGCGACTTCGCCGTGGCCTTGCTGGCGCTCGATGCCACGGTCGACACCAGTGACGGCGAATTGCCCATCGAAAGCTTTCTTGCCGGGCGGGACGACAACCATGCGCTCATTATTTCGGTCGGCTTCACGCTTCCGAAAGCCGGCGGCTTCCGCTTCCTGAAAGTGTCGCGGGTCAAACCCAAGGGCGTCTCGGTGCTCAGCATCGCCGCGGTGCTGGAACAGGCTGCCGACGGCACCGTGTCCTCCGCGCGGATCGCGCTGGGCTGCATGGCTGACCGCCCGATGCGCGCCAATGCGGCGGAAAACGCGCTGCTCGGCAGGACGATCGACAGAGAGGGCATCGCGGCGGCGCTCGCTGTAGCCGGGGAAGGCACCTCGCCCATCACCGATCCGATCGCCAGCGCCTGGTATCGCGCTGAAGTTCTGCCCGTCCATCTCGGCCGGCTGCTGCTCAGTTAAGTTCCGTGGGGGGCGCGCGTCTGTCCGATCCGTCGGGCAGGCGCGCAAGGAGGAAACATGGCAAAGGTCCCGGTTCAGTTCACGCTCAACGGCTCGGAAAAGGCCGAGTTCATCGACAGCGGCACGACGCTGCTCAACGCCTTGCGTGACAAGATCGGCGACACTTCGCCGAAGGGCGGTTGCCATCAGGGCACCTGTGGCGCCTGCTCGGTGATCATCGACGGCGAGTTGCGGCTGTCCTGCCTGACGCTGGCAGAGACCTGCAATGGCGCCTCCATCACCACGACATCGGGCCTTGCCGAAGGCGGCGTCCTGCATCCGCTGCAGCGCGCCTTCCTCGATGCCTTCGCCACGCAATGCGGCTTCTGCACGCCGGGAATGATCATGGCCGCCAAGGTGCTGCTCGACCATACGCCCAACCCCAGCCGCGACGAGGTGGTCGAGGCGCTGTCCGGCAATATCTGCCGCTGCACCGGCTACGAGCCGATCATCCAGGCGGTGCTGACCGCCGCTCGCGCCAACTCTCAGAACGCGGCCTGAGGGAGCAAAAGAATGGAACTGCGCAAGACCTATTTCGCCGATGTGCGCAAGGACGATCTGCACGAAATCGGCCAGCCAAGGCCGCGCTCGGATTCGCCCGGCCACGTCACCGGCAAGACCGCCTATTTCGCCGACCGCAATTTCCCCGGCATGCTGCATCTGAAGATGGTGCGCAGCCCGCACCACCATGCCCGCATCCGTTCCATCGACACGTCGGAAGCCGAAAAACATCCCGGCGTGGTCAAGGTGCTGACGGCGAAGGACGTGCCGCACAATGTCTACACCATCCTGATCCTGATCCAGATCGGCCCAGAGGACGAGACGGTGCTGGCCGACGGCAAGGTGCGCTGGAAGGGCGAGGCCGTGGTGGCGGTGCTCGCCGAGACCGAGCGCGCCGCACAGGAGGCCGCCGCCAAGGTCAAGGTCGACTATGAAGTGCTGCCGGCCGTCTTCGACATGGAGGAAGCGCTGAAGCCCGGCGCGCCGCTGGTCAACGAGTATCACGGCCAGAACTATTATCTCTATGACAGCGGCGAATGCCGCAAGGTGCGCTTCGGCGATGTCGAGGCCGGCTTCGCCGGCGCCGATCACATCCTCGAACAGAGCTATCAGTCCTCGCCGATCGAGCACGCACCGACCGAGACCACCGGCTGCGTGGTGATGCCCGAGGGCAATGACCGCTTCACCTGCTACACCAACACGCAGGCGATGTTCTTCACCCTCGACAACACCTCGATCATCCTGCAGATGCCGGGCAGCAAGCTGCATTTCGTCGGCGGCACGGTCGGCGGCGGTTTCGGTGGCAAGGTCGATGTCATCGTCGAGCCGATCGCCATCCTTGGCGCGAAACTAACAGGACGACCAGTCTGTTTTATCTACAGCCGCGAAGAGGAGATGCAGATCTCGTCACCCCGCGCGGCCGAAAAGGTCGTCATCAAGGATGGCGTCATGAAGGACGGCCGCATCGTCGCGCGAAAAGTCACCGGCTACACCGACGCCGGCGCCTATTCGCGCCACTCGCCCTATGGCGCCCAGAAGGGCGCGGGGCACTACCCCGGCCCCTACACCATTCCCAACGTCTGGATCGACACCTACTGCGTCTACACCAACCGCACCCCCTCCTCGGCGATGCGCGGCTTCGGCGTCACCATCGGCGACTTCGCGCTGGAAGTGCAGATGGACAAGCTGGCGCGGCTGATCGGCATGGATCCGCTCGAATTCCGCTTCATCAACGCCTATCGCGACGGCGACATGAAGGCGCATCGCCAGCCGACCGAGGGTGCCGCACTGATCGAGTGCATGCAGGAGGCCTCGCGCGCCGCCAACTGGCCGGTGGCGGAGAAATACCTGGCGATGTCCTCCTACGCGAAGGGAGCTTGAGATGGCGATCAGGCGCGGACGCGGCGTCGCCGCGATCAATTATCCCACGGGCATGAACCTCGGTGGCGACCCGACCCAGGCGCTGGTGCATTCCACGCCGACCGGCAATTTCATGGTAACGCTGTCGTCGGTCGATCTCGGCCAGGGCATGAAGCAGATCATGGCGCAGATCTGCGCCGAGACGATCGGCGTGCCGACCGATCGCGTCGTCGTCGACACCGCCGATACCGACACCGGCCCGCACTGCATGGGCACCTTCGCCTCGCGCGGCACCCACCGCGCCGGCAACGCCGTCATCCAGGCCGCCAGGGAAGCCCGCCAGGTAATGCTGGAAGTGGCGGCCGAGGAGCTGGAAGTGAATGCATCCGACCTCGAGACCGACGGCCAGGGCAACATCCTGGTCAAGGGCGCGCCGCAAAGATCGATCTCGATCTTCGATGTCGCGCTGTCGGCGCATTTCAAGCGCGGCCGCTCGATTTCGGGGCGCGGCATGTTCCTCATTCCGCGCTCCTATCCGGAGAAAGAGACCGGCGCGATGAAACCGTCGACCTGCTACGCGCATGCCTGCACGGTGGCCGAGGTCGAGGTCGATGACGAGACCGGCGAGGTGACGGTGCTGACGGTGAAGAACGTCTTCGAGATCGGCCGCGCGCTGAACCCGAAAATGGTCGAGCAGCAGCTGGTCGGCGGCTCGTGGATGGGCATCAGCCATGCGCTCTACGAGACGACCGAACCCTATTATCCCAACCGCGACCATGGCGGGACCGACTTCAACCAATATTTGATGCCGGGTCCCGGCGATCTCGCCGAAACCGAGATCATCGTGCTGGAGCGGCCTTCCGCCGACGGACCCTATGGCGCCAAGGGACCGGGCGAAATGTGCGCCAATCCGCAGATCCCGGCGGTTGCCAATGCCGTCTTCGACGCGGTCGGCGTGCGCATCGACACGCTGCCGATCACGCCGGAGCGCATTTTGCGCGCGCTCAAGGCGCAAGCGGCGAACTGAGGACCGAGATGCCGGAGGTGAATGCCGAGACTGTCGCGACCTCGCCGGAGGCGGTGGCGGAGCGCCTCGCCGCGTCACGCTATCTGGCCGACGACAGCCTTTCGACAGCCATCTTCCTGGCCATCCGGCTCGGCAAGCCGCTGCTGCTCGAAGGCGCGCCGGGCGTCGGCAAGACGGAAGCGGCCAAGGCGATCGCCGAACTGCTCGGCCGCAATCTGGTGCGGCTGCAATGCTATGAAGGCATCGACGCCGCGCATGCGCTCTACGAGTGGAACTACCAGCGCCAGCTGCTCGCCATCCGCCACGCCGGCGAGCAGGAGATCGACATCTATGACGACCGTTTCCTCATCGCGCGGCCGCTGTTGCAAGTGTTGAAAGCGCCTGAACAACGCGTGTTGCTGGTGGACGAGATCGATCGTTCCGACCATGAGTTCGAAGCCCTGCTCCTGGAATTCCTCTCCGACTTCCAGATCAGTATTCCCGAGCGCGGCACCATCCGCGCCGCCGCGCAGCCAATCGTCATCCTGACCTCGAACCGCACCCGCGAGCTCGCCGAGGCGCTCCGCCGCCGCTGCGTCTATCACTGGATCGGCTATCCCGACGCCGAGCGCGAGGCGGCCATTATCATGCTGCGCGCCGGCGATGTCGCCGAGGCCACCGCGCGCGCCGTGGCGGCGGCGGTGCAGACCATTCGCGCGCGCCCGCTGGCCAAGCCGCCTGGCATCGCCGAGGCCGTCGAATGGGCCAATGCGGCGACCATCCTGGAAAAAGGCGGCAGCCCGTGGCCGCAAGCCTTTCGCCGCGCCATCGGCGTACTAATCAAGGACGAAGAAGACCTGTCCTATATCGCGCCGGAACTTGGCCGCATCGTCGAGGAGGCGCTGGCGTGAGCGCGTTACCCCACGCGGCAGCCCCCTTGCTCGGCTTCGGCCGGCTGCTGCGACACTATGGCTTTGCCGTCGCACCGGAGCAAATCACCGGCTTCATGCAGGCGGTGACATTGCTCGGGCCACGCTCGATGGCCGACATACGCGAGGCGGCACTCGCCACGCTGGCGCCGCCGCCCGACCGCCGCGACGAATTCGAAGCGCATTTCCAGAGCCACTTCTACGGCAACACTTCGGCCGTAGTCGAAGACGAGGCCGACGAAGAGACCCGCATCAAGGATGATGGCGGCGCCGACGACGAGCGGATCGAAGCGGAGCACAGCCAGGAAGGCGGCGAGCTATCCTCGGCCCGGGAGCAATTGAGCACCCGTGATTTCCATCGCGGCGACGACGGGCTGGCCGCCTTTCGCCGCAAGCTCCCGGGCGCCCTGCCCGCCCGCCGCTCCTTCCGCACCGTGCGCACCCATTCGCGCGGCAAGCTCGACCTGCGCCGGTCGCTCAGGGAAATCGTCGCCGCCGATGGCGATGTCCCCTCGCCGCTGCTGCGCCGTCGCCAGACCGTGCCGCGCAAGCTGCTGCTCTTGATCGACGTCTCCGGCTCGATGAAGCTGCACACGGCCGATTATCTGAAGCTGGCGCATGCCGCTGTGCAGGGAGCGGACCGCGCCGAGATCTTCACCTTCGGCACGCGGCTGACCCGTATCACCACGGCTCTGCGTGTCCGCGACCGCGAACAGGCCTTGGCCCGCGCCGCCGCGCAGGTCGACGACTGGGACGGCGGCACGCGCATGGGGCCAACGCTGCTCGCTTTCCTCTCTGTGCCGCGCTTTTCTGCCTTCGCGCGCGGTGCCGCTATCGTCATCCTCTCGGACGCACTGGAGCGCGGCGACCATGCCGAGTTGCAAACCGCGATGCGCCGGCTGAGCGCCCGCGCCTTCCGGCTGTCGCTGGCGACGCCGCTGGCCGGCGATCCGCGCTTCCGGCCGGCGACGGCGGCACTTCGCGCCATTCTGCCCGACCTCGACGATCTGGTCGACGGCTCGTCGCTTGCCGGCCTCGCCGATTTCATCCTGTCGCTCGCCCGCCCGGCCCCGGCGGCGGCGACAATCTGGAAGAGGGTTTCGTGATGCAGAAGGCAATCGACGCGCATTTCCACATCTGGCGCCAAAAGGACCAGCCCTGGCTGCTCGGACCGATGGTGCCGCGCATCTTCGGGCCCTACGAGCCGATCCGCCGCGACTACCCGATCGAAGAGTTCCTCGCCGACCAAGAGGGCTCAGGCGTGGAGAAGGCGGTCTATGTCCAGACCAACTGGGCCAAGGAGGATTTCGAGAAGGAAGTCGCCTTCCTGCAGAAGACCGCAGGCGAGACCGGCTGGCCGCATGCCATCATCGGCTACGCCGACATGACCGTCGACGATGTCAGGCCCCAGATCGACCGGCTCAAAAAGTACCCGCTGCTGCGCGGCGTGCGCATGCAGCTCCACTGGCACGAGACCCCGGCTTTCCGCTTCGCCGCCTCGGCCGACCAGGTGATCGACCCGAAGGTCCGCGCCAATATTACCAGGCTGAAGGATTACAGCCTGTCCTTCGACCTGCAGCTCTTCCCGGCCCAGATGAAGGACGGGCTGACATTGGTCGGCGAGAACCCGGAGACGAATTTCATCCTGACTCACGCCGGCATGCTGACCGGCATGGAACCGGAAACCACCGAAGGGTGGAAAGCCGGCCTGCGCGCACTGTCGGCGGCGCCCAATCTCTACGCCAAGCTGTCCGGCCTCGGCACCTTCGTCCACCGCAACGATCCCGAACTGATCGGCTACATCGTCGACAACGCGATCGATATCCTGGGCAGCGACCATCTGATGTTCGGCTCGAACTTTCCCATCGAGAAGCTCTGGACCAGCCATGCCGAACTGATGAAGGCGCACCGCGATGCGGTGGCCAGGCACGGCTCGGCGGCGGAGGCCGATATCTTCTGGAACACGGCGGAGAAAGTTTATCGGCCGGTGTAATTGCGCGCCTTACTTCACCTCGAACTGCGGGTCGACCGGAATCTGCATCGCCGTCACCAGATGGTTCGTCTGCCCCGCCAGCCCGATGATCGACACCAGTTCGCCGTGCTGGGCGTCGGTCATGCCCTTGGCCCGCGCTGCCGCCGTGTGCGAATGGACGCAGTAGGAGCAGCCATTGGCGGTCGACACCGCGATGTAGATCATCTCCTTGGTCAGTGGATCGATGGCGCTGTCGGCGACCATCACCGTCTTCAGCTGTTCCCACACCCGCTTCAGCGCCGGGGGATCATTGGCCAGCCCGCGCCAGAAATTGTTGACGAAATCGGATTTGCGCGTCGTGCGGATGTCGTCGAACACGGCCTTCACAGCCGGATTTTTTTCGACCTCGGCATCGCTCAGGAGTTTTGTGGTGGCCATGGCGTTTCCTTTCGTTTCTCGATGCCAGACGATTGAATCGGACGCTGAACAGCCGCCGCCAATCCATTCACTTAATTCGCTAATCCCCCTTTTGCGGTACAAACGGCACCACGAGGGTGTGTCGAGATTCAGGTCAGGCCGAGTCGAAAACGGCGGATTCCGAGAACCGGAGCGGAGCGTACTATTCGTACGTGAGCACCGGAAGCGCAGGAAGCCGGCGTTTGCAGGCCGGCCTCACCTGAATACCGGCACACTCTAATGCACCGCCGCGTACATGATCTTCTCCTCCGTCGCCTCCGCCGGTGAAAACTCCTCGACGATGCGGCCCTGGCGGCAGACGAGAATGCGGTCGGACAGGTTCATGATCTCCGGCAGGTAGGACGAGATGACGACGACGGCGAGGCCCTCGTCGGCCAGCCGGTTGATGATCTGGTGGATCTCGGCGATCGCGCCGACATCGACGCCGCGCGTCGGCTCGTCGAAGATGACGATGCGCGGCCTCTGCACCAGCCCCTTGCCGATCACCACCTTCTGCTGGTTGCCGCCGGACAGCTCCACCACGCGCGCATTGCCGTTGATCGCCTTGATGTTCAGCGTCTTGGTCCATTCGGCCGACAGCGCGCGCATCTCCTGCTGGTTGATTACCCAGGCGTTTTCCCGGCCCGCGGCCAAGAGACCGCCGAACAGGTTCTCGGCAACGCCCATGGTCTCGAAAATGCCTTCGCTCTTGCGATCCTCGGTGACGTAGACGATGCCGTCGGCCACCGCTTCGCTGGGCACGAGATAGCGCACCGGCCGGTCGTCCAGCTCGATCGCCCCGCCGCGCAGGAAGTCGCGCTTATAGATGCCGGACACGATCTTGAAGGTCTCGGTTCGGCCGGAACCGATCAGCCCGAACACGCCGGTGATCTGGCCTTCGAAGATCGAGAACGAATTGTTGCGCACGACATTGCTCATTGAGATGTCCTGCACCGACAGAACTTTCTTCCCCGCCTTGCGCAGCTTGGCCTCGTCGCGCTGGCGATAGATCTGCCCCGATAGCGTGCGTCCGACCATGGCGGCGACGATCCGGTCGCGATCGAAGGCCGCCGTGTCGTCGGTGATGACCAACTCGCCATCGCGCAGGATGGTGATGCGGTCGGCAATCATCAGCGCCTCTTCCAGCGCGTGGCTGATGAAGACGATCGACACGCCGCGCGCCTTCAGCCGCCGGATCAGCGCGAAGAAGTGCCGCTTCTCCTCCGGCGTCAGCGTCGCCGTCGGCTCGTCGAAGATGATGATCTCGGCATTATGGTGCACGGCGCGCGCGATCTCGACCATCTGCCGCTTGGCCGCGCCCAGCGTAGCCACCATGGCGTTGGGATCGACGGGAAAGTTCAGCGATTGCAGAAACTGCTGTGCCGAGATGTAGGTGCCGCGCAGCCGGTTGAGGAACTTTTCGGTGCCGAGATAGAGATTCTGCGCCACCGTCATCGACGGCACCAAGCTGGTCTCCTGGAATACCATGGCAATGCCCGCGTCGAGCGCCGCATGCGGCGAGGCGTAGGCGATTTCTTGCCCTTTATGGAACATCTTGCCCGAACTGGCGTCGACGACACCGGCGATGACCTTGGTCAGCGTCGATTTGCCGGCACCATTCTCGCCGAGCAGCGCGTGGATTTCGCCCTTGCGCAATTCGAAGCTGACGTTCTTGACGGCAGGTACGCCGCGGTAGGTCTTGGTGACGTTTTCCAGACGAACGATCGGTTCCATCAGAAAGCTCCCGACACGAGATCGACAGCCAGCACGCAGTCGCCGCCCCTCGACGCGATGAACAGCTGGCCGTCCTTCTCAGCCACGCTGCAGATGCCGTGACGCGTGCCGTTGGCGCGGCTGTGCAGGCTGAATTGCGGCTGCATGTTCTGGTCGAGCCTGACCACCAATCCGTAGGAGCGGCTCGGCGACCATGGCTTGTGAATGCCCATGGTGCGGATGCCGCCGCATTGCAGCGGCTCGAGGAAGCTGCGGCTGGAGGCCAAGGTCGGCGCGATCCAGTAGGCGGGCGGGACCTGGTCGATCATATCTAGCCGGTAATGCGTCTCCTGCAGCACGAACTCGATCAGCCGGTTGCGCGGCGCGAACAAGGTCAGCCATGCGCCGCCGTCGTCGCCGGAAGGCGACAGCCGCGCCGGATAGCCGGGCAGATGCGTCAGCACTGTCGAGCGATTGCCGGTCGCGCCGTCGAACCGCACCAGCTGATGGCGCCAGCTCTCGCTCACCAGCACATCCCCGCCGACGGGATGGAGTCCATAGGGAAAGGCGATATCGCCAGCCACCTTGCGGAAATCGCCGCCTGCCGCGTCCCGCTTCCAAAGCGATCCGGACGCGCCCTTCTTCATCAAATCGGCGGCCCATTGCGCCGGCGCATGCTCGGCCGAGCCATTGGCCAGCCACAGCGTGCCGTCACTGGCATAGGCAAGTGCGGTGATGCAGCCGATACCGGCCGGCAACAGGACTTCCCTGCCGCCGATCAGCAGCTTACTGCTTTCCAACCCGACCGTCAGTTCGCCCGACGGCGAGCGAGACAACGCCGTGACGGGAGACGGAAAAGTTTCCACAATCTCAGGCCCGGTTCCGGCGGCAAGCGAATAGATGGCGTTGCCGCTGGAGGCGAGCAGCCTGTCACCCGAGACCAGCAGATTGTCCGGTTCGGTCAATCCGGCAAACGCAAGCGCATCGTCCAGCCGCGTGTTGGGCCGGAAGGCGCCGTCCAATGGCGGGATGGTGACGGCCTTGCCGCGGAACATATCCAGGATCGGATCGAGGATCATGGCTTCGCTCCCCAATAGGAAGCCGGGCTGGTCCAGTTGGGGTCGGCGCCCGAGATCCTGTAGCGGCCGACGCGGTTGTTGAGGATGCCGCCGACGAACAGATACCCCTTGTGCTCGCGCATCGAGGTCACCATCGGATGCGCGCCGCCCGTGAGGTCGCCCATCGCCTCGACGATGCCGCCCTTCTCCGTGAATTTCACCACGCCGCCGGTGTTGATGTTGGGGAACAGCCATTCGTCCTGCGGCAGGCGGCGCGTCATGCGCTTGCGCATGTCGGGGTGGCGCAGCGACAGGTCGAAGCTCGGCGTGCGCATGCCGAGCCATGCCATCCAGTAATTGCCGTCGGACGCCCGGTTGATGTTGTCGGGATAGCCCGGCATGTCGCGGATGATGCATTCGGCGATGCCGGCCTTCGGCCCTTCCAGCCAATAGCGATGCACGCGGCAGGCCCAGCTTTCGGCGAAGAACAGCGACTTGCCGTCATGCGCCATGCAGACACCATTGGTGTAGCGGTAGCCGTCGAGCAGCGTCCTGGTCGAGCCGTCCTTCGGATCGTAGACCAGCAGCCGGCCGGTGGCGCGGTTCTCGATCGAGTCCAGCGCCCAATCATGGGCGTCATAGCGCTTGGTGGAGTCGGTGAAATAGATGCGGCCGTCGGGGGCGATGTCGCAGTCATTGGGGTCGCGCAGCCGCGCATCGTCGACGATCGAGGTCCAGGAGCGCGACGTCTCGGCGGACAGGCGCTTCACCTCGCGATCCGGCGACACGGAATAGAGCCCCATGGCGCCGACGCAACTGATCAGATTGCCCGATTTGTCGAAGGCAAGGCCGAGCGGAAAGCCGCCAATATGGGCAAACACTTCCGACCTGGCGTAGTCGGGCGCGAAGAAGCGGACGATCTCGCCGTGACGCGTGCCGCAATAGAGATTGTCGTCGCGGTCGAGGATGACATCCTCCGGTCCTTCCAACTCGCCGAGCCCGATATGATCGGCGGCCGACAAGCGGTTGTCGAGTTCGTAGGGTGTGCCGGAACCCGGCACGGCCGACTGCGTTGCGCCCATCTTGAGATAGACCGGCGCGACATAGACCTCGTTCAGCACCTTGTGGCGGTTCTTCAGCCAGCGGATGTCGATGGTCACCGCGACCGCCAGCATGATGCCGAGCACCATCTGGTTGGTGCCGGTGCCGTAGCCCAGCCGGATCAGCCCGTTGGTCATGGTCAGGACGATGATGGCGCCCATCAGTCCCTTGATCACCGAACCGCGCCCGCCGCCGAGGCTGACGCCGCCGACCACCGCCGCCGTCAGCGCCATGATCTCGAGGTTGAGACCTGTGCCCGGCCCAGCGCCGCTCAGCCGGCAGGCGATGAGAAAGCCGCCGATCGAGGCGCAGAGGCCCGAGAAGACATAGGTCATGAATACGGTGCGGCGCACGCGGATGCCGGCATTGTGCGCCGAGCGCCTGGAGCCGCCGACCGCCAGCACATGCCAGCCCGGCCGCGAACGCGTCAGCGCGATATGGGTGACGACGGCGAGGATGATCGCCAGCCAGACGGAGACGGAGAGCCCCCAGAAAGTGCTGTCGCCGATGAAGTCGAGCACATCCGATGTGGCTGTCGAAAGCTGCACATCGGCCGCATAAGTGGTGACCAGGATGTCGAACAGCGCCCGCCCGAAGATGAAGGTGACCAACGTGGTGAGAAAGGCGCGCAGCCTGAGATACCCGACGAGATAGCCGTTGACGGCGCCGAAGACGAGGCCGGTGGCAAGCGAAGCGGCCAGCGCCAGCCATATCGACTGTTCCAGGATGAAGAAGACGTAGACGGCGGAAAAACAGGACAGCGCGAAGATCGAGCCGACCGACAGGTCGATGCCGCCGCCCAGCATCACCACGGTCATACCGGTGACCACCATCGAGAATTCGCCGAGCTGGCGGGTCGATTCCTGCAGCGACGTCAGCTTGAAGAAGCCCGGAATGATCGAGCCGAAGGTCGCCAACGTCGCCACCAGCGCCAGGAACGGAATGGCATTGTCGGTCCAGCGCTTGGTCAGGATCTCGCCGACGAGATGGTCGGGCACGAGATTGTAGCGCCAGGACTGGAGGCGTTCGCGAAAGGACATCAGGTCACTGCTATTGCGAGAGAGAAAAAAGAGAGGTGGCCGGGGCATCCGCAATCGTTCAGGTCGGCGCCGCCCCTCACCCTTACCCTCTCCCCGTGAAGAACGGGGAGAGGGGGTCGCCGGCGCTGGAGCGCTTCTTCTCCCCGTCACTATACGGGGAGAAGGTGCCGGCAGGCGGATGAGGGGCAGCGCCGCGGTCGAGAATTGCTTCGAAGCAACCGCGCCAGGCACATTCCAGCCGTCTCGTCGTTACGCATCGAAGGCCGGCTTACTTCGCCGCAGCTTCGGCCTGCAGCGCCTTCAGGTCCCAGCAACTGTCGGGCTTGAGGTCGGCCTTGGTCGTCGCCTTCTCCAGCGTGTAGATGTAGGTGTGCGACGTGCCGGCCGGCTGGCCGCTCTGCAGCAGGAATTTGATGATGGCGTTCATGTCACCCGACTGGCGGGCAAGGTCGGTCATGACAACCGCGCCATAGGTGCCGTCGGCCAGCTTGTCGCAATCCGCCGCCTTTTCGCCGCCGCCGGTGGTGACGAGAAAAACCTTGCCGTCGAGCTTGGCATCGCGGATCGCGGCCGAAGCGCCGGTGGCGTCACCGTCCCAGAAATCGATGATCGAGCAGATATCCGGGTTCTGCTGCAGCATCGTCGTCGTCACATTGCGCGAAGTGGTCGCGTCCCAGTTGGAGTCCGGCTTGGCCACCACCTTGAAGTCGGGATGCTTGTCCAGCACCTTCATGATGCCGGCATACTGGTAAAGGCTGGAAGAATTCGCCTGGTCGCCCTGCACCAGGCCGATCTTCTTCGACGAGTTTTCACCACAGCCCTTGATCGCAGCTTCGGCCTCCAACTGGCCAAGCCGATCCCAGTCGCTGCCGACAAAGGCGTCGGCGGGGAAATTGGCGGGGTTGTCGACCAGCAGCACATAGGTGCCGGCGGCCTGCGCCTTCTTCATCAGCTTGGAATAGGAGTTGAGATCGGGCGCATGGATGATCAGCACGTCGGGCCTTGTGTCCGAGGAGATTGCGTCGGTGATCGCCTGCGCGCCGGCGTCGACGACCCAGTTCGGGTCGCGCGTCTCGAACACGCCGCCCCAGGCCTCGACTTCCGTCTTCAGAAAGTGCGCCCAGCCCTGTGCCAGGTCGAAACCCATCGCCAGCGGCACCAGCATCACGCGCTTGCCCTTGAGCGCCTGCGCATAGGCGGCGGGGCCTGGATCGTCGGCGGCGAACGTTGGCGCCACGAAGGCCGTGGCGGCAAGCGCCGTCGCGGCGGCCATCAATGTTCTGATCAGTTTCATGTCACATCCTCTGGTTGGTCGTTGTTATCCGCGGCCGGCCCCAACCGTCCGCTTGGTTAAGTCTTCCTGTTTGAGCATGATCTTTTCCGAAAACCGGTTTCCACTTTTCGGGATCATGCTCTAGATATCGCCCTGCTGGGCGGTCTGCTCGTCGCGTGGATTGATGATGCCGTCGACGATGATCGCCCCCAGCAGGATCGCCGCCTTGATCAGGTTCTGGTAGAGCAGCGGAATGTCGATGATGGTCATGGCGTTCAGGAGAATGCCGATCAGCGCCGCACCCACCAGCACGTTGCGCACCCCGCCTCGCCCGCCGGACAGGCCGATGCCGCCGATCACCGCGACCAGCACGATGTCGTAGAGCAGCGTCGAATTGACGACCCGGGTGTTGATCGAATGCAGGCTGGCCGCCGTCAGCAGGCCGGCAATCAGCGCCACGAAAGCCGAGAGCACATAACGCAGCACCAGCATCGGCCGCACCGGGATGCCGATGTTGCGGGCGGCAACCGGATTGTCGCCGGCGAAATAGATGTAGCGGCCCCATTTCGTGTAGCGCAGGAACAGGAAAAACAGGAAGGCGAGGCCCGCGAAGACGAACACCTCGATGGGGATGTCGAGAAAACGCAGGCCGCCGAGCAGTTCCACCCAATGGCCCTGCGGCACCGGCACGGCATCCTGGGTGATCAGCTGCGAGCGCACATAGCCGAAGACGAAGGAGCCTGTCGCCAGCGTCACGAAGATGGCCGGCACGTCGGCATAGGCGACGAGAAAGCCGTTGAGCAGGCCGATGGCGAGCACGCCGGCCAGCACATAGACGAAGGCCAGCCCGTCCGAGGTTCCGGTGTTGAGCAGTTGCAGATACCAGGCAACCGACATCGCCATGATCGCCACCGCCGACAGGTCGATGCCGCGGCCGATGATGACGACCGCCATGCCGAGCGCCAGTATGCCCAGCACCGACACCGAGCGCACGATTGCGACGAGATTGTTGGGATCGATGAAGCCCGGCAGGCCTATTGCCGCGGCAATGAACAGCACGACCGCTATGGCAAAGACAATGCCTTCCTGATTCAGGCTCCTGAAATTCGGCCAGCCAATCGCGTTCATGTCTGCTTTCGCCCCGATGGCAGCGCTGCCATCCCGAAAACGAAAGCTAATCGGCTCGATGCCGGCTCGTCAAATGAATCCGCTTTCAGGTGGCCGGGTTCACGGCGATATTTATCGAGTGGACGCATCGAATGCCCAGACTGGCGCAACGCCCGGAAACTCCTGCGCTTTTGGCATTTGATTGCGCCATTGAAGCGGCGCGCGAAAGCGCCGCCCCGATGCGAAGCAACAAGGCGGAATTTATCTCCGCTTCAGATCGAGAAATCCGATTTTAATTCCCAGGCGCGTGGCCTGAAACCTCGGCGCCGGCACCGCGCGGCAGCACGAGAAAGCGCAATGCCGCCACCAGGCCGATGGCACCGATCGCAAGGAAGGCTACTCGAAAATCGACGAGACCGAGCGCCGTCCCGCCCCTGGCGATCTGCGACAAATTGAGGATCGCCGCCGCCACCGCGACGCCGAACAGCATCGCCACCTGCTGGAGCATGCTGGACAGCGTCGCCGCCGAGCTGCGCTGCGCCGCGCCGATATCGGCGAAAGCCAGCGTGTTGAGCGCGGTGAACTGCATCGAACGCGAGAGGCCGGCGATCACCATCAAGCCGATCACCAGCGCTTGCGGCGTCTGCGGCGAGATGGCCGCGCAGGCAGCGATCGACGCCGAGGCGACCAGGCCGTTGACGACCATGACCGAGCGAAAACCGAAGCGCCGCAGCGTCGGCGTGGTCACCGTCTTCATGCCGAGATTGCCGAGGAAATAGGCGAGGATCATCATACCCGCATCGATCGGGCTGAGCCCGAAGCCGACCTGGAACAGCAGCGGCAACAGGAACGGCGTGGCGTTGATCGCCACCCGGAAAATGGTGCCGGCCGCGAGCGTCGAGATGGCGAAGGTCTGCACCTTGAACGACGAGAGATCGAGCAGCGGATGCGGCGCGCGCCCGAGATGCCGCACCGCCAGCCAGCCGATGACGATGCCCGCCGCGACCAGGGCCACCGTCGGCAAGGCGCCGTCCTCGGGATGCGCGATGCGTTCGAGGCCGTAGAGCAGGCAGGCCAGCCCCAGCGACGTCAGGAAAAACCCTGGCCAGTCGAGCGGCTTCGGCACGGCCTCGCGGTCGCCCGGAATGAAGCGGGCGACGAGCGCCAGCCCGACCAGCCCAAGCGGGATGTTGATGAAGAAATTCCAGTGCCAGGACAGAGCGGTGGTAATGAAGCCGCCGAGCACCGGCCCGACAACCGGCGCGAACAGTGCCGGCCAGGTGATCAGCGCAGTGGCGTTGAGAAGCTCGGATTTCGGCGCGTTGCGCAAGACGAGAATGCGCCCGACCGGCGTCATCAGCGCGCTGCCCAGGCCCTGCACGGCGCGCGCCGCGACGAATTGAGTGAGATTTTGCGAAAAGCCGCAGGCGAGCGATGCCAGCGTGAACAGCGCGATCGCCACCAGGAAGATGTTGCGCGCGCCGAACCGATCGGCGAGCCAGCCTGACAGCGGCACGAACACCGCCATGGTCAGCATGTAGACGGTGATGCCGATGCTCATCGCCACCGCCGGCACGCCGAACGAAGCGCCCATCTGCGGCAGCGAGGTCGAGATGATCGTCGAATCCAGCAACTGCATGAAGAAGGCGATGGCCACGATCAGCGCCACGCGCCGTGCCTGGCGCGCCGGCGTCGTCAATGATTGGGGCGAGGCTTCGTTTTCGGGAATGGCTGTCATGCGGGGGATTGGCGTGAAAACTTTCCGTGCGGCCGGCATGGGACAATTGTCCGGCAAATCGATGGCGCATCGGTTTGAACAGCATTCGGGCTTTGGCGTCCACAGCCCGGCGAACAAACTTTCGCGATTATCTGCCTGGAGGCGTTGGAGAGACAGCGCGGAGGTGAGCGGCGGCTGATCACCCCTCGAGCCGATGGCTGCCGAACAAGCGGTGACTTGCGCGGCGGCTTGACGCTGGCGCCGCGCGCACCACCGGAAATTGGCAGCCGGCCCTTATCTCCGGCCGACCTTGTCCAGGAACAGGCGTAGCTCCGCCGGATCCATGTGCACGACATGCCGGTCCTCGGGATAGGCCAGGCTGTTGACGTCGGCGACGTACTCCGAGAAAGCGGCGATGCGCTCGGCCTGCAAACGATCATATTCGGCGGCGAAATTGCGATAGACCTTGGAGTGGCGGGGCATGTGGCCGCGGTTCTGGCCAAGTATATCGTCGGCGAAGAGGTATTGCGCGTCGCACCCTGTGCCCGCGCCCATCGACAGCATGATCAGCGAGGTACGCTCCGAGATCGCCTTGGCGACCTCGACCGGCACCACCTCGATCTCGGCGCCGACGGCGCCGGCGGCCTCCAACTGCTTGACCGCCTCGAACACCTGCATGGCGGTATCGGCGGTCTTGCCGACGGCCTTGAAGCCGCCGGTCCAGGTGGCGCGGGATGGAATGAGCCCGACATGGCCGATGACAGGGATGGCGTCGTCCGCCATGCGCTTGATCGTAGCGTAGCCGGCGCTGCAATAGACCGCGTCGGCGCTTGCCTTGTAGAGCCGGAAGGCCCAGCGCACGAAATCGTCCGCCGTGCCGATCTCGAAAAAGTTCTCGCCGGGCATGGTGAACAGGCTGGGCGCTGCGTCGCGATATTGCGGATTGAGCACCAGCTCGGGCGGCACCGACACGATGTCGACCCCTGCCCGTTCGGCCGCCTCGGCCTCGTCCATGGTCAGCACGCGCAGCATGGTCAGCTGACGCTTGCCTTTCATGGCGCGCAGATCGGCGACGGTCGGTCTCTTTCGGCTCATCGAATTCTCTTCCTTCGTTGCTCGAGCGGGCGGCGGCTCAGCCGATCTCGATCATCACCTTGCCAGCTTCGATCCTCACTGGATAGGTGGCGAGGTTGACGCAGACCGGCGCGCCCTTGGCCTGGCCGGTCTTGTAGTTGAAGCGGCCATTGTGCTTGGGGCACTCGATGATGTCGTCCATCACCAACCCGTCGGCCAGATGCGCCTTTTCATGCGTGCAGTAGCCGTCGGTGGCGAAAAACTCGTCGTCCGGGCTGCGATAGATGGCGAAGGTTCGTCCGCCATGATCGAAGCGGATGACATCCTCTTCCTCGACATCGTCCACGGCGCACGCTTCGACCCAATCGGCCATTTCAGTCTCCTCGCAATTGTAGCCCGCGGCCGGGGCAAAACTATTCGGCCGCCGCCGACATATCGACCTGGTGGAATTCGCCGCGATAGGGCTTGGCCGTCGGCGGCAATTCGCGCTTCAGGTAATAATCCTCGTATTTCAGCTGCCTGAGCAGGACCGGCCAGACCTCGCGATAGGCGTGCCAGATCGACGGGTTCGGCTCTGGCAGATCGTGCTTGATCAATTCGTGCAGCCTGGGCAGCGCGTGATAGGGCACCATCGGGAACATGTGGTGCTCCACATGATAGTTCATGTTCCAGTAGATGAACCGGCTGATCGGGTTCATGTAGACGGTGCGGGTGTTGAGCCGGTGGTCGACGACATTGTCGGCCAACCCGATATGCTGCAGCAGGCCGGTCATCACCATGTGCCAGGTGCCGTAGAGCCGAGGCAGCCCGATCAGCACAAGCGGCAGCCACGACCGTGTGTAGAGCGCCAGCGCGACCGTCGCGACGTAGATGGCGATGTGCCAGCGGGCCGTGACCACCGCCTTCCCCTGCTCCATCTCGGGAATGTAGCTCTTCTCGTCGTCCGACAGTCTGCCGAATGCCTGGCGCACCAGTGTCGGCAGCGAATAGCGAAAATCGAGGATGCCGGTGAAAGCGAGCGCCGCCTTCAAGAGGTCCGGCGGGCGCATGACGGCGATCTCGGCGTCGCGGCCGACGATGATCGTGTCGGTGTGGTGGCGGGCATGGCTCCAGCGCCATTGCACGGGATTGCGCATCAGCATGAACGAGGCGATGTGGTAGACCACATCGTTCATCCAGCGGGTGCGGAAAGCCGTGCCATGGCCGCATTCGTGCCAGCGCGAGTCGCTGGACGAGCCGTAGAGCACGCCATAGACGAACAGGAACGGCACCACCCACCACGTGCCCCAGAACCAGGCGATGCCGGCGGCCGAGCCCAGTATCAAGGCAATCCAGATGATGCTGTCGCGGATCGCTGGCCCGTCGGAACGCTGCATCAGTTCCTTTATCGCCTTGCGCGAGACGTCGGTGTGATACCATTCCGCCGAGGCCAGGCCGGTCTCGATCGCAAGGCGGGTGCTTTCGCCGACCAGGCTGTAGTCGCGCTTTTTGCCCATCACATCGACCTCCGGTTTCCGGCCCGCCAGCCGGAGCATTCATTTCGCATCATGCCCTGCCCGCCAATCTCGGGAAATTCCCCGATGGCCTGGGATAATCCTGCTGCGGCTGCCTGGCGATCGACGCGATCCTGTTTTCCGCGGCAGCGATGTCGCCGGCGCCATCCAGCACGCGAAATACCGCATCGTAGGCGCGGCTTTCGCCATGCTCCAGCCAGATCATCTCGCCGCGCTCGCGCGCCGCGCGATTGCCGAGCACATGATGCGTCGACGGCTCGATACCCATTGCATATTGGCCGGCCTGGAAATTCTGCCACTGATAGGCGCAAGGCAATTGATCCTTGCGGGTAATCACCTCGAAGCCGAGGCCGAGGCGGTCGTTGACGACGGCCACCGGCACCGCGCCCGCCGCGTCGACACCGAGCTCGTGCTGCCAGACCTGCTCGCTGAACCCAAGTTGCGGCGCCGGCACGGTGCGGTAGCCGACCTTCTGTGCCTCGTAGCGCTCGCCGGCATGCGCCGCCCACACCACGTCGCGGATCGGCGCCAGATAGCGCGAACCCTCGTCGAGCAAGGGATGGCTGACATTGATGTGGTAGAAATACATATGCGGCGTGCGGTTGAAGCCGTGATTGACGACACGGTCCGACAGCCGGATCTCGTTGCTCCCGACATCGGCCTCGATCCTGCGGATGAGATGCAGGTCCTCGCCGAACACCGTCGCCTGCTGGACGATGGCCTCGGCCCACAGCACGCAGCGGTCGCCGTCCCAGCTCTCGCCATAGCCTGTCAGCCGCGCCGGAATGGTGCCGATGCGGCCATGCAGCGAATGGACCACGGTCGTCTTGCCAGGGTAGTTGTAGCTCTCGGCCGGCACTTCTTCCCGGCCCAATATGTGGTCGAGGCCGCAGGTCACCAGCAGGCCGGAGAACGACCGGCCCCAGCCCAGCCCCCCTTCCCCCTCATACTCATGCAGCCCCGGGTGGCGAAAACCGCTCGGCGAATGCCAACCGATCGCCTGGCCCCTGAAATCGCAATCGGCAATGTCGAGCGCACGATCGACGAGGGCGGTGAAGCGCAGGCCCGAACCGGTGCGGAACTCCAGCATGCGGATGCCGCGCTCCACCCCGTCACCGAGCGTCATCAGCCGCACGCCGGCGAATTGCGACAGCATGCCGGAGCGCTCCGCCAATTGCCTTCGCGACAGCGTCTTGCCGTAAAGCTCTACCATGCGACGCCCTTCACTTTGCCCTCGCCTCCTTGAGCAGGGCCGACATGTCGGCGCCGGTGATGATGCTTTCCACAGTCAAAAGATCGGTGTCGGCAACCGTCTGTTCGGCGACGATTTCGCCGCGACGCATGACGATGATGCGGTCCGCGACCTGGAATACATGGTGGATGTTGTGGGTGATGAGCAGCACCGAATGGCCGGCGTCGCGCACCTCCTTGACGAAGCGCAGCACGCCATGGGTCTCCTCGACGCCGAGGTTGTTGGTCGGCTCGTCGAGGATGATCACCTTGGCGGCAAACTGCATGGCGCGCGAAATCGCGATCGACTGGCGCTCGCCGCCCGACAGAGTCGAGACCAGCGCATCGGCATCAAGCTTCTTCGAGATGCCGACGCGCTTGAGCAACTCGGACGCGGCATTGCGCAGTTTGGCAAGATCGAGCGGCGCGAACACGCCCAGCCATCCGAAATTGACCGGCTCGCGGCCAAGGAAAAGATTGCGCGCGATGCTGAGATCCGGCGCCAGCGACGTGTCCTGGTGGATGGTCTCGATGCCGAGGTCCATCGCGTCGCGTGTCGAACGGATCGAAACCTTCTCGCCGCGAACATAGATATCGCCGCGGTCGACGGGGAATACGCCGGAGATCGCCTTGATCAGCGTCGATTTGCCGGCGCCGTTGTCGCCGAGCAGTGCCACCACCTCGCCCTCGTTGAGGGTAAAGGAGGCGTTCTTCAGCGCACGCACGCTGCCGAAGGATTTTTGCAGGTTTTGCAGCCGAAGCACTTCCATCGTCAGCTCCTTGCGGCGTTCTTCTGCAGCAGAGCGTGCAGGATGAGCATGGCGAGGATGATCACGCCGACGAAGATGTTGTAGGCCAGGCCCGGCACGCCGATCAGCACGATGCCGTTGCGGATGGCGCGCAGCATCAGCGCGCCGACAATGGTGCCGAGGATGGTGCCGCGCCCTCCGGTCAGCGCCGTGCCGCCGACCACCACCATGGCGATCACTTCCAGCTCGTAGCCGGTGCCGGCCACCGGCGAAGCGGCCGAGATGCGGAACGCGCTGATCATGCCGGCAAGCCCGGCCAGCACCGAGGTCGCGATGAACAGCCATATCTTGACGGCATCGGCCGGCACTCCGCGCGCCACCGCCGCGTTGCGATTGCTGCCTATGGCGCTGATCCAGTTGCCAAGCTTGGCGTAGCGCAGGACGTAGATCGCCAGCAGCGACAGGCCGATGAACCACCAGAGCGAGGTGTAGAAGCGGAACGAGCCGACATTGAAACTGCCCGCCAGCAGCGTCACGAAAAAGCCGGGCTGGTCCCAGGATTTCAGTGGAAAGCCCTGCGTGATGTAGAGCGCTGCCCCGCGCACGACGAGCAGCATCGACAGCGTGACCAGGAACGAGGAGATGCCGATCTTGGTGACGATCAGCCCGTTGATCGCCCCGATCGCGATGCACAGCAGCAGCCCGGCCAGAAGCGCGACGCCGATATCCACGCCGCCATTCTGCGCCAGAAGCATCACCACCACCGGTGCCAGTCCGAACACCGCCCCAACGGAAAGGTCGAACTCGCCCGCCGTCAAAAGCAGCGTCATGCCGAGCGCGATGATGCCGAGCTCGGGCAGGAACGCCATCATGTTGGAGATGTTGAGCGGCGACAGGAAATTGGCGTCGGCGATCGCGAATACCGCCAGCAGGATGATGAGGATGATGAAGGAAGAAAATTGTGGCGAGCGCATCAGGGCGGACCTGCCCCTTGCTCCCGGCGCATCGTCTTCTGCTGTGATTGCCATGACTGTCTGAACCATGCGTTTCGTGCGGCGCCCGCCATCTGGCAGGCGGGCGCCGTTTCACATCACTTGTCGTAGAGTTTCAGGATCGGCTCGACGCTCGAGGCGTCGTAAAGGCCGAACGTGTGGATGTCGTAGCCGATCGGCTCGCCCGAGGCGGCAAGCCCGAGCAGGGCAACCGGCATGAAGCCTTGCGCCGACGGATATTGCCAGGCGGCCGCGTTGACGAAGCCGGATTTGACCGCCTCGGCGGTCTCCTTGGAATTGCCCCAGCCGACAACCGGTATCTTGCCCGCCGGCACGCCGGCGCCGTCGAACACCCGCTTGACGCTGGCCGCGACGGAATCGCCGAGCGCGATGATCGCCGGCGGATTGTTGGCCACCATATAGTCGGTCATCTTGGCGATGATGCCGGCCGGATCGGTGCCGCAATCGACGACGTCGTATTTGATGCCGAGCGGATCGAAGACGCTGGCGATGCCCTCGGTTTCCAGCTGTTGGTAGCTGGCACCGGGAACCTCGACCGGCAGGAACACCTTGTCGCCCTGCTTCACCATCTTGTGGTCGACCAGATACTTGGCCCAGACGACGCCGGCCTCCTTGAGATCGGCGCCGACATAAGCCTGGCGGCCGGTCGCCGGATCGTCGGTGTTGAAGAACACGATCGGGATGCCGGCGGCCTTGGCAGCCTTCACCTCCTCGGTCCACAGGCCGGGCTGCGCCGAAGTGGTGGCGATGCCGTCGGGCTTGGCGGCGAGCGCCGAATTGAAGGCCTCCTTCTGCGCCGCCATGTCGCCGCCGCTGAAGGAGATCTTGCAGGTCACCTTGAGCTGGTCGCAGGCTTTTGTCGCACCCGCATTCCAGTCGATCCAGAACGCATCCGACGGACCGCCATGCGACAGCAGATAGAAGGTCTGGCCATCCTGCGCCTGGGCGGCCGAACCAAGCGCCACGCCGGCGAGCACTGTCGCGGCGGCCGCCAATTTCCAAGCGAATTTCAACATTCTTTCCTCCCTTGCTTCGGGCCGCGCCGCCGCGAGCCGGCGGCGCGGAGTGATCGTCAAAGACCGTTGGCGCGGAACTTCCCGTCGAGGAACTTCTTGGCGCGCGGCACGTCGTCTTCCGACAGATGCTCGATGATGACCGGGATGTTCGGATGCTTCTGCGCCAGGCGCTGGAGATACAGGTCGTAGTTCAGCGAGCCTAAGCCGGGGGCCGGCAGCTCGATCTCGCCGACACCGCGGAAGGTGTGGCTTTCCATGGCGTCCTCGTCGCCAATGTCGGCGTGCTTCTCCGATTTGTCGCTGCCCGAACGCTTGACGTCCTTGGCGTGGGCAATCCTGATCTTGTCGCTCAGCGTGTCGAACACCTGGTTCAGGATCTGGTCCATGCGGTCGATGTTGTGGGTCTCGAAATAGTTGGTCGGGTCCATCAACAGGCCGAGACCCGGATGGTCGACCTGCGCGAACATCTTCACCGTCTCCTCGACCGAGCCGACGACGTTGTTGACATAGGTTTCGAGCAGGAAGACCGCGCCGTGGTCATAGGCGGTCTGGGCGAGGTCGGCGACGACCTTGCGGCATTCCTCGAAACCTTCCTCGGTCTTGTTCTTGGGGTGATGAACCCAGTCGGATTCGGTGTTGTAGGTGCCGGTTTCCGAGATCACGTAGGGCGAGCCGAAATGACGGGCGTTGCGGATGATCTCCTTGAGGTAGCCGACGCGCTTGTCGCGCTCCGCCTTGTCGGGATGAATGATGTTGGTGTAGCCCGACACGCAGCAGACCGGCAGGTTCTGGTCGCGGAAGACGTCGCGCACCGTCTTGGCCTTGTCCTTGGTGATCTGCCCGGCCGACAGGTCGACATCCCTGAAGTGAAGGTCGAGCTGAACCGTGTTGAAGCCAAGCCCGCGGATCTTCTTCGCGGTCTCCTCGAGGCCATACGGGAAATAGCCCGTAAAAATACCTGCCTGCATCATGGTGTGAATTCCTCCCTGTAAGCGATTCAGTTGTCAGTGGTTTCAGTTGATCGAGATTTCCGAAAGCTTGACCGTGCGGCCCTCGTCGATCGAGCGGTAGCCCGCCTCGACCAGCGCCATGGTCTTGACGTTGTCGGCGACGGAAAGCGCCGGCGGCGTGCCGGTCTTCACCGCGTGCTGGAGCTGTTCCATGACGCCGATGAAGGCATGCGGAAACCACATCGTGTCCCAGCTCGGGCTGACCCACTCGCCGCCGGTGGTCTCGGCCGAGGCATAGGTCAGCGTCGAGGCAGAACCCGTCGGCCAGCCGATCGTGCCCTTGGCGACGCCCTTGGTGCCGTCGACGCGCCAGTTGATATGCTGGTCGTCCTTGTAGCCGTCCTGGCGCGGGCCGGACCAGACATCCTCCAGCGACACCGCCAGCACGCCGGACGGAAAGCGCAACGTCGACACGGTGATGCCGTCGGAATGGTCGAACTTCGTGCGCGGATCCTTGCGCGTCAGCGTGGTGATCTCGTCGGGATCGCCGAACAGGAAGCGCAGCACGTCGAGATGATGGACGCTCATATTGGCGAGCGTCAGCCTGTCATAGTCTTCGAGGAAGCTCTGCCAGTGCGGGATGGCATGCATGTCGATCTGCGCGAAGACGATCTCACCCAGCGCGCCGCTGTCGATGATCTGCTTCAGGACGCGCATCGACTGGTCGTAGCGCATGTTCTGGTTGACCGAGAGGATCTTGCCGGCCTTCGCCGCCTCGTCGCGCAGACTGACCGCTTCCTCGACCGAAAGCGCCAGCGGCTTCTGCGCCAGGATCGCCTTGATATGCTTCTGTTTCAGCGCATGCCGGATCAGGGCCGGCTGCTGGTCGGGCGGGAAAGCAAGGTCGATGATGTCGACGTTCTGGTCCTCGATCAGCTGTTCCGGCGTGTCATGCACGGTGGGAATGCCCCAGCGCGTCGCCACCTTCTCGGCGCTGGCCCTGGTGCGCGAGGCGATCGCCACCACCGGGAACCCGGCCTCCCTGTAGGCGGCGAGATGGCACTCGGCCATGATCATGCCGGCGCCGACGCAGCCGATCCTGTATTCCTTTGCGCGAACCTTCACGTCCGGCTCGAAGCCATTGATTGCCATCTGATCCTCCCGAAGTTCTTTTCTTGCGGCCGCATTCATCGTGCCAGCGCTCCCCCGCTTTGGCCGAAATAATGCACCTTGCCTGGTTCGCAGGATATCGCCACCATGGCATCGGGCCGGATGTCGGGCTGCCCACGCAACAGTGCCTTCAGCCGCGCCTGCCCGGCGGCGAGCGTCACCACGGTGTAGCCGCCGAGCGGCTCGACCTCGAACACCCGCGCCGGGCGGCCCGAGCCCCTGCCCTCTGTTTCCTCATTGGGCCACGGTCTGACCTTGATGTCCTCCGGCCTCAGCCCGATCTCGACGGCGTCGGCGGGAGCGGATTTGTCGGCAATACGGATCGTGCCGTCGGCAGCCTCGATGCCCCCCTCGCCGCGCGCCGATTTCAATATGTTCATCATCGGCGAGCCGAGCAGCCGCGCCACATAGGTGCTGGCCGGACGGTCGTAGATTTCAGCCGGCGCGCCGATCTGCCTGATCCTGCCGTCCTCCAGGATGGCGATGCGGTCGGCGATCGACATCGCCTCTTCCTGGTCGTGGGTGACGTAGATCAGCGTCTTGCCGAGCTCGCGCTGGATGCGCTTCAGTTCGACGCGCGTCTCCTCCCGCAACCGGGCGTCGAGCGCCGAGATCGGGTCGTCCATCAGATAGGCATTGGGATCGCGCACCAGCGCGCGCGCGATCGCCACGCGCTGCCGCTCGCCGCCCGAAAGCTGTGCCGGCGGCTTGTGCAGGATGTGGCCGATATGCAGCTTCGCCGCGACGTCGGCGACACGCCTTTCGATCTTGGCTTCGGCGACCCTGCGCTCGACCAGCGGAAAACGGACGTTGTCGAGCGCGCTCATATGCGGGAACAGCGCCAGGTTCTGGAACACCATGGCGACGTTGCGCTCGGCCGGCGACACCGCGTTGACCGACTTGCCGCCGATCAGGATTTCTCCGGAATCAGGCGTCTCCAGCCCGAGCACCAGACGCAGGATCGTCGACTTGCCCGACAACGGCGGACCGAAGAAGCAGAAGAACTCGTTGTCGTTGACCGTGAACGAGGCGTCGTCGACGGCGAGTGTCTTGCCGTAGCGCTTGGTGACATTGCGAAAGACGATATCGGCCATCTCAACCTGCCTTGCTGGTTGTGGACAGACTGTCGGCCTTGGCGCCGCCCCTCATCCGCCTGCCGGCACCTTCTCCCCGTATAGCGACGGGGAGAAGGGGAATGGCCGCAACGCTGACGCCCCCCTCGCCCCGTCCTTCACGGGGAGAGGGTAAGAGTGAGGGGCAGCGCCGACCTGAGGGTATTTGTGCAAGCATCTCAGCCCCTCGCCTCGATCGCTTGGCCACTGGCAGCATCAAACAAACGCACCGACGACGCATCGGGCGCGATGATCGCGGTTTGCCCGATCGAGAGCCCGACATCATTGTCGAACACCGCCTTTGCAGCAGCCTCGCCTTGGCCGAGATGGACGATTGTGCGCGCACCGATGCGTTCGACGAAGCTTACAGGCATAGCGAGACCCTGCCCATTCTGCACTAGCATCACCTGCTCCGGCCGGAAGCCGTAAAGCACCTCGCCGCGCGCCCCACGCGAGGCGGCCGCGAGCCCGTCCGGCAGCGGCGGCGTGATGCCCAGCGGTCCGAGATCGACGACCAGCCCACGGTCGCTTTCCGCCGGCTTGCCCTTGAGCAGGTTCATCCCCGGCGCGCCGATGAAGCGGGCGACGAAGACATTGGCCGGATTGTTGTAGACTTCGAGCGGCGTGCCGACCTGCTGCAAAACACCATGGTCCATGACAGCGATGCGGTCGGCCATGGTCATGGCTTCGAGCTGGTCGTGGGTGACATAGACCATGGTCTGCCTGAACTGGCGCTGCAATTGCTTGAGCTCGGTGCGCATCACCGCGCGGAAGGCCGCGTCGACGTTCGACAGCGGCTCGTCGAGCAGGAAGATCGCTGGCTCCATGATCGCCGAGCGGCCGATCGCCACCCGCTGCAATATGTTGACCGACAGCCGGTCGGCCTTGCGGTCGAGCAGCGGCGTCAGTTGCAGCAGCTCCGAAATGGCGCCGACGCGGCGGTCGATCTCGGCTTTCGCCGCGCCGCGCATCCTCGGCCCGTAGGCGAGGTTCTGGCGCACCGTCATATGGGTGAAAATCGCATAATTCTGGAACACGAAGCCGACGCCGCGCCGACCCATCGGCACGCCGGCCATGTCGCGCTCGCCGAACAGGATTTTGCCGCCGGTCGGCTCCTCCATGCCGGCGATCATGTTCATCGTCGTGGATTTGCCGCAGCCCGACGGCCCGAGCAGCGCCATGAACTCGCCGTCGGCGATTGCCAGGTCCATCGTCTTCAGCGCGGTGAAGTCGCCGAATTTCTTGACCAGGTTCTGGAGATGGATGGCGCTCATGCCGGCACCTGCCTTGCCCGCGCCATGCGCTTCATGGCGAACACCGCGACGATGGACAGCACGATCAATATGGCCAGCGCGATCGCGGCCACATAGCCCCAGATCAGGTCCTGGGTGGTGACCTTGTAGATGTAGACGGAGATCGTTTCCGTTGCGACGCCGGGGCCGCCGCCGGTCATGATGTAAAGCGTGTCGAAGATCTTGAAGTTCTCGATCACCCTTATCGCCAGCGCGATGATGATGATCGTCTTCATCTTCGGCAGCACGATGGTGACGAAGCGCTGCCAGGGATTGGCGCCGAGCAGGGTCGCCGCCTTGATCTGGTCCTCCGGCACGCCGACCAAGCCGGCCAGCAGGATGAGGAACATCAGCGGCGTCCACTGCCAGATGTCGGCGATCATCACCGCGATCAACGCCAGGGTCGGATCCGACAGCCAGGCGATGGTGACCGGCGTGCCCGTAATCGCCGACAATATGTCGTTCACCGGGCCGCCCGACTGGAACAGCATGAAGAACATGTATCCCGCCACCGCCGGCACCACCATCATCGGCATCAGCAGGATCGAATAGAAGATGCGCTTGCCCGGAAAATCGTCGGCGAACAATGTCGCCAGTGCGAGGCCGAGCAGGAACTCCGCCGGCACGCAGACGATCATGACGACGGCCGTGCGCTTCAGCGCGCTCCAGAAGCGCGCGTCGGCGGCGAGGTCGGTGTAGTTGGCGAAGCTGTTCCACATCGACCAGGCATTCCACCAGCCGAGGCCTGACAGCGGCGACCAGTCGGTGACGCTGATGTAGAGCTGCATCAGCAGTGGGAAGGCCGAAATGAACAGCACCAGGATCTGCGCCGGCAGCGTCAAACGAAAGCCGAGCTTTGCGCCTTCGTCGCGCGGGACCGATCTTGCCTGGACGGCTTTCATCACGTCCCCCGAAATCGCTGCCGTCGCCGCGCTCATTGCTTGAGCGCCCCAAAAGTCAGCCCACGCACAAGATGGCGCTGGATGGCGATGCCCATGATGACCGGCGGCACCGCCGCGATCAGGCCGAGCGCTGCCTTGGCGCCGTAGAGCTGCCCGGTCATCGAGGAGGACAGCGACGCCATATAGACCGGGATCGTCACCCATTCGCGCGTCGTCAGAAGCAGCGCGATCAGATAGTCCGACCAGTTGAGGATGAAGACGAAGAGCGCGGCACTGGCGAGCGGCGCACGCATCATCGGCAACGTGATGCGGGTGAAGACGCGCAGGCGCGAACAGCCCTCGACCAGGGCCGCTTCCTCGATCTCGCGCGGCATGTCGTCGAAGAAGGTCTTCATCAGCCAGAAGGCGAAGGGCAGCGTGACAATGCCGTAGATCAGCGCCAGTCCCCACCAGCTGTCGGTGAAGTTCAGGAAGGCCCACATGATCATGACGGGGATCATCACCGCCATCGGCGGAAACAGCCTGAGCTGGATCAGCGCCAGCGGCAGGTTCTGGCCGGAGCCGAAGCGCGATAGCCCGTAGGCGGCCGCCGTGCCGGCCGACATGGCGATCGCCGTGCCGAACACGGCCGACAAAAGCGACGACAGGATCGGCTTCAGCGCTGTGCGGTCGAGTGCGACGATCAGGCTGTTGGTCGACTCGCCGAAGACGAAGCGGAAATTGCTGAGCGTCGGGTTCTTCGGCCACCATGTCAGGTCGGCGCCGGTCGCCGACCATTCGGCGATCGGCTTGAAGGCCATGGACACCATCCACAGGATCGGCACCAGCGTCACCGCCATGGCCGCAAATATCGCGGCATAGCGGAAAGTCTCGAAGGGAATGGAACGCTTCATCTGGCTGCTTTTGCTGGTGGCGTCATTGCGGAGGGGAAGAGCAGGCGCTCCTCCCCTCCAGGTCGATCCCGGGAGGTGGATCAGCTGATCGGATCGAGTACGGTCGGCCAGGCCTCCTTGTTGGTCCTGATGGCTTCGAGCAGCTTGTCCTCGCCGATGCGCCGGGCGATCTTCTTCCACTCCGCCTCGGTGTCGGCCATCGCCTGCTCCGGTGTCTTGGCCTTGGTCAGCGAGGCCATGAGGTTCTCGTCCAGCGCATTATGGAAGGCGGTGGCGCCGGGATAATTGATGGTCGGAACCGTGCGCGCGACCGTCTCGCGCACCACGTCCATGTGGTAGGCGTGGTAGGTCTGGCGCACCAGCGGATCGGAGAAATCCGAGAGCCGGAACGGGTCCAGATAGCCGCCGGGATTGGCGCTCATCCAGGCGTAGATGCGGGCCGAGCCCAGCCATTGCAGCAGGAGATAAGCGACCTCCTGGTTTTTCGACTGCGACGAGACCATGCCGGTCAGCGAGAACCACAGCACGGAACGGCTGATCAGCTTGCCGTCGATTTCGCGGCCGGGCGGCAGCATCGAGCCGATCTTGCCGGTGACAGCCGAATCCTTGTTGCCGGCATTGTCGAGGAATTTCGGCAGGTTGGAGAAGGCGCAGGTCATCGCGGCACCCCCCTTGGCAAAATTGCCGTACTGTTCCGGCCAGCCCCATGAGATCGCGTCCGGCGAATGGTGCGCCAACGAAGCGACATATTCGTTGGTGGCGGCAATGCCGTGCTCGGAATTGATCAGCGGCTTGCCGTCATCGCCGAACAGGAACTGGTTGGGCGATGCCATCGAGACATAGCGCTGATACCAGTTGGTGTAGCCCCAACCCTGGTTGCGCAGATCGGTCGAGCCGAACAGGCCCTTGTCGGGGCGCTGGAAGAAGGCGGCGATGTCGCCATGCTGCTTCCAGGTTTTCGGCGGCGCCAGGTCGTAGCCGTATTTGTCCTTGAAAGCCTTCTTCTCGGCTTCGTCGCCGAACAGATCCGTGCGATAAACCCAGGTCTGGAAGTCGCCGTCCAGCGATACGCCGTAGTTCGAGCCGCGATATTTGTTGAGCAGCGACACGCCCTTGGCGCCGTCGACATAGCCGGTCTTGGGATCGTCCCACTCCGGCTTGTACTGGGCCACGAAGTCGTCGAGCTTGGCGATGCCGCCGGTCTCGGCGAGGTCGCCGAGGCGGTTCCATTCGGTCGAGTAGATGTCGTAGGCCCCACCCTTGGTGGAGATGTCCTGCATCGTCTTGGTGAATTCCTGGCCGTTCGGCAAGCCGACGATCTCGATCGGGATACCGGTTTCCTTTTCCCACAGGTCCTTGATCGAGGGCGCGCCGGCCGGGAAGGGCTGCGTAAGCTGGCCGATCGAGCCGTCCGAAAGGCCAAGCACGATCTTGGCCGGCGCCTTGCCGGCGCCTTTCAGCGCCTTGGCCGCCTCGATGGCGCGACCCTCGGGCGTGTCCGCGCCATATTGATAGCGCTCGGCGCCATCGAAGCCCGTCGGGCCGCCGATCATGCCGGGCGCCAGTGCGTCGGCGGCAAAAGCGCGGCCCGGACGAATGAATTGCGGTGCGATACCTGCCGCGGCTACGAACGCCGCCGCCTTTCCTCCGGACGCCAGCAACCGGCGCCGCGAGATGCGGATCAAATCAGACATTGGAATTCCTCCCTCAGGGCCCTGTTTCCTCCACGAGCCCATGAGGGATATTGACGGCAGTATAGGAAGGCTGTCAACATCATAAATAATCAAAACACATCATAACATCGCAAGAGGGCGAGGAAATGCATCGTGCCGGGGGCCATATACCACTCCTCATGCCTGGATTTGATGGGAACCTTCCTTCCCTGTCATGCACAATCCGGCCGGACGATTTGAGTTAGCCGGGCGGCTTGCGCATGGGCCAAGGCCGGATACATCATTTCCCATCAGAATCGCGGATGGCGAGGCGCCGTCGCCATCAGCCCGGCCGTGGAAATTGCTTGACCTCGATGCGTGCAGGAGATGAAAGACGGTGCGTTCCACCCTGACTGACATAGCTCGGGAAGCCGGCGTTTCCGCCGCCACCGTCGACCGCGTGCTCAACAATCGCCCGGGCGTGCGGGCGCGCACGCGCGAAATCGTGCTCGAAATGGCGCAGCGCCTTGGCTACATCGCCGAAGGCCCGAACGGAGCACTGCCGAGGGCCTCGCCCGGCGAAGTGATCCGGCTCGACTTCGCGCTGCCGGCCGGCACCAATTCCTTCATCAAGATGCTGCATCGGCAGATCGAGGCGCAGGCGCAGGCGCGGCCCGATCTCGACGTCCACATCGCCACCATCGAAGGCTTCAATCCCGACCGGCTCGCCCGTCTGCTGCAGGAATTGCGCGGCCAGACGCAAGGCGTCGGCGTCATCGCGCTCGACCATCCGACCGTGCGCGAGGCGATCCGCTCGCTGTCGGCCAATGACGTCAAGGTGGTGACCATCGCTTCCGACATCCTGCATGTGCCGAGAGTTGCCTATATCGGCATCGACAACCGTGCCGCCGGGCGGCTGGCGGGTTATCTGCTCAACCGTTTCATGGGGTCGGGGCGTCCGGGCAAGGTGGCGCTGTTCGCCGGCTCGCTGTCCTATCGCGGCCACGAGGAACGCGAGATGGGATTCCGCCATATCCTGACCGAGGAATCGCCCAACCTCGAAATCGTCGAGATGCGCGAAATGCTCGACGACCGCGAGAAGGCGTATTCGGAGGCTTCAGCCCTTCTGGAGCGGCACCCCGACCTTGCCGCGATTTACAATGTCGGCGCCGGCAACACCGGCATTGCCCGCGCGCTCAAGGAACGCGGCCGCGCGCAATCCATGGTTTTCCTTGGCCATGAGGTGACGGAAGGCACCAAGGAGCTCCTGCTCGACGGCACGCTCGACGCTGTGATCGACCAGAACCCGCGCGTCGAAGCCAGGGAGGCGCTCAACACCTTGACCCATGCGGTCCGGGGGCTGCCTTATGAATTGCACCAACCGAGGCTGCAGGTGATCTTCAAGGAGAACATTCCCGAGATCTGAGCGTTCAGGACGAACGGGGCAACATTGCGAAAAACGCCTGCCCCGCTCGACGTTTCCGGTCTACTGGACGGTCGCGACTTCCGACGTCGCGGCGCTGTCCAGCGCCCCCCGCTACTCCATTTCCGGATAAAGCGCCTTCGCCAGGTCGCGGATCGCATCGGCGGTGCGCGGACCGAAGCCGATCATGTAGGCGCCGTCGAGCACGACCAGCGCCTTGTTGGCCGCCGCCGGCGTGGCCGCCAGTGCCCGGTTGCCGAATACCTGCTCGACGGTCGGGCCGCCTTTGCCGTCGCTCATCATCAGGATCACGTCAGGCGCCATCTCGATCAGCTTTTCCTCGGACGCCGCCTTGTAGCCCTCGACGACATCCATCGGATTGATGCCGCCGGCATAGCGGATAATGGCGTCGGCCGAGGTACCGGCGCCGGCGGCGCTCAACCTCACGAGACCGTGGAAGAACACCACCTTCCTGCGCCGCTCCAGCGGGATTCTCGACGCGAGATCCGCGGCGGCCTGGAAAGCCGACAGCACTTCGCCGGAAACCGCCTTGCCTTTGTTCTCGAGCCCGAGGCTGGCGGCGATCAGCGTGATCTTGCGATCGATGCCTTGCGGGGTGTTGTCCTGCGGGATGAAGACGATCGGGATCGCCAGCGACTTCAGCACCTCGACCGCTTCCGGCGGCCCGCTGTCCTCCGCCGCCAGGATCAGGTCGGGACGCAGCCCGGCCAGCCCTTCGACCGAAAGCTGGCGGCGGGAGCCGACATTGGGCTTGTCGGTGACGGATGGCGGATATTTGCTGCCCCGGTCGACGGCGATGATCCGCTCGCCGGCGCCCAGCGCATGGACGATCTCGGTGACGTCGGAGCCAAGCGTCAGGATCCGCCTTGCCGGACCTGGCGCGACGGTTCGTCCCAACGCGTCGATCACCGTCTCGGCGGCCAATGCCTTGAAGCCGCAGGATGGCGCCAGCACCGACAGCGCCAGAAGCAGCACCGTGGCGATCCTGCCCGGCTGCAACCAGTGGATCCTCCTGCCCTTGCCGTCCGCCATGCTTCCGCTCCTGTGCAAATACCCTCGATGATCTCCGGCCTATAAATTTAAAGTTGACTTGTGTCATCATGTTTTAATATGTGACCCCTGCCCGGACCGCCTGGTCGCGGGAATCCGTTGATGCCAGCCAAGGCCGTTCAGCCACCGCCAGCAGTTTTGCTTTTGCCCGGGGGCTGCATGACAACGACAACGAACACCACCTTGATGGCGAGCACCGCGCTTGCCCTCGTGCTCGGCTTGTGCGCCGCGCCCTTCGCCTGCGCGCAGGAACAGGATCAGAAGGAAAAAGGCGCCGCCGCCAAGGCCGACCGCGTGGCGCCGCCCGATGCCGCGCAGAACCAGCCGGCGACCATGCTGGACCTGATCACCATCTCGGCGACGATGATCAAGACCGCGATCATCGAATCGATGGCCGGCATCAGCGCCGTCGACCAGGACGAGCTCGACCGCATCCAGCCCGACACAGCCGCCGACATCTTTCGCACCACGCCGGGCGTCGCCGCCTCGATGAATGGCGACGATCCGGCGACCGCCATCAACATTCGCGGCCTGGAACAGTATGGCCGCGTCGTCGTGACGCTCGACGGCGCCCGCCAGGATTATTGGCGCGTCGGCCATGGTTCGGGCTCGTTCTATGTCGAGCCGGAGCTGATCAAGGAAGCCACCGTCATTCGCGGCCCGGTGTCGAACGCCTATGGTTCGGGCGGCATTGGCGGCGTCGTCTCTTTCGAGACCAAGGACGCCGGCGATTTCCTCAAGAAGGACGAGAACTGGGCGCTGAGCGAAAAGCTCGGCTATGAAAGCAACGGCGACGGCTTCACCACCAGCACCACGGGCGCCTACCGTTTCAGCGACGACGCCGACATCATCGGCAACCTCATCTACCGCGACCGCGACAGCTACACCGACGGCAATGGCGATACCGTGCCCTGGACCGGCGAACGGGTGACCAGCGGCTACCTGAAGACGACGTTGCGACCGGCCGACGGCCATGAGCTGAAGCTTGCAGCCATTCTGCAGCGCTACAATGACCAGATCACCGGATCGAGCGGCTCGACCTCGCCGACGCTCAGCCGCTACGACACCAATACCACCAACCAGACGTACACCGCCGCCTACACCTGGAAGCCTGACAACGACGAGCTGATCGACTTCAGCGCCAATGCCTACCATAACCGCACCCGCGCCGAGCAGACGCAAGTCTGGCCCAGCTCGGCGATCGGCAATTTCCGCTTCTACGATGTGGCCACGTCAGGCTTCAACGTGAAGAACTCCTCGCGCTTCGACGCCTGGGGGATCGCCCACACGCTGACCTACGGCCTCGATTACTACTATCTCGAAGCCTCCTCGGAAGCTGCGCATTTCGGTGCCGGCGAGCAGCAGGGCTATGGCGGCTTCCTGCAATGGCAGGGCGACTACGAGAACTGGCTGCAAGTGATCGCGGCCGTGCGCTATGACGGCTACCAGCTCGATGGTGAAACCCGCGCCGTGCCGCCGCAGCAAGCCTCGGTCTCCGGCGACCGCTGGTCGCCGCGCCTCACCGTCGGCGTGACGCCGTTCGACGGCTTCCAGCTCTACGGCACCTATTCCGAAGGCTACCGGGCGCCGGGCTTGCAGGATGTGTTCCGTGGCGGCGGAGCGCATGGCGGCGGCGACACCTACCGGCCCAACCTCCTGCTTGAGCCCGAAACGGCGAAGAACTGGGAGGCTGGCATCAACGTGAAGTACGACGATGTGCTGACGGCTGGCGACCGGCTGCGCGCCAAGCTCAACGTCTTCCACACCGACGTCGAGGATTACATCGACGTCGACCTCACCGTCCTGCCGCGCACGGCGATCAACATCGGCGACGCGCGGCTGAGGGGCGTCGAGGCCGAAATGGTCTACGATCACGCCTGGGGCTTCGTGAACCTCGCCGGCGCGCTGATCGACGCCAAGGTCGTCAGCGGCGTCTATTCCGGCCAGACATTGAACAACACGCCGCTCGACCGCTTCTCGGCCACTGTCGGCTTCCGCATGCTGGAGGATCAGCTCACCGTCGGCGCGCAATATCTCAGCGTCGGCAAGATCACCCGCACCAGCCGCACCAATCCCACCGCCGCGCCGGTCGTCGACGACGGTTTCGATCTGGTCAACGTCTTCGCCAACTGGACCATCAACGACAACCTCAAGCTCGATTTCGGCGTCGATAACGTCTTCAACACCGCCTACACCGACCCGCAAAGCGCATGGTCGACCACGGCGGCAACGGAACAGGGCAAGGGCCGCACCTTCAAGGTGGCTCTCACCGGCAGGATCGGAGGATAGAATGATCGAAGCATCGGTGCGCGAACTGGCCTGCGAAGCGCGGCTCAACCTGCGGCATCTGCCGGACTATATGGACAGCATCGCCGACAGGCTGCAGAGCTTCGAGGCCGATGCTTCGCATCACGGCCAGCGCATCGATTTCCGCTTCGCCTTCGGCGACGCCTCCATCGACATGGAACAGCTGGTGATGCGGGCCAACGCCGCAGACCGCGACGGTCTCGCCCGCATCAAGGACCTGCTCGCCACCGCGGTGCAGGTCTACGCCGGGAAGGAAAACCCCGAGATCGTCTGGACCGGCGATCTCTCGGGCGAGACCAGCCTCGCCCAGTTCCGCGAAATGACGGTCACGGGTGTTCGCGACCTCACCCCAAATATGCGCCGCCTCCGATTTGCGGGCGAGGATCTCAGCCGCTTCGCCAAGTTCGGCGGCATGCATATCCGCATGCTGTTTCCGACCCGCGATGTGCCAGATCCACTCTGGCCGGTACTCGGCGGCAATGGTTTGCCGGTCTGGCCCGCCGACGACCGGCGCCCGGTGGCACGGGTCTACACCATCCGCGCGCTCGATGTCGCCAAGGGCATCATGGCCGTCGATTTCCTGGTCCATCCCGGCGACAGCGTCGGCTCCGCCTGGGCCATGCAGGCCGCGCCCGGCATGAAGGTCGGTATCATGGGTCCGGTCGGCCGCCCGGTGAGGCAGGCTGACTGGTATGTCATGGGCGCTGACGAGACCGGGCTGCCGGCGCTGGCGCGGCTTCTGGAAACGCTGCCCGCTGCAACCAGGGGCGTGGCCTTCGTCGAGATCGCCGATGCTGGCGAGAAGCAGAAGATCGCCAACACCACAGGCATCGAATTGCACTGGCTGACCAGGGACGGCGTGCCGGCAGGCGAGGACAGGCTGCTGGCCGAGGCTGTCCGCTCGGCAACGTGGCCGCAAGAAGGCTCAGCTTTCGGCTGGTTCGCCGCCGAGGCGGCCGCGGCGAAAGTCGTGCGCGAACACTGGCGCGGCACGCTGGGGCTCGGCCGGGACCAAACGCTGGCGGCCGCTTACTGGCGACGTGGTGCTGCGGGGCTGATGGCTGGGTGAAGCGGACGGCAGCGAAAAGTAAAGAAGCATCGGCACTGACTTTGAACGGCTGTTCTCAGACCTTGCTGACAATCGCCTTGCCATCCGCCCCAATGCCAATCACAACCCGATCGCCGGAAACAATGCCTGCGATGTCGCACACCACCAGCGGCATGCTGATCCCGTAGAGAAACTCCGCAACAATGGCGCCCACCGCCAGGATCGGGTCCGGCCGTTCCAAGAGGATGCCGGCCGGCGCCGTGCCCCTGCGCAGCGCTTCGGCCAGCACCGAGGACGAGGAAGACGAGCCGCGCCCGCTCGGCATGACCAGGATCTTGCCGGCGACATTCTGGCCGAGGCCAGGATGCGAGTGGTCGGTTATGTCGCCGGTCTCCGCATCGATGCCGCCCCAGAAGCTGAGTGGCTGCGAAAACACCAGCGCCTGCCCTTCGGCACTGCCGGCCAGTTGAAAGGTCCCGGATCGCCCGACGATGTCTGTCCCCGCCGGCGCGGTCATGACGTACCCCGCACGACGTGCCCGACCGCAGCCGAGCGAATGCAATCCTTCATCTCGGCGAAGGCGACGGACACGCCGATATTGCCGGGCGCGTAATGCGCCCATTTGCCGGAATTGGTCATCACCACGCCATCGAGGCGCTCGAGAATCGCGGTGACATAGGTGCAGGTATCGGCCACTGGAATGAGGCCGAACGCCTCCATGCCATCAAGCGCGCCCTCCTGTTGCAATCGCGCCAGTGTCGCGCGGCCGGTGTTGACGTAGATCGGGATGCCCCTGTCCGGCGCAATATCGCGCAGCATTGGCAACAACCGCATCCATTCCTCATGGGAAAAGTGCGGCGTGCCCAGCGACACGGCGGCCAAAGGCGCGCCGGCCGGCACTCCAGACAGCTTTGCCAGCGCGTGGTCGATATCGGCGCCAGTGATGTGGATGGTTTCCTCCGGCGCCTGACCGTGGAACGCCTCATCGATCGTCCTGGCTTCCGGGGTAATTCCCACCGCATGGAAAAGCGCCACCGCACCGGTCGTTGCCGCCGCCGCGCCCAGCGCCTTCAGCTGGTCCTCGTCGCGCGGTTGCGGCAGGCCGGCAATCACCGGAATGCGGTCGCCGCTCCGCTGCCCGACGATCAGCCCGACGCCGACGAACAGGCTGTCGCTCGGCTCCGGATCGGGAGGGGCCAATTCGAACAGGATCCGGCCGCGCCGGTTCTCGCTCAGATGCAGGCCCCAGGCGGGCGCGCGTCCGGTCATGGCGCAGCACAGGTCGATGAAATCGCCATAGCGGTTGGTGCGCGCGCCGATCACCGAGTTGGCGAAGACGATGGCATTGGATTCGCCCCACGCGATCTGCTGGCCGAAACTCGGCCGAAATCGCGTCTGATAAGGCGCGCAGGTAAACGTCGCCTGGCAGCCGAGTTCCATATGCGCCTTCATCAGCCGCCGCGCCGGCACCTCGGCCGCCGGCATCTTCACCATGCCGGGATGGATGAGGTCGAACGAACCGACATTGAGCGTCGTCGGCACCTGGACCCTCCCGCCGCCCTCGACCAGCCGTTCGACGAAATCGAGCCCAGCCTTGCCGTGATAGAGGCAGCCATCGATATGGGCGCCGGCAATGTCGAGCAGGCTACCGGCCCCGATGGCCTTGGAAAACGCGACGACGATTTTCATCGCGGCGGCCGCGGATGAGCCTTGCTCGCCGTCGAGCATGGAGCGGTCCCGCGCACTCAGTTCCAGGGTCATCGGCGTGCTCCGGGCCTTACTCGATCGTATGCGGGACAGCGCCCCCTCTGCCCTGCCCGTCCTCCGCAGCAGCTGCGCTGCAGCTGCGGAGGGTGGACCGGGCATCTCCCCCCTAGGGGACCCCTAGGGGGGAGATTGGCCGTCACTACCGCTTTCGCAAATTTCCTGCGTTGGAGAAAGAGCCGCAGCGTCGAAACCGCCGATCTCCCCCCTGCGAAGGAACGCGGACCGTCGTAGCTATCAGCCGCGCCACCTACCCCGCCGCAATCAGCACCGTACTCTCCGGCGACCAGTGCAGCACCACCTCCTGCCCCTCGTCCAGCCTGTCGGCGCCGGTGTTCTGCACGATGACCTTCAGCGTCTGGCCGGCACGCTCGACGAAGTATGTGCTGTTGTTGCCGGCAAAGATGCGTTTCGACACCTGTCCCCGCAGAATGTTGGCGCCGCCATCCGAAGCTCCGGCATCCCTGGCGATGCGGATGCGCTCGGGCCGCACGGCGCAGCTTGCCTTGGCGCCGGCGGCAAGCCTGGCGCCCGCGCCGGCGGCGATCGCCGTGCCGTCCGGCAGGCGGATGCCGTTGCCTGTCGCATCGCCGCGAAAGATGTTGGCGTCGCCGAGGAAGGTGGCGGCGAATTCGCTCTTCGGCCGGTCGTAGATCTCCTCCGGCGGCCCTTCCTGCACCAGCCTCCCGTCGCGCAATATGCCGATGCGGTCGCTCATCGTCAGCGCCTCTTCCTGGTCGTGGGTGACGAAAATAGTGGTGATGCCGATCTCGCGCTGGATGCGCTTCAATTCGATCTGCATGTCGACGCGCAGCGCCTTGTCGAGCGCGCCAAGCGGCTCGTCGAGCAAAAGCACGCGCGGCTTGGTGACGATGGCCCGCGCCAGCGCCACGCGCTGGCGTTGTCCGCCGGAGAGCTGATGCGGCCGGCGGCCGCCAAGCTTGCCGAGCTGCACCAGATCGAGCGCGCGCTGCACCTCCGTCGCAATCGCCGTCTTGGCCTCGCCGCGCACCGACAGGCCGAAGGCGATATTGTCGGCGACGCTCATATTGGGAAACAGCGCGTAGTTCTGGAACACCATGCCGATGCGGCGCTTTTCGACCGGCACCCGCTCGACGCTCTCGCCGCCGATGGCGATGCGGCCGGAGTCGGGAAAATCGAACCCGGCGATCTGGCGCAACAGCGTGGTCTTGCCGCTGCCGGATGGCCCGAGCAGCGCATAGAAGCCGCCATCGGCGAAGTCGATGGAGACATCGTCCAGCGCCTTGTGCGCGCCGAAACTGCGCGAGACGTTCGATACCTGGACGCCGGCCATTATTTCTCTCCGCCGAATTTGAAGAACCGCGCCGTGAGCAGCATCAGCGCCATCGACACGGCGATGATGATGGTCGAGACCGCGTTGATCTCGGGCGTGAAACCCTTGCGGATCGCGGCGTAGATTTCGACCGGCAGCGTTGTCTGCCCCGGCGTCGACAGGAAGTAGGAGACGACGAACTGGTCGAACGACACGGCGAAGGCGAACAGCCCGCCGGCAATGACGCCCGGCATGATCCACGGCAGCGTGATGCGGCCCGTCACCTGCCACTGGTTGGCGCCGAGCGAGCGCGCCGCTTCTTCCAGTTCCGGCGCGAAGGTCTGCAGCCGCGCCGAGACGACGACGATGACATAGGGCAATGCTAGCGCGACATGGCCGAGCAGGATGGCGAACAGTCCACGCCCGATGCCGACGCCGAAGAAGAAGATCAGCATTGCCGTGCCGGTGATCAGCCATGGAATGGCGATCGGCGGGAACAGCAGCGCCTGCAAAAGTTTCTTGCCGCGGAATTCATAGCGATAGAGCGCCAGCGAGGCCGCCGAACCGAGCACGACGCAGATGACGGTGGTGATGATGGCGATCTCCAAGCTGTTCCAGGTGGCGGAGATCAGCTGGTCGTTCTGCCACAGCGCGGCATACCACTCCGTCGTCCATTCGAACGGCAGCTGGTAGAAGGGCGAGACGTTGAACGACATCAACGCCATGATGATGATCGGCAGATAGAGGAAGGCGAGCAGCACCAGGATGTAGAGCCGGCCGAGCCATTCGAGGATGCGGGTGGTCGCCATCACGCAGCCCTGCGCAGCACCGGCGACGCCAGCGCCAGGATGACCAGCACCACCGCCAGTAGGATGAAGGAGAGAGCCGCACCCAGCGGCCAGTTGAACACCGCGACGAACTGGTCCTCGATCACCGTACCGTAGAAGGTGCCGGTGCGGCCGCCGAGGATGCGCGGCTCCATGAACGAGCCGACGACGGGCACGAAGATGAGTGCCGCGCCCGCCACCAGCCCCGGCAGCGACAGCGGGACGATCACCCGCTTCAGCAGCTGCAGCCGCGAGGCGCCGAGCGAGCGCCCGGCCTCGATCAGCGAGTCGTCGACGGCCTGCAAGGTGAGATAACAGGTCAGCACCATGTAGGGCACGTAGGAGTGCACCAGCCCGATGATGACGGCCGGATAGGAATACATCAGGTCGATGTTGATCTTGAACGGCAGCACCGCGTTGAGCGCGGTGTCGAGAATGCCGCCTTCGCGCAGCACCATGGCCCAGGAAAAGATGCGCACCAGCCCGTTCGACCAGAACGGCAGGATGACGAGCAGGAATATCGCCTCGCGGCTGCGGCCCTTCAGCACCTTGGCCAGCACGTAGGCCGCGGGATAGCCGATGACGATGCACCACAGCGTCACTTCGAGGCCGAGCCGCAGCGAGGCGAGCAGCAGCGTCGGATAGAGGCTTTGCAAGAAGAAGGCGGCATAGTTGCCTGATGTGAACGCCCACGGTTTTCCCGCCAGCGGCAGCTCGGTCATGAACGAGAAAAACACCATGGCCGAGAGCGGCAGGAAGATCGCCACCGTCAGCCAGAGATAGGCCGGCGCCAGCAGCGGCAACGCCGATCTCAGCCCGCCGCGCCGTGCGGCTGCCCCTTGTGCTGCCATGCTACCCTCCCCGGGAACCGGACCGCCGGCCGGCAGACAGCGCCGGCCGGCCCTGGATGCCGATGTTACTTCACATCGACCTTGAGCTGCTGCCACAGCGCCAGATAGGCCTCACGCTGCTTGTCGGTGATCGGCGCCTGGAACTGGATGCGCTTGGCCACCTCGGGGTCGCCCATCACCTTGCGGTTGAAGGCGTCCTCCGGCAGCGCTTCCACCGCCTTGGTGTTGGCCGACACCGGCGCGCCAACCTTGGTCACCCATTCGACATAGAATTTCGGGTCGATCATGTAGTTGATGAAGGCCTCGGCGCCGGCGACATTCTTGGAACCGGCCGGGATGGAAAAGGCGTCGAGCCAAGCGACGGCGCCTTCCTGCGGAATGACCAGCGAGACCGGCAGCTTGAAATGCGTCTTGGCGCGGTCGGCCGAGCCGCTCCAATAGGTGCCGATGTCGATCTGGTTCGAGGCGACCAGCTGGTTCCAGTCGTTCTCCGAGCTCCAGAACGTCTTGATCTGCGGCATCAGCGAGGTGAGCTTCGTCTTGACCGCATCCATATCCTTGATGTCGTTGATATTCTGGCCCGTGGCGATGGCGCCGAACTGCACCGCCTCGACGGCGTCGTCGCGGATGACGACACGGCCCTTATGCGCGGCATCCCACATTTCGGCGATGCTCGTCGGCGGCTTGTCGAAGGATTTTTCATTGATGGCGAGCGCGGTCAGGCCCCACACCCACGGCACGCCATAGACCTTGCCGTCATGGTCGAGCATCGGCGAACTCGCCTTGTCCTTGCTGATGTCGGCATAGTTCGGCAGCTTGGAGGTATCGATCGGCTGGATCAGCTTTTCGGCCATTGCCTGGTCGTTGAAGGCGGCGTTGATCATGACCACGTCGTATAGGCCGGGATTGGTCCGGATCTTGGTCAGCATTTCCTGTTCGGAATTGAAGAAATCGTTGACGACCTTGTTGCCGGTCGCCTTTTCGAAAGCCGCGACGGCCCACGGCTCGTCGGCGCCGTATCCCTTCCAGTTGAGCACATGGACTTCGCCGGCACTGGCGGCCAGCGTAAGTGCGGAGGTGAAGACGGCGGTCGCCGTCAAGAGAGCAGTCAAGTCAGGCATGCGCATGTTTCCGTTCCTCTCTTTGGTGTGCCCGCTTCCCGGGCTTGTCAGGCTGTCTGATTGGCCTTCCGGTTCTGGCCAGGCCCGCCGGTCGCGGTGGCTTGGCTCAGGAATGTCTGTATCTCGCGGTCGCTGGGCGCCGATGAGCCGCCGTGGCGGGTGACCGAAATGGCCGCCGCCGCATTGGCGTAGCGCGCCGCCTCGAAGGGATGCACGTTGCGCGCCAGCGCGCTGACGAAAGCGCCGATATGGGTGTCGCCGGCGCCGTTGGTGTCGACGGCGGCAACCTTGAAGCCGAAAATAGTCCGTGCACCGCCGTCGGCCAGCCGCACATGGCAGCCCTTGGCGCCGGCGCGAATGACGACGGCATCGGCGTTTGGGCAATGGACTTCGAGAAGTCGTACCGCCAGAGCCTCGATATCGCCTTGGCCAGCGATCTCGGCGGCTTCCGTCATGTTGCAGCTCAGCCAGGTCGTGCGGGCGAGCACCCGCGACAGAATGGGGCGCGGAATGTCTGCCACGACAGGCGTCGGATCGAACACGAACGGTGTCCCGGGCGGCAGCGCCTCGATCCAGTCGACCAGTGCGTCGCGGCTCCCCGGGTAGCTCAGCGTATAGCCGGAGGCGAACACCCAGTCTCCCGGAGCGATCGCGACGGGCGCCATCATATCGAGGCTGAGCACGCTCTCCGCGCCGGGCCAGGACACGAAGGTGCGTTCGGCATCGCTCGAGATCATTGCGACGCAATTGCCGCTGTCCATGACAGGCGATGGCGGCGTCAGCGTCTCGATGCCTTCGGCGGCGAAAGCGGCGCGCAGGAAATCGCCGTCCGGTCCGCTGCCGAGCTGGCCGCCGAACGCTACTTTCATGCCGGTGCGGCCGGCCGCGACCATCATGTTGAAGCCGCCGCCGGCGACTTGCGCAAAGCTCGATGCGGTCTTCTCCGTGCCGGGCGCCGGCAAGGCGTCGATGCGATAGACATAGTCGACCACCGCGCTGCCGATATGGACGAGACGCCCGCTCATGCCGCCGCGTCCTTGCCGGAACCGGCTTTCGCCACCCTTGCCTTCACGAGATCGGCGGCGAGCGCGCGAACCTCTGACATGTCGATGCCCTTAAGCCGCGCGACATGTTGTTGCGGCAGCCGCGAAAAGCCCGTGCAGGCGCCAGCCATGCCGGCGGCGATGGCGCCGATCGTGTCGGTGTCGCCGCCGAGATTGGCGCTGATGACGGCCGCCCGCCAGGGATCGCCCTGCGCGATCTCCAGCACGGCGAAGGCCGCCGGAACGGATTCCTGGCTGGCGACGCCGGTGCCGACCAGATCGGTGATCAGCCGGACCGCATCTCTCGTCGCCTTGCCGCGCACCATATCCTGCGCCCACGCAATGCGCGCGGCGATGTCGCCGCCGGTCACCCAATGGCCGAGGCTCGCCCCTCGCCTCGCCGCCGCGATAGCGCTGTCGGACGCCGCGCGCCAGTCGCCGCCGGCAACGCCATGGCTGACAGCCGCCGCGACCGCCGCGGCCGAAGCAATGGCGATCGAGGTGTTGTGCGTCGCCCGGCAGGTCTCGGCCACCTTGGCGACCAGCGCGTCGAGCGGCTCCGGCGGCAGCATGATACCGACCGGCGCGATGCGCATGGCCGCGCCATTGGTGTCGCCGCTACGCCCCGCTTCCTCGGCCGAAACGCCATTGTTGATGGCGTCGATGGCGCGCTTGGTCGAGGGTCCCAGCAGATCGTAGCTGCCGCGAGCCTTGACCTCGCGCTCCCAGTCGAGCAGCGCGTTGACCCAGCGCGTATGGTCGAAATGGTCGCCTGACATCACCAAGATGCGGCCGAGCAGCAGCGCCTGCTCGGTGTCGTCCGTGATGCTACCCGCCGCCAGCCCCTTCGACACCGGATGGTCGGCGAAAGGCGCGACGAAGTCCTCGACATGGCCATGGAGTTCGGCAATCCGGGCCGGCGACAAGAGTTGCGTCGGCATGCCGAGCGCGTCTCCCAGCGCCCCGCCGGCAAGCGCGCCCATGGCGCGGTCGAGCATGTCCTCGGTTTCGTCGGTCATCGCTCAAAACCTCATATGCAGCGCGAAATGCGCGGGGTTGAGCAAGCTGGTCACATATTCGATCGGCCTCTCGTCGGCTGCACGCGTCAACCGGCGGCCGCGCAGGAAGGGCGTGCCTTGCGGGCAGCCGAGGATGGCGGCGTCACCCGCGTTCAGCATCTCGATGTCGACCCATTCCTCGCCATGGTCGGGAATGAGGCCGGCGCCGCGCAATGTCTGGTGCAGCGAGCCTTCGCGCAGGCCGCGCAGCGGCACGTCCTCCAGTTCGGGCGACAGCGGCAGGCGGCTGCGCTCGATCGAGATCGCATGACCATCGCTGGCATTGGTGCGCACCCGGTCGACGGCGATGAAGAACGGGCTTTCTATGCCAAGCAGCGCGGCAAGCTCGGCGTCCTCCATCACCTCCAGCCGCAGCGTCCTTGTCTCGGCATTGGCGCCGGCATCGGCCAGCGCTCGCGACCAGCCGATCGCATCGTCGACCGGCTTGCCGTCGAAGGTAACGAAGGATCCGATGCCGACCTTGGTGGTGATGAGGCCGCGGCTGGACAGTTCCTCCAATCCCTTGCGGATGGTGTTGCGGCTGACGGAAAAGCGCTGGACGAGTTCGTTCTCGCTTTGCAGCCGGTCGCCGAAGCCGAGAACGCCGGAGCGGATCTCGTGTTCGAGAACAGTCGCGATCTGCTCGGGTTTGCCCGTGCCGGGAGACAGTTGAGCCACGCGCCGCTTCATATACGCACCTGTTCAGTGAACCTGTAAAGTCCTGCTCAATATCGCGACACGGGAGCACTGTCAACGCTGGGCGGTTGGAGCCTGCGAAGCATACGCCGCAGCGATCCAGGCATTTCGGCTGCGCAACGAAACGCGTCTCCAAGGAAAGCAAAAGCCCGCTCCGGCAAACCGGGGCAGGCCTTGGAGGAGGACCAGGGGTGGGACCCTCTCCTCTTGTTTCCACGTGGACCGCAATCACCATACGGGAGTTTGCCGAATGCCTGATCACGAGCCGGCCTGCGAACTTCAGGATCCGGTGCACGGCGGCATCTGTCAGAAATTGCGATCGCCCGCCGGGGTCGAGCAGCGCGGCTAGATGCGCCCGAGCAGGACAAGGATGATGACGATCAGCAGCACAAGCCCAAGCCCACCGCCGCCATAATAGCCGGTTCCGTAGAACGGGCCGCCGCCGAGGCCGCTGAGGCCGCCGAGCAGCGCAAGGACAAGAATAATGATGAGTATGGTACCTAGGCCCATGAATCTCACTCCTCTATGCGCTTGTGCGCCGGTTTCGGCGTCAAGCGTTGGCGACATTATTCAGGAACAAACGCTTCGAACGGGTTTGCGTTCCCCCGATGTCCTGACTGGCATATCGCCGGGATCAGCATAGCGGATGCGGAAAGCCCGCCAGGGGCGGGCTTTCCGACCGGCCGGAAGCCAGGAGAGTGCGGTCAGCCTCACGGCTGGTTCTGCACTTCCGATCCCGGCGCTCCTGCGTCAGCGGCGGGCGATCATCAGGCAGAGCCGACGCAGGTCGCGGTCATAGCTGCCTTCGCTGCTGAGCACATCGACGCAGCGTTTCTTCATCCGCGCCACCTGACTGTCCGACATGTCGGCGACGATGCCCGGCAGGTTCGGATGGCTGGGATTGCTGGGATTCGACGGATTGCTCGGATTGATTCCGCCGCCGATGCCCACGCCGACACCAACGCCGATGCCACCGGTATCGCCGGCATTGGCGCCGAGCCCGGCGCTGATGCCGCTCGATCCGCCGACATTGGCGCCGGCACCGGCGTTGACGCCACTGCTACCACCGATGGAAGCGCCGGCACCGGCGTTGACGCCATTGCTACCACCGATGGAAGCGCCGACGCCGGCATTGATGCCGCCGCTGCCGCCCACCGAGGCGCCGACACCGACGCCAATCCCGCCCGCGGCATTCGCAGGCAGGGAAAGAACGAAGCCGATCGCACTACCGGCCAACACACTGGCGACCGTTTTGTCGGTGAAAGCCATAACACTCTCCTGCTGTCGTTGCGCCAAAGCAGTCGGCACACAGCCGATTGCGATTCCAACTACGCAGGAGGCGATTTTTCGGTTTCAGAATTTCATGCTTGAGTAAAAGACATGATGTCCGTCGTATGAATACGAGCGGTACAATATTAATAAAATTGTAATTGTTAGAGACCTGGCGGAATTACCATTTCACGATGTCCACAGATCCAATTCGCGGCAGTTAAATCCGACGGCGCCGGGCCAGGAACCGTCAGACGATCCCGTAGAACAGCCGGTAAGGTACGCGGTTCATGTAATCGCGATATTCCGGCAGGGTGGCCAGCAACGCCTCTTCACGCATGATGCGGTGCAACTGCAGGAAGGTGATCACGGCGTAGACGGCGAAATTGTAGAAGGAAAAGGCCGACAGCAGGAACAGGACATGGCCGGCGAGGTAGCCGGCATAGATCGGGTGCCGCACCAGCCGGTAGGCGCCACCGGTCATCAAGCCGCGGTTGGCGGGCAGGATGGCAAAGGACCGGCCCAACGATATCTTTCCCCAGATGACGAAACATACAGCCAGGAGCTGCAGCGGCGCGGCAACATGGACCGGGATGATGGCGACACCCGGTTCGAGGGCGATCAAGGTGGTGCCGAAGCTGGCGGTCACGGAAATGACTACGGTGAGCGGGTTCCAGTCGCGCGTCACCGGTCGCCGCGACAACAGCAGCCATGTGAAGGTAAGCACCTCGGAAAACACCAGCAACGTGACATTGATCCGGGTCGGGTCCTGCAGAAGGTGATACACGCCGCGGTAGACGAACAACCACGCGCAGGCCAGGGCGCAGGTACGAAAGAAGCCTTCGCGCAGATCGATCAGTATCTCGCGCTTCCGCACCGCGGAGAAGTAACCGTCTCCGCTGGCAGGCAAAAGCGTTTCACTTTTCGACACGAGCAAGGCAAGCACCCCCGATGATCCCCCGCGGGGACCATTGCACGCAACAATTGCCGGGCGGTTAACCGGGAAGATCGGATCGGCCCTAAACCGGCGCTGGACGGGGCGCGAGGCGCCGCGATACGCCATTGCGGTCCAGATTTTCCGCCACATTGCAATTTGTGCTTGCATTTTGGAACAAATGAGGAACAATAGAAACACTGCCGCCAAGGCGGATCAAGGTTTTTGGGGGCCAGCGATATGATGAGCTGGAAGGATGCGGGGCTGGCCGCCGCCGCGATTGGAATCTTGACGTACCTTGCGCCCGGCTGGTGGCCGTTAGCCGGGCTTGGCGCCGTTCTCGCCTTGAACACGCCGGCGCTCGCAGCCCAGAAGGACTATGCCACTTGCATCGGCGAGAACATCGAGCCGGACAAGCGCATTGTCGCCTGCACCGCGGTTGCGGAAGACGCCGCAGAGCCGGCGCGCATCCGCGCCATAGCCTATTTCCAACGGGGCGTCGCTCGGGACGACAAGAAGCAATACGACCAGTCGATCGCCGACTACGGCGAGGCGATCGCGCTCGATCCGAGGGACGCTTCCGCATACTTCAACCGTGGCGTCGACTGGTACAACAATGGAAACGACGATCGCGCGATCGCCGACTTCAACATCACCATCAGCCTGGAGACGTCCTCCAGCGATGCCTACACCAGCCGCAGTCTCGCCTTCCTGCGCCAAGGCGAGACCGACGCGGCCATACTCGATTTTCAACAGGCAATCGAGGTTGACCCTCAAAATGCCAAGGCGCGTACGGGCCTGGGCATCGCCTGGGACAGGAAGGGCTCATCGAAACAGGCCCTGGCCGAGTACGATGAGGCGATCGATATCGATCAGAACGATATCGACCGCCGCATCGTTCGCGCGGTCGGGAGCGAATTCGACCCCGCTATCACCGATTACGATGTTGAACAGGCGCCCGGCGAAGATTTGGCCGCCGCCGGGGATACGACAAGCGATGCCGCAGCCGCGAAGACTCTGATCGAGCGCGCCGGAATGCGTCTGTCGAAATATGGCGTGGAGGGCGCGCTTCTCGATTTCGACAAGGCGATCAGCCTCGATCCCGACAATGCAGACGCCTATCTCGGGCGCAGCCGCGCAAGGACACTCAAGGGAGACGGCGCCGGAGCGGTGGCGGATTGCCTGCGTGCCATCGAGCTTGACCCGACGCGGGCAGGAAGCTGCGGCGACCAGCTTGGCGCCGGCGAGAGCAAGCCAACACTGTCGCCCAACACCCAACAGCCGAAGCAGCGAGCCGTCGTTCCGGTTATTACGGCCACGCAAGACACGCTGGCCGCAAGAGCCCTGGAGGCGACCGACCCGCACGCCCTGGAAGCGGTCCTTGGCGGCGATGCCTTCTTTGACATGGGCAAGTACGATCAGGCAATCGGCGCCTACAACCAAGCGATTGCGCTCGATCCGAACAATCGGTTCGCCTATTACGGCCGCGGCAAGGCGTGGGCCGCCAAACGCGCTTACGAGCAGGCGATCGCCGATTACGACACCGTCATCCAGCTCGCCCCCAATTTTGCTGCGGCTTATTTTCGCCGGGGACTCGCCAAGATCACGTCAGACGATGCCGAAGGCGCTCTTGCCGATTGCAGCCGGGCTTCGACGCTCGACCCAAAAGCGCGCGACCCGTACTTCTGCAAGGGCATCGCCTGGCTCGCCAAGGGTGACCCGGGGCGCGCGATTGCCGCCTATTCTGTAGCCATCGAGATCGATCCGAAAGACGGCGCCAGCTATTATGGGCGCGGCATGGCGCGTGCCGACAGGAAGGATTATGACGAGGCAATCGCCGACTTGGGCCAGGCGATCAAGCTCGATCCAGACAATGCGGACTATGCGGTCGCCCGCAAGGCCGCATTGGCTGCGAAGGGACAAGGCAATATGGCGGCCGCTGCGGCCGCCGCCAAACCCGCAGCTCCGCAGGCAACTGGCCGCAAAGCCCGGCCTGAAAGCAAGCTCTCCACCGCCAAGTTGACGGAACTCATTCAGTCGACCGATCCGCGCGTCGTGGCCGCCGTTCAAAAGGCTGACGGACTGTCGGATGCCGGCCAGTACGTGAAGGCAATCGGCGCGTATGGCAAGGCGATCGCGCTCGACCCCGACAGTCCCCTCGCCTATTTCGGCCGCGGAAATGCCTGGTCCGCCGAGCGAGTGTATGACCGAGCGATTGCCGATTATGATCAGGTGATCCGACTCCTGCCAGGCCTGGTCTCTGCCCATGTTCGCCGGGGCATGGCCAAGGTCACGTCCGGTGATCCTGAAGGTGCTCTGGCCGACTGCGGACAGGCAGCCCAGCTCGATCCGAAGGTGCTCGATGCATATTTCTGCATAGGCATGGCCTGGCACGTGAAGGGCGACGCCGGGCGAGCGATCACAGCCTATTCGGCGGCGATCGAAATCGATCCGAAGGACGCTCCCAGCTATTACGGACGTGGCATAGAACGGGCAGACAGCAAGGACTACAGCGGCGCCATTGCCGATTTCGACCAGGCGATAAGGCTCAATCCGGGCAGTCGTGACTACGCGGTCGCCCGCGAGGCGGCGGTGGCTGCGTCCAGGAAAGGCGGTGTCGCACCAGAGGCCGTCGGCTCGGATCCAAAGAATCTCAAGGCGTTCATGGATCGCGGCGAGGCATTCTACAGCAAGCGCAAATACGATCGCGCCATTGCCGAATACAGCCGCGCGATCGCGCTCGATCCAAGGAAGGCGGCCGCTTATGTCGGGCGAGGAATGTCGCGCACCGAGAAGGGTGATTATGATGGAGCCATCGTCGACTACAGCAAGGTTATCGAACTCTATCCTACTTATTTCGACGCTTACCTCGGCCGCGCCATTGCCTTGGGCAAGAAGGACCAGTTCGATCGCGCCATCGCCGACTTCGATCGCGCTGCTGAGATAGAGCCCGCCTACGCGCCTGTCTATTTCGGACGCGGCAGCGCCTGGTTCGCCAAGGGCGACTATAACAGGGCCATTGCCGACTACGACAAGGCGCTTGAACTCGATCCGAAGATGGCTATCGCGCGAAAAGGCCGCAAGCTTGCGGTGGCCGCAAAGGCGAAAACGTCAGCCCCGGCAGCAACTGGTCGGCTTCCGAACAAGGTCGTCGAAGACGCCATCGAATCGGGTGCGATCTGGCGCTCTCAAAATCAATTCGACAAGGCGATCGAGCAATACAACATTGCAATTGCCGCGGACCCGTCCGATGCCCGCGCCTATAGTTTGCGCGGCTTCACCTTCACGCTGAAGGGCGATCCCGGCCGAGCGATGGCGGACCACAACAAGGCAATAGAACTCGACCCGAACTTCATCGACAGCTATTTCTATCGTGCCTTGCTCTGGCAGCAGAGGGGCGACATCGACCGCGCCATCGCGGATCTGAGCACGATCATTTCGCTGCAACCCAACAATGCGGACGCCTACGTACTGCGCAGCCGCGGTTGGGCGGCCAAACATGACTGCGATCGCATCATTGCCGATTCCACAAAGGCGATTGGTCTACGGCCGATGGGTGCCGAGGCCTGGTACAATCGAGGTTTCTGCTGGAACAAGAAGGGGAAATACGGCCGCGCCATCGCCGATCTCGACGAAGCCCTACGCCTCGATCCAAATTACCCCAGTGCCCGCAAGGAGCGTGATGCGGCGGCCAAAACGAAGAGATAGAGCGGTTCGGCGTTTCCGTGAAACGGTGAACCGCTCTGGTTTTCGGGAGGGCAAGCGGATGTTGCTTGGGACAGGTTTGGACGTAGTGGCGGTCGCCACTTTGTCCTTCATTGCGGTTTTGTCCTTCATTGCGGTAAAGTTTTTGCCTCAGGCGCTCGACTTTGACGAGGCTGACGAACGGGGTCAACCAGCTTGAGCAGCTTTCCACGCCGGCGCCCCGTGCGGTTTTGATCCCTACCCCAGATAGCCGTTACTGAAATAGCTCCCAAAATCCGGCTGCCGGGCAACCGGCTCGCCGTCGCCGTTCCGGAGGATCCCTGCGGCGAAGAGGTAGGAGCCGATGGCTTCCATCTTGGCCGGATCCATGGTGCCGATGGCGCCGCTTTGACTGCGCAGGTAGTGGCCGTCGATCAATGCCTTCATCGAGGCGTGGATCAACGCCGGATTGGTCAAGGCATCCTTGTTGGCGGCGATCAACAATGCGGCAGCTTCCTCTGGATGGTCGACGGCGAACTGGTAGCCGCGCCGTGTTGCCTGGATAAAGGCGGACGCGGCTTTGGCGTTTGCCTGGAGATAGGCCTCGCTGGAAGAAATCAGCGTCGTGTGCTCGTCGGGCACGCCATAATCGGCATAAACGAAGCTGCGCTGTTTGACGCCCTTCAGTTCGGCCTCGACGCCTTCCCAGGTCGAGACCTCAAGCGTGAAGTCGACGGAACCATTGGCCAGCGCTTCGTAGGCCGACGTTCCCAGCGTCACCGTCTCGAAATCGCCCTTGCCGCCGTCCTGACGGATAATGGTCGAGATCAGCGCGTTCTCCCAGGCGCTGCCGAAACCACCGTAGGTCAGCCCGTCGAGGTTTCTCGGGCTCTTGATTTCGCCGCGCGCCGCATTAAAGACCACCCGGCCGGTTTCGGATTGCACCACGGCATAGACGGCCTTGAGGTCGGCCCCGGCGGTTTTCTGGGTGAAAAGGCCGATGGTGCCGTTGATGCCGAAATCGGCAACGCGGTTGGCGACCAGCGTGCCGGCACCGGTATCGCTGTATGGCAGGATATCGACCTCGAGCCCGGCCTCGCGATAGAACCCGTTGTCGCGGGCGACGAACAGCCCGATATGGTTGGTGTTGACCGTCCAGTCGAGTGCGACGGTAACCTTCTGCGCGGCCGATCGGGCCTGAACCCGGCTCGATGCGGCGACCAGCGGCAGGCCGCTGGCAAGGGTGAGCAACAGGGCCTGCCGGCGCGTCAGATCAGTCATGGTCGTGTCCTTCGGAGGGTTGCGAATTGAGGATGATGTCGAGTATCTCGGCCTCGATCACACCGGCTTGCCGCGCGGCGGCACCGGTGGGATGGCGCGGGCGCGGCAGCGGCACCGTGATTTCACGCACGATGCGGGCCGGGCGTGCCGACAGCACATAGATGCGGTCGGACAGGAACACGGCTTCGCGCACATCGTGGGTGATCAGCAGCGCCGTCCAGCTATGGTGCCGCCACATCCGTTCCAGCCAGCGTTGCATGGCGGTGCGGGTCAGGGCGTCGAGGGCGCCGAACGGCTCGTCGAGCAACAGCATGTCGCGCTCCTGCACCACGGTGCGCAGAAGCGCCGCGCGCTGGCGCATGCCGCCCGAAAGCTGTGCCGGAAAATGCCGCTCGAAACCTTCAAGTCCGAACTCGGAAAACAGCGGCGCGACCCGCGCCCGCGCCGCCTTGCGCCCGATGCCCTGCACTTCGAGCCCAAGTGTCGTGTTGTCGAGGACGCGCCGCCAGGGCATCAGCGCGTCACGCTGCGGCATGAAGGCGAAATGCCTGCCATGGTCGTCGAGGGGAGCGCCGTCGAAGAACATCTGTCCCTGGCCGTGCTCGGCGCCGGTCAGAAGCTGGAACAGCGTCGACTTGCCGGCGCCCGAAGGACCGAGGATGGAGACGAACTCGCCGGCGCCGACGCTGAGCGAGATGTCGGCGAGCACATCGAGCCCGCCAAACGCCTTGCGCACATGCCGCAATTCGAGCCGGCTCATCGCGACGGCCCCTTCCCTGCCGGCTCCCTGCCGGCTCGTTCCCAAGGCATGGCCAGGCGCTGCAGCAGCACCGTCAGCCCGAACAGGACGAGTGTGAGCGCGGCGCTTGCGCCCACGGCCGCCAGCACCAGATCGGGGCGGAAATTGTTCTTGGCGTTGAGCATGTAGATGCCCAGCCCCTTCGCCGCGCCCGCATATTCGGCGAAGATGGCGCCGACCACGGCGTAGGTGATCGAGATCCTCAGGCCCGCGAAGAAATAGGGCAGCGCCGAAGGCAGCCGTGCCAGCAGGAAGACGCGCCAGCGCCCTGCCCCCATGGCGCGCAGCATCTGGCCGATCTCGGCCTCGGTTGCCTCATAACCCTGCACCAGCGCCACCAGCATCGGGAAGAAGGTGACCAGCGCCACCAGCATGATCTTGGGCATCAGCCCGAAGCCGAACCACAGCACCACCAGCGGCGCGATCGCCACCAGCGGCAAGGTCTGGCTGACGATGAGGACGGGAAACAATGCACGCCGCAGCGGCCGGAAGAAATCAACCAGCATCGACAGCGCGAAAGCGCCACTGAGCGAGCAGGCAAAGCCGATCAGCGTGGCGCGGATGGTAGGGATGGCGTTGTCGACCAGCGCCTCGCGATTGAGCATCGCTTGCGCGAAGACGCGCGACGGCGCCGGGAGCGTCGTCGGCTTGATCCCGGAATAACGGGCGTAAAACTCCCATGCCACCAGGAGCAACCCGACTGAAATCACGGCCGGTGCTGCCTTGGCGAGGAGGGCCGCGAGGCGACGCGGATAGCTGGATGGCGATGAGACCACGGATGAACAGACCTGTGACGGCGGTTTGCGCGAAAAAGGCGCTGAGCTTCAGGCAGCGGTGGGGCTGTTGGCCGAGACCGTGACGTCGAGGGTGACATGGCCGGCGGCCGGCCCGAAGCGGCAGAAAGCTTCGTTCAGCGTGGCGAAGATAGCGCCGGCATCGCCGCGTAATTTGGTGCAGAAATGTTTTGAGCGCTCATAGACGCCGGACTGTTTCAGGAAATCGATGCAGCCATAGATCTCGTCCATGTGATCGCCCGTGCCCATCACATAGAGCGAGAACTGCGCCGCGGCCGGCTGACCGGTCGAGGGCATGGCCTGCACGGCGCGGATGGCGGCCACCTTGCGCTCCGCAAGCGGGAGGACGGGGCCGCCGATCGCGTCGGAGCGGCAGATCGGATCGTCCGGCTCGCCCGGGCAACCGCGCGAGATCGCCGCCGAAAACACGCAGTGCTTGCCGCTGGCGCAAGCCGCCACGAACAGGTCGCGCATGGCCGGAAACAGCACCTCGGGCGGCCCGACCAGCAAGGTCGAGATGTCGTCGGTCTCGATCCTGAGCCTGTCTCGGTATGGATCGAGCGCGCCGAGCGCGCCGAGAATGACGCCGACGAAATCGTCGGCCATGGGATAAAGGGAAATCTGTGCGCCTGAAAACATCGCCCGCCTCGCTCCGCTGGTATTACCCAGATCAGCTTCTAGGGTCTGTGGGCCTGCCGCCCCCGTCTCAGCCCCGACCGTACGGAGCACCCCTGTGGATGGGCGGGTTAAAGCACCATTCGCCCGATTTGGGAAGTCGTTTTTGTGTCGATGCCGCATCAAAAAACATTGCGCCAAGCCTGATCATGGAACGAAAGAAGTCGAAACCGCCGGGCGAAATTTATCCGGAACCTTTCACTGCCGTGATCGGTTCCCCCAACAGTCGCGATGCGATCACCATCGTAGAAATGAGCGACGACTTCACAGAAATGGAGACAAACCATGTTCATGAAAATCCTCGCAGCTTCGGCTCTCACGATTGGTCTCGCCACGTCGGCCATGGCGCAAAGCGCTGGCAATGACGGCGCCGACGGAAACGGCGGTAGCGGCCGGTCGGTTACAGTCGACCCGAACACACCGGCATCGCCGAACACGATCGATCCCAGCACGACCAACAGCATCATCGGCGTGCCCGGCGATCTGAACTCGAATGCCGATAGAAACTGTCCCGCCGGCCCGCAGGGTGCACAGCCGGACGCCACCCACACCTCGCCCGGCACCACTACGCCGACAGTCAACGACAATCATTGCGGCAAGTGAGGCTTGCCCAATCAGAGAGAAAGCCGCGGAGCATGGGCTCCCCGGCTTTCTTCAGATGGCTTGGCATTCCCGGACACGGAACGCTGAAGTTAGGCGCATTTGAGGCCTGACACTGCCGGTCGGCAACCGGGCGGCAGTGTCGCCTTAATCGCTATGAAACGGCCTTCTCACGAACCGGCAGTTTCCAGCCCGGCCTGACGAAATGGCAGGTGTAACCGTTGGGGTATTTCTCCAGATAGTCCTGATGCTCGGGTTCGGCTTCCCAGAACGGGCCGGCCGGCGCAATTTCGGTAACGACCTTGCCCGGCCACAGACCGGAAGCATCGACGTCGGCAATGGTGTCCTCCGCGACACGCTTCTGCTCGTCGTTGGTGTAGTAGATCGCCGAACGGTAACTCATCCCGACATCGTTGCCCTGGCGGTTGCGTGTCGTCGGATCGTGGATCTGGAAGAAGAATTCCAGGAGCGTGCGGTAGCTTATCTTGGCCGGGTCGAAATTGATCTCGATGGCTTCGGCATGGGTGCCATGATTGCGATAAGTGGCGTTCGGCACGTCGCCGCCACTGTAGCCGACCCGGGTGGAAAGGACGCCCGGAAAGCGTCGGATCAGGTCCTGCATGCCCCAGAAGCAGCCGCCGGCAAGCACTGCGCGTTCGCTCGAAGTCGCCATATCTCGTCTCCCAAAAAGCAATTCCAGCTATGACTTCTGCCTGGAATGTGCGAAGAAGTTGGATCTCCCGATAGATGGGCATTGCCGCCTGCTTCGTCCAGTCACCCGCAAAGGCACAGCTGCCCGGATGCGTGCGGCCTTGCAAGTGAAAATCACCACCGCGCGGAACGAGCGACGGGGCTCAGTTGCGCGCATCCGGGGTTCGACTGTCGATGGCAACCGGCAGCCGCGTGCCGGGCGCAATGGCGGCAAAACTGACGAAGCTGGCCGGACCAGACCGACGTCGCATCCAAACCGGCGGCAGGCAGCCCTGCAGGCACCAGCGATTCATGGAGTCGTCTATTCCCGCCATGCGGCGCTTAAAACCACATCGTCCGGCTTACCGAACAGCCCCAACATCAAAGCTTACGAAAAAGTGTACTTGCATGCCATTGCAGGACCAAGATTGGGCAGGAATTTCGGCGCTCCATTGCCCTCCCCTTCCAGGCAGAACGGCCCGCATGGTGCTGTCTGAAACACCCCGGATACTCGATGCGTCACCAGCATGCCGTCATCCACCACCGCGCGCTCGACTTCTGGCTGGCGCGTGCGGCCGTCCTCGTCATTATCTGCCTGCAGCTTCTCGTCATCAACAATCTCTCGTTCGGCCCCCGCTGGCTGGCGCCGGCGCTGGAGGCCGCCTTGCTCCTGCCTTTGTCCGTCGCGACGGCCTGGACACAGGCCGCCACCCAGAATGCGATCGAGGACGAGCACTGGTACATGGTCGGCCGATTTCGCGTCATGATCCGCAGGACGGCCCTGGTGATGACCGGCGTCGTCAGCATCATGAACTGCGGTTCGCTGGTGTTTCTGGTGCGCGCCTTGCTGGCGGGCCATGCCGGCAGCAGCGGCGAGACGCTGCTGGTCGACGCGCTCAACATCTGGGTCACCAACGTCATCGTCTTCGCCCTCTGGTTCTGGAGCACCGATCGCGGCGGGCCGCCGACCTGCGGCCTTGTCAAACGCGCCCATGCCGATTTCCTGTTTCCGCAAATGACCCTGAACGACCGCGAGATCCGGGACTGGCTGCCCGGCTTCGTCGACTACGTCTTTCTCGCCTTCACCAATGCGACCGCGTTTTCGCCGACCGACACCTTGCCGCTCTCCCGCCGCGCCAAGCTGCTGATGATGGCCGAGGCGATGATCTCGCTGCTGACGATCGCGGTCGCGGCCCGCGCCGTCAACATCTTGGCTTGAGCTTGCCAAGCCCTTGGCACAAAGCTCCGGACCGGCGTTGAAACACGCATCGCGACCGACCGGCAACGGCATCGCACATCCGGCTGAAAACGCAAAAAGCCCGCCCCGGCGCGAGCCGAGGCGGGCTATTCGGTTGTCTTCGACAGTTGAATGCGGAGCGTATTAGAGCAATTTCAGGTCGCCGTGGATCACTCTTCCTCCGCCTGCTTGAACCTGCGCACGATCGCCTCGAACATGATATCCGATATCCACATGGCGCAGACGCCGATCAGGAATGCCGCCGCCAGCGTGGTCGTGTCGTCATTGGCCAGCGGCAGGCCGGTGGCGCGGGCATACTGGACCACGGGCAGTGTCAGATAGGCCGCGGCCAGCGCACCGCAAATTGGCGAGGCCACCATTTCGCGCAGCTTGTACCGGTGCCGCGACAGGGCGCGCAGAACACCGCCGGCCAGGCCGGCGGCGACCACCGGTCCCTTGATGCCGAGCAGGTCGAAGAGATCATACATCATGCCATTGCCCTCGCGATCTGGAACCTGAAGACCGATCTCGCGCCAAAAACGGCCAGCGCGCCGGGTGCAAGCGCGAGGTCCGTCATGGCTTCCACCCGCACAGCCTCTCGCCCTTGCGATTGTGCGCCAGCAGCGCCTTGACCTCGGCGTCCGACAGCGCGTCGACCGTGACCGCCCGCAGGCGCAGCGGGCTGGACACCGCGCAAAATCCGCCTTTGACGGTCGTGCAGCCGGCCACCATGACCAGGGCCGCGGCCGATGCGAGCTTCAATCCCTTGCCCATGATTTGAGCTCCTTTCGGGCAGCGGCGGCAGGCAGCGCGCCGACATCGTTCTGGATCTCGTCGGCGACATCGCGCGCCGCGGCCTCTAGGGCGGCCTGCCTGGCGCGCTCGGTGCGTTCGCCGGCAAGCCGCTGGCGAACACCCCAGCCGAGTCCCGCGATGATGGCCGCACCGATGCCGAGAACGGCCGGATTGCTGAGGAAGAATGTGAGGAGAGCGCTCATTGGTTCGGCGCGTCCTTGACCAGATAGCCGACGGCGAAGACGGCGATCGGCAGTAGCGTGGCCCAGGTCTCGGCATCGTACCAGGAAGGCCAGATGTTGCGCACGAAGACCCCGGAAACCGAAACCGCCGCGGCGGCGATGGTCGCGGCCGTCAGCTTGTTGGTCGGACGGACGGTCGGCTGGATGACGGTGGCCATGGTCAGAATATCCTTTGCAAGGCGGCGGCGATGTGGCGCCAGGCGGCGTAGGCGACGAGCAGGCAGGCGGCGATGAGGCCGCCTGCCCTGGCGGCAGCTGGAATGTTGGAACCAGCCGGCGCCGGCGACCCGGGCCGCGGCGCTTCGCCGGCGGGCGTTGCGGTCCCGGGCGGCTGCGGCGCCGGGTTTGACACCGCCGCTGGAGGTCGGGCGGACATCAGCAAGGCTTGAGCCCGCACCGTTTTGACGCGATCGGACCAGCCGCGCCCGAATGTCGCCCATGTCGGCAACCGTTTGAGAAACGCCAGCCGCGCATCGCAAAGCTGGTCGATGACGACGCCGGCCGGCCTTGCCCTGGCCGCGGCAAGCGTGACGGGCCCGATACGGCCGTCCTGGGCGGCGCCGGCCGCCGCCTGAAGGTATTTGGCGGCCCGGCCGGGCCCGCTGTTCACGGCGAAATCGAAGACGGCGTAATCGATCCCGTCGGGCAGTTCCGCGCCGAGTACGGCATCCCAGTAGAAGTGGCGGTAGACCGTGGCCACCTCAGCGTCGCTGATCCCGCGCAGATCGGCCTTGCTGGCGTCGGCCTTCACATAGCGGCGAAAATTGGCGAGCGTCACGCCCTTCATCGTGGCGCCGCCGGGGTCTGCCGGATTGTCCGACCAGCCGCCTTCGGATTTGAGAACGAGCGCAAGCGAACGCGCGAAGTTGCGTTCCATGGTTTTTCCTTTCGGATTGTGGGGCTTGGCGGGGGAGGACGATCTTCCGGCAGGCGGTTACGACCGGGGGATCTGTCTACGATGTCGCAGGCCCGTGCGCGGCAAGTCGGCGCTCCGTTGCATTCAGGACAGCGGGTCGGAAAATGCTATATCGGCGCAGGGCGACGCAGCCAGTGTCTCGAAATAGCGTCCTTCGGCTATGTGGCGAGAGGAATTACTCGATGAAGGCAATCCGCTGGATTGCCTTCAATATTTTTGTGAGCTTGTCCGCTGACGGACTGCTTGCGGCGAGGTGTTCGGCGTAATCTGGAGAAACTCGTTCGTTCAAGCATTCTTCTGGTTGATGGTCGTACGCAACATCGTGGCGATGTTCTTCGGCGAAGCGACACTTCATTTCAGATAGTTTGCGGCAAATGTTATCCGCAAACCCATCAAGGTTACTGCTTCAGCGTGTCACCCATCTGTTGAGCCATACCCTCCTGCCCACGGCAGCTGTAGCGGGCAGCACCGCGGCAAGGGCTACGGTGTTGCCCGACGGAGCACCTAAAACCGTGGTATTGTGCCATTGCCTCTCGGCTCCAGTGATGACAGTGTCTAGCTCAATGCCGATCCGATCTCCGCTGGTAATGCCTAGCGCGTTCACGACGCCAATCATCGTGGCGCCGGCCAGAGCTGCCGTGTCGAGAGTCGTCTTTAGGAGAAAGGTGTTGCGGTAGCCGTTAAAGCCGCTGCGCTCGATCGTTGCGCCTACGGGCAGATAGCTCTCTACATTCTGGCTATAGCAGAGCCGGCTAATGTCGGTTTCTTGATCCCGCAGTCGAAGCATCGGGGCTGCATAGCCCTGCTCAAAATCAATGCTTTCGATAACCGCCGGACCGATCCAACCCGAGGTGCCGACGAAGAATGAATCAACGCCCGGGTGTATCCAAAGCCAATTGGTCGAATATTCATAGACAATTGCGCCGGTCCGCGCGACGGACTGACCATTGCTGCCCTTGGCGTAATACGGAGCGTTGCCAGACAGCACGTTGCCTGCGGCATCAAAGCAGACGACAGTGACAGCCCGCGAGCCATTGAGGAAATTGAGAAACGCGGCCTGCGTGGTGTTGCCCTTCTTGTAGATGTGCCCGATTGCCTGGCCCGAGCTTGACACTACCAACTGGCCGTCGCCGTTCGCTCTGGAAGTGCGTGCCGTGACGCCATTGGTGAGAAAGGCCGATGGCGCTGCATACCCGCCGCTTGCGCTGTCGTAGAGGACAACCCCGGGAACCGTGATGCGGCCTTCTGCCTGCACCGGGAAGAACCGCTCGCCCTGAAAGCGGCGCACTAAGTTCGCTCCGCCGGTTGGCCGGTTCGACATGTCACGCAGTGCGACAAACAGGCGCTTGAGGTCCGGTGAAATGATGTTGGCGGTCTCGATACCCGCAGCGCTCAACAGATCGATGTTGAAGGAGGCAAAGCCGGTCGCGGATGGCACGTTCACTAGTGCGAGTGTGTTCGTGAAGCTGTTGTAGGTCTCAATGCGGGCATTCTTGAAGAACACAGTTGTAAGATTGCTGGTGCTGCCGAGGATTGCGTATACGAACGCCGCATGGCTGACGCCTGCGGAGGCACCATCGATTCCGATTTGCGGACTATCGATTAGAACCTCTTCAAGAGCGGCCGTGCCGGCAAGGGTCAGTTTGAACGTGCCGCGAGCCGTGCCCTTTTGGTTGGTTCCGATATACCACGTGCCGCCTCGGAACTGATTATTGGTGAAGTAGCTGGCACCTGCCAAATCACAATGGACGTGCGAGCCGTTGTTGTAGAGCGTCAGAATGTTGAATTCGTTGCTCACCCAATTGGTGGTTGTCGCCATGCCATCGAAATAAAGGCCCTCATCGAAGCCCCGCGCGTGCAGCCAGAGTTTGCTTTCGGCCAGGCCCCCGAAATGGATGCCTCGCGTATTGGCGACAACCGACTTGTCTAATGAGTTTTGCACCTCCAGCCATATGGTAGCTTTACGCACGACATTGGCTCCGGCCCCGCCGATGCGAACCGCTGAAAGACCGTCAAAAACACCGGTGATCAGAGCGCCTTTGCCGTTGATCTCAGCGATGTCGCGGAAGTCGAGTGTGGTCGACACCACGTAGCTGGTCGCGACAGGCGGAATGAACACCCCCGCCTTGGTGATCCGGCAGTAGCTGGCAAGCGCATTGAAGGCCGCTGCGTTGTCGGCGGCCCCCTCATAAACACCGAACATGGTGGCCGAAGCCGGGCTTTCCTTTAGCGCCCAATACCCGCCATTCACCGCGTCCGCCGTCCCGTCCGGCATGAAACGATCCGCCGATCGGAAATAGGCCAGCGCGGGATAGCCCGCGGCGTCGATCGACGCTTTCGCCATGCGGCCATAATTGGCGCCGCCCACGAGCGTTGCCGGCACGCTGTAGGATGGTGCGCGGTATTGTGTGCTGATGCTCTTGACGCCGGCGACGATGGACGATCCCGATGCCGTCGCCACGGACGCATAGATCGGCACGTTGACGCCCGAAACCTGTGCGGCGTCGGCGGCATATTGCTGCGCCAGGTCGCGTGCGCGCTCGGCCTCGGCGATCACGGCGGCCAGTTCACCCCTGACCGCCGCGGTCGCGTCCCCGATAAGATCGTCGGAGTTGAAGAAAGCCAGCACGATTTCGTCGCGGCCGACTGCCGGCACCGGCGTCTGGAACGAAAAGACGAAGCTGGCTGACACCACACCCTCTTGCACATGCACCGTCGTACCCTTCTGCATGGTGCGGCTGGTTCGGGCATCGGCGGCGCGGTACCAGTAGCCTTCCGAGGCCGTGTAGATGCCGTTCAGCCTGGCGTCGTCCTGGTCCTTGACCAGCACGCGGTCGCCGACCAGGGCCTGGACCCCATCGATGATCTTGAGGCCCTGGATCCAGGCAACGCCGTCGACGATGACCGTCTCCAGGTTCGCGGTCGTCGCCAGGCGCACGGGTTCGCGTTCGCCGGTCAACAGGCGAACGGCGGCGGTTGCGGGTCGGGCCATCAGGCTTGCTCCATGAGAATGCCCTGCGAAAGCGGGCTGTGAAGATTGTGGATCGTGTGGCCTGCTCAAGCGCGCCGGCCCTTGCCGATCCCGCCCGAAAACAGTCAATGTCAGGACGTTGGCTCGGCGCGAGCAGCATTGCTTTGCGCAGAGAGGTTCGAGCCGATGGCAGTGCGCGTAAAGTTGCCTGGTGACGCCTTTGACGCCAGCTACGACGCGGCTGACACGAATGGCTCGATCAAAGCATCACGTGGCATTACGGTGACAGTACACTTTTACCATGTCCGTCCGACTGTCATTGTGGTGGGTCAACCGGGAGGGCGAGGCAGGTGACGAAAAGATGCACTGTCACCGCAATTCCGAACACGTTTTGCCGTCAGTTTACCTCAGTATAACGCTGAACTATAAACCAGAGACCGGTGCATTGACCGGTCATGAAAACACTACCTGTACCTGGAGAACGAATTCCACAATCTCGACAGTATCGATTTCGTTGGCGCCACCAGTGGCTTGGCAGGTTCGGGCGGTTTGATATTTAAACGCGTTCCCGGCGGCAGGCCTTTGGCCTTGGCCATGATCTGGCCCATGATGTGCCAGTAGACATCCAGATCCGACAGTTCCATGTTCTCGATTGCATCTTCTCCGCTGAGAAACAGTGGTCTTTTGTACCCTATGCATTGTGCAAAGGCCGGCTCTGCCCCGCCGGCCTCCCGCCAATCTGCATAGATGTTGGGAACCAGTACAGCATCCGCGTTTTGTATAAGCTGGACCTCATGAAAGGTGCGGATATTGGCCGGCACATCGAGAGCTTCGCCTGTGCCCGGCTCGAACATCAGGACGCCCGGCTCGCCCTCCTCCAGCCTCTGATTGTCGAGCGCGAACGCGGTTCCCTGCCAATCGTAGCCAAAGCAGATGATCCGCCCGGCGAACTCTGGAAAACCCAAGCTGACCCTG